>NZ_JBIMRA010000041.1:0-16186 GCF_043945515.1 Citrobacter freundii complex sp. 2024EL-00216 | reverse complement strand
TCGGCGCCACGCTGGGATTTAAATCCATGAAGACGGCTTACGCCACCATCAAAGGTATTGAGGTGATGCGTGCACTACGCAAAGGCCAGGCCTCAGCATTTTATTATGGTGATCCCCTGGGCGAAATACGCCTGGTAAGCAGAGTTTTTGAAATGTAAGGCCTTTGAATAAGACAAAAGGCTGCCTCATCGCTAACTTTGCAACAGTGCCCTCTGGGAGACTACCCCAGCCTCTCCACCTTCGTTTCTCCTTCCACCATCGACAGCTGATACAGCGAAAACGATCTCTGTTTCTCAATTAAATTCGCCAGTTCCGGCGAGTGGCTGGTCAGCCAAATTTGCGAGTAGCGGCTGGCCTCGGCGATTAAGCTCGCCAGCGCGGGCAGCATCTGCGGATGCAGGCTGTTTTCCGGTTCGTTGAGGGCGATAAAGGCCGGTGGACGCGGGCTTAATAGCGCCACCGCCAGGCACAGAAAACGCAGAGTGCCGTCGGAGAATTCCGCCGGCTCCAGCGGTCTGCTTAGCCCTTCACGCTGCATCATCATCCGGAAGCGTCCGCCGGTGTTGTCGCTGTAAAACACGCAGCCGGGGAAGGCCTGGTCGAGGATGCGCATCAGCAGCAGCTCGTCGCCAATTTCCACGATGGTCTGAAACGCCGCCGCCAGGTTTGCGCCGTCGCTGGCCAGCACTGGGGAGCGGAAACCGACCTGAGGCGCGCGCATGGCCGAGCCGATTGATACAGAAAACTCCTGATAAAAGCGCCAGTTACGCAGCGACTCGCGCATCTGCGACACTTCCGGGTAAAGATGCGGCTCGCCAAGCTGGCCGAACACCGATTCGTTCTCATACAGCGTGCCGCTGTGGGTGACTTTCTCGTGATGCACGTTGTTCAGAAATACGGCCTGATTTTTACGCTTCATCAGCTGTGACGACGGGCGGCGGTATTGACCACTCAGCCAGATGGACTCTTCTTTGATCACCGGATCGAGTTGAAACTGTGAGGGGTAAGGCAGTTTTTCGACAAAGCCTACCTGCAGCTCGTATTCGTAGGTTTCGGTTTCAACGGCCAAATTCATCCGCCGCAGCTGGTCGCTGCGGGTTTTGCCTGCCCAGAACACTTTTAAAATCCCACCCTCGTTCGCCAGTGCCTGCGAAAACTGCCCCTGTGCGGCGCTGTGCATCAGGTGGATCGCCTTGTAGATATTGGATTTTCCGGTGCCGTTTGGGCCAAAGACGATGTTGAGCTGTTCCAGCTCCAGCGACATTTCGCGAATCGAGCGGTAGTTTTGAATGTGCAGGGTGGTGATCACAGGCAGTCCCTTTTTGCGTTACAATCCTGTACATAATTACAGTCTTTTGTGTGGAATGCAAAAAAGAGACGACAGTGAGGGTGTCGTCTAAACGGGGTACTGCTTTGGGCCTCTGTGGGTCAAACGGGCCTTCGCATTTTTATCGTCAGGTTACTGCCAGACGCAGACCCAAATCATCAGGATAGGGATCAAAGTAGTTTTGCGTCATCAGATACCGGTCAGGGTATTCGGCCATGTAGTGTTTCAGTAGCGTCAACGGCGCGAGGATGGGTAGCAGCCCGTCGCGATAGTGCAGGATCACATCGCGCAGCTCGACGCGCTGGCGGCTGTTCAGCTGGTTACGGAAATAGCCCTGGATATGCATTAGCACGTTGGTATGGTTTTTCCGCGAGGCGGGCTTTTTCAGGATGGTCATCAGCTTTTCGCGGTACGCCACGAAGAACGCGTCCAGATCTTCCCATTCATGCAGCGACGCAACGAACGGGCCAATCTCGCGGTAGCCCGCCTGATGGTGCGCCAGAAGCTGCAATTTATAGCGGCTGTGGAAATCCAGCAGCGCGCGGCGCGTCAGGCCTTTAGCGCGCAGCGTGTTCAGCTCGTGCAGGGCAAATACCCGCTCGATAAAGTTTTCCCGCAGCACCGGGGCGTGCAGCCGACCGTCTTCCTCCACGGGCAGCCACGGGTAGGTTTCAAGCAGGGCGGCGGTGAACAGCCCGACACCCTCCTTGCGGCCCCGGTTGCCGTTTTCATCATATAGCCGCACGCGTTCCATGCCGCAGCTTGGCGATTTCGCGCAGACGATAAATCCCGACAGATCGCCGATTTTTGGCAGATAGTCCGCCGTAAAGTCGGCCATTTTCTGCGTTATATCATCATGGGGCGGCTTGCTGAAGCGGAGCTGCGTTTCGCCGCTGTCCGTCAGCGTCAGGCGTATGGCCGGGCGTGGCGTCGGCAGGCCAATCGCCATTTCCGGGCAGACGGGCCTGAAACTCACCCACTGGGCCAGTTCATCCATGACAAAGCCCATACGCTTGTGTCCGCCGTCGAAGCGAACGGCAGACCCGGTCAAACATCCGCTAATACCGAGCACAGGTTTTGTTGTCATGGTGTGGTCCTCCCGTTCTTCTCTTTAAAACTTACACAACATAACTAATTTGTCCAAGTATTAGCGGAATTATTTTTTATTTGCCTTTAAAATCAACGTTTCTTAACTGCCCTTGTAAGTTGAATAACCGTATTGGCTCAGCAGGAGAGGGATGTGCAGCTTTTCGTTGGTCCGGGTTACGGTGAACAGCACCGGGATCTCCGGGAAGAAGGAGTCCAGCTTCTTCCCGTGGAAGTAATCTGCGGTTTTAAAGGCCACTTTATAGACGCCGGGCTGCATATCCTGATCCTCCGGATAAAGCGATTTGATGCGGCCGTCATGGTCAGTTTTGCCGCTGGCAATTGGGGTCCATTTGTCCTGCTGCTGTTTTTCCAGCGTGACGGTAACGTACGATGGCGGCATCCCGGTTTGCTGGTCAAGAATGTGTACGCTCAGCGTGCCGGCAGGGGCGCTAAAGGCGGCAGGGGCAAAGGCCAGGGTGGTCAGCATCAGCAGAGAGGCAGTTTTTTTCATTGTGTTTTCCTGTGGGGTTGTCGGTCACAGGAAAACGTTAGCATTTGTGGCGCGGGAAAATATTCAACTTTTCGTGAAGATTCCCGCAGGAGAAAATGATTAGAGGATAATCACTTCAAGCGATACCTGCTGCTGCCACTGCTCGATCTGCTTTTTGCGCGCGGCGGTGAGTTTACCGCGCGTGACCAGAAGCCAGTGGCGGTCCGGGAAAATCTCCGGGGCCAGCGTGGCGGGCGGCGTGGGTAAAATATCGATACGGTGGCCTTGCCCGGTGCGGGTTAAGGCTTCGAGCCAGACTTCGCACGGGTCATTCAGGTTCCAGCCGCTGAGCAGGATGTTGTCGCCCGGCGCTTTTTTATCGCCTTCCAAGCAAAACGAGGTGTAGGCGATGATGATGCCGTCGAGGATCTCCCGCAGGGTCATGGCGGCGGCGACGTTTGCCGACACCTGACTGCGCAGCGGACGCAGCACGTTCGCGACCAGTTCTGGTCTTGGGTACTCGCGTCCTGCGTCGTAAATCATCTGACGCAGGGACTCGATTTTGCCGTCCTGCAGGCGCTGTAACATGCTCTGCTGCAGCGTGAGCCAGTTGTTGGTCAGGCGCGACGTAGGGCGCTCCAGCAGCGGTTTGACCTGGCCAATCGGGACGCCTTTTTTTACCCAGTCGAGGATTTTTAGCGCCTGCTGGACGTCCTCATCGCTGTACTGGCGGTGGCCGCCCTCCGTGCGCTGAGGCTTGAGTAAGCCGTAGCGCCGCTGCCAGGCCCGCAGCGTGGTGGCGGTGATCCCGCTGAGTCTGGCGAATTCGCCGATGGAGTAAGCCATGTCCGTGTCCAGAGTTGAGGAATACTCTCAATATACTACGAATTTTCGCGGATGGGATGAAGCGCCGCCGCGGTGCACTACACTTAATTTCCAACCGTGCAAATGAAAGGAATTCTCATGAAGCTATGGCCTGTTGTGACCGGTGTTGCCATTGCCCTGACGCTGGTAGCCTGTAAATCCCCTACCCCACCGAAGGGCGTGCAGCCCATTTCCGGTTTTGACGCCAGCCGCTATCTTGGCAAATGGTACGAAGTCGCTCGCCTGGAAAACCGCTTTGAACGCGGCCTAGAGCAGGTTACCGCCACCTACGGCAAGCGCAGCGACGGCGGCATCAGCGTGCTTAACCGCGGCTACGACCCTGTGAAGAACAAGTGGAATGAGAGCGAGGGTAAAGCCTACTTTACCGGCGAACCGACCACGGCCGCGCTGAAGGTGTCCTTCTTGGGGTCAGTTTGGATATAGAGAATTATTGTACGGTAAGCCTGTTTTTTCGAACAGGCTTACCTGTAGCAATAGGGTGTACTCCCGCGCTATACAGCGTTTTCAGGGGATTTTGTCTTAATCGGATAACCTAAATGCGATACAGCAAGAGCGACAACCTAAAAGCGATAGCCAATGACGATAAATCAATCACTTACGTATCCGAATTGGTTAAATAATGTGCTTAACGTACAAAAATTTCCGATCTCCAAACTGACCCCTAAATAGGCTGATTCGATGTGTTTGCGGGAAAAAAATCGGCCCAGATCCGCGAAATTTTAATCAGCGAGTCAGCTTGGGAAGAAATAACCTGCTTATTCGCACCTTCCCTAGCCAACACCTTTCTGCCATTCGGCTCCCGTTTCCTGATCGCATTTAACAGTGTGAAGCTGGCGCCGGGTTATACAGACAGCTGCAGTCTCATCCTGCCGGGCTAAACCTGCAGTACACAGGGGAACGGATACCGTCAGGTAACATGACCGTCTCAGCACCCGATTGAGATTTTCGTAAGGGATATAGAGCGTTACTGAAAAATTGACTGTGGCATGTTATCCCCCATGGAATGGTGAACAGACCAGGGATTACCCCCATTAAACCCGCATTCCGTAGTCAATATCTGCGTATCATGACCCGAAATCACATATGACAGTCAATATTGTTCGATCCGGGCAGACATGATAGAGAATAAATATTGACTGCGGTATGCGTGATGCATATCACAGTCAATGGAATGTCCTTAGCGGCATACGGCAGTCATGATATGCATATCGCAGTCAATTTTCTGGCTTCATCGCTGAGAGGGCTTCAGCCAGTTTAAGAGGATCGATGCCAGCAGCCTTCAGCGCCTTAATGACTTCGTCATAATTTTGCTCTGGCGCCTTCTCTTCTTCCTCTTTGCGCGGAACCTTCACAGGACTACTGATGAGTTTGGGGTTGCGATAATGCACGCTGAAATAGGTGGCTCGGCCACGTTTAAACTCGGTGTAATCCAGATAACCAATATCACGCAGCTGCTCCATCGCCTTACGCACCGTGTGGTTCTGTGTATAGACATTTGAGGTGAGATTCAGCCGGTCACGCATCCGTTTCATGGAAATAGGTGCAGGATTCTGGGGAAGACTTTCGATGTAGGTATAAAGCGCCTGGGCTGATTCCTTGCGCTGCAGGGCGTCAATGGCTTTCAGCCGCAGCAGTACCCTTCTGTCCATGTGGTAAAGCTCAAACAGCTTAGGTTCAGCCTTGATCTCAACGATATCCTCGTTGATGTCATAATAGGCTGACTGCACCAGATGGGTGGTCCATCCTTTGGTCTCGCTCTGGAACTTCAGCGTAACCGAGGCGAGTTTAAACAGGGAATTACTGATGCGATCGCGCATTTTTTTGTTTGAACGACGGGAGTCAAATCCGCACATCTTAACGAATTCGACGAACGACAGTTCCAGGGTGTCACTTTTTACCCCATACTCCGACATGGAGCGAATTATCCCCAGCCAGACTTTAAAATCCGTGTCCATATCAAGACGCGAACCGGTGATCTTAACGTCAGTGTATCCTTCGCTTTTGGCAATGGCCAGCTGTACAAGCTCCTCAGTCGCGTCTGTAACGTTTTTCCGGTTCGCCTTGCTCTTCCCTGTTGATTTCAGAGTTGGGACGAAGAGACCGAGTCTCATGAGCGCTACTGGCTGCACGGTACTGGTGCTGTTGACATCCAGCTTAACAACTTCACCGGTTGTCTTATCAACTTCCTGAAGGTTCAGAAGTAAGCTATTATTTTCGCTCGTCATCTTGATCCTCAACGGTTATCCACAAAAGGATGTAGTAATACGTATCGCAGTCAACGGATATACATACCTCAGTAAATACCGTTGCATATCACAGTATTAGATTATGCATATAACAGTCAACATTTTACATTCCGCAGTCGATCCAGACAGACGTTAAAGCCAGTTACAGCGCATGCTGGAGCGATCCGGGGATCTCTTTTGGATCTCACTATGATCTCCTTGGGATCAATTATTGGATCGAGACCATGAATAACCCAGATACAAGGCCGGAAGCGCCACACCAGATATCCAGACCCCTGGCCTGATTTTCCTGAATACGCTCTGGAAGATTGAGATCTACAGGTACAACAATGAAACATTGACTGCGGTATGCTGAGTCGTCTTTCCTACAGATGCGGTAAGCATCATACCATAGTCAATATATTACATACCGCAGTCAATTTCATTATAACTGGCTGATCCCGAGTCATCTTTAGCAACCCGACGTACGTGCAATCTGTGAGTTCTGTGATTTTCCGCTTCCTCGCCGCTTTCTCACTGTGTGAGATCGCTTACTGCGGCGAGCGGCAGTGATTAATATTGACTGCGGTATGTACTCTTTTGTAATCCCCTGCGTTCTTTCATTACCCAATGTGGTTCACTTTGCACTTTTTCGTGTGCTTTGCGATTTTATTGTTGCTTTGCAATAAATTCCAAGATTTAATAAAATAATGCAAAGTGATGATTAAAGGATGTTCAGTATGGGACTCATGGATACACTCAACCAGTGCATAAGTGCTGGTCATGAAATGACGAAAGCAATCGCCATTGCACAGTTTAATGATGACAGTCCGGAAGCCCGGAAAATAACCCGGCGCTGGAGGATTGGTGAAGCGGCAGATTTAGTTGGCGTGTCATCTCAGGCTATCAGGGATGCCGAGAAAGCTGGCCGGCTGCCGCACCCTGATATGGAAACCCGTGGGAGAGTTGAGCAACGCGTTGGTTATACCATCGAACAAATCAATCACATGCGGGATGTATTTGGTACACGACTGCGCCGTGCTGAAGATGCGTTTCCGCCGGTGATTGGCGTTGCAGCTCACAAAGGTGGTGTTTACAAAACCTCAGTATCCGTTCACCTGGCTCAGGATCTTGCTCTGAAAGGACTCCGTGTTCTGCTTGTTGAAGGCAATGACCCACAGGGAACTGCTTCTATGTATCACGGATGGGTGCCCGATCTTCATATTCATGCTGAGGACACTCTCCTGCCCTTTTATCTTGGGGAAAAGGATGACGCCAGCTACGCTATAAAGCCCACCTGCTGGCCTGGCCTTGATATCATCCCGTCCTGTCTGGCACTGCACCGCATTGAAACCGAGCTGATGGGGAAATTTGACGAAGGCAAATTACCTGCTGACCCGCACCTGATGCTCCGTCTGGCCATTGAAACTGTCGCTCATGATTATGACGTGATAGTTATCGACAGTGCACCCAACCTTGGTATCGGTACGATAAATGTTGTATGCGCTGCTGATGTTCTGATTGTCCCTACTCCGGCAGAGCTGTTCGACTACACCTCCGCACTGCAGTTTTTCGATATGCTTCGTGACCTGCTTAAGAACGTGGATCTTAAAGGCTTCGAGCCAGATGTCCGTATTCTGCTTACCAAATACAGTAATAATAATGGCTCACAGTCCCCGTGGATGGAAGAACAAATTCGGGATGCCTGGGGAAGCATGGTCCTTAAAAATGTTGTGCGCGAAACGGATGAAGTCGGTAAAGGTCAGATCCGTATGAGAACCGTTTTTGAACAGGCTATTGATCAACGTTCTTCAACCGGTGCCTGGCGTAATGCCCTCTCTATCTGGGAGCCTGTTTGCAATGAGATTTTTGATCGTCTGATTAAACCACGCTGGGAGATTAGATAATGAAGCGTGCTCCTGTCATTCCAAGACATACCACACATAGTCAATCGACTGAAGATACTTCATCACCGGCGCCGGCCGCGCCGATGGTGGATTCATTAATTGCGCGCGTGGGTGCTATGGCCCGCGGTAATGCAATCTCTCTTCCGGTATGTGGACGGGAAGTGAAATTTACCCTTGAGGTGCTCCGGGGAGACTCTGTTGAGAGCGCTTCACGCGTATGGTCAGGCAATGAGCGCGATCAGGAACTACTTACCGAAGATGCTCTGGATGATCTCATTCCTTCATTTTTACTGACCGGTCAGCAGACTCCAGCTTTCGGCCGCCGGGTTTCTGATGTCATAGAAATTGCCGACGGCAGCCGTCGCCGTAAAGCCGCAATCCTGACGGAAAGTGATTATCGCGTTCTGGTTGGTGAACTGGACGATGAGCAGATGGCTGCATTGTCCCGACTGGGTAACGATTATCGGCCGACGAGTGCTTATGAACGTGGCCTGCGTTATACAAGCCGGCTGCAGAATGAGTTTGCAGGAAATATTTCTGCGCTTGCCGATGCGGAAAACATCTCTCGTAAGATCATTACCCGCTGTATCAATACGGCCAAATTGCCTAAATCCGTTGTTGCCCTGTTTGCACATCCTGGAGAACTGTCTGCCCGGTCAGGTGAAGCCCTTCAGAAGGCTTTTGCAGATAAAGAAGAATTACTGAAGCAGCAGGCTGAGACTCTCCACGATCAGAAGAAAGCGGGACTAATCTTTGAAGCTGAAGAGGTCATTAGTCTTTTAACATCCGTACTGAAACAATCTCCCGCATCAAGAGTTAATCTGAGCTCACGTCATCAGTTTGCTCCAGGGGCAACAGCATTGTATAAGGGCGATAAAATGGTGCTTAACCTGGATAGGTCCCGCATTCCTGCGGAGTGTATAGAGAAAATAGAAGCCATTCTTAAGGAGCTTGAGAAACCAGGAGTCTGATGCGGACACGCTTTAGTCTACGGTGATCTCCCTTTACTTCATTTCCTTTCTCACAGGCCAGAAAACATAACTGGCCTGAATATTCTCTCTGGGACCACGGTCCCACCTGTATCGCCGCTCAGGTTATCTCCCTGGGACCACGGTCCCACCTGCGTCGTCGGTCAGCTTATCTGCCTGGGACCACGGTCCCACCTGTATCGCCGGTCAGGTTATCTGCCTGGGACCACGGTCCCACCTGCATCGCCGGTCAGCTTATCTGCCTGGGACCACGGTCCCACCTGTATCGCCGGTCAGGTTATCTGCCTGGGACCACGGTCCCACCTGCATCGTCTGTCAGCTTATCTGCCTGGGACCACGGTCCCACCTGTATCGCCGGTCAGGTTATCTGCCTGGGACCACGGTCCCACCTGCATCGTCTGTCAGCTTATCTGCCTGGGACCACGGTCCCACCTGCTTCGTCGGTCAGCTTATCTGCCTGGGACCACGGTCCCACCTGTATCGCCGGTCAGGTTATCTGTCTGGGACCACGGTGCCACCTGTATCGCCGGTCAGGTTATCTGCCTGGGACCACGGTCCCACCTGCATCGTCGGCACATTATTAGTTAGGGACAACGGTTCAATCAATGCCTGTCACGAACAGGTATTGGCTTGTCGCCAGCAACCCGTTGAGCGGAGTAATCACGCAGCAGGACGGCTGTTACAGGCGATGGTGAAAGCTCTGTTGGGATCTGAACGAAGCATGTTGAGTGAAATTTGCAAAATTTCGCAGAGTATGCGGCTTCATCTTTAAATTTCCGCCAGCATTTTTAAAGCCAGCTACCGACGCTGCGCGTTGGCCGGCCCTTCGTCCGGCGGGTAACCAGTACCGGCCGATCTTACGACCCTGGATGAACATCATCCCGTCAGCAGCGTCTCCACTGTGATGTCGTTTTTCACACTGTCCGATCACAAAATAGAACGGGCAGGGACAACATATGGTAGGAAAAGCAGCTGCCAGAGACACAATATATTGATTACCCACAGTAACGGGGGATAACCATGTGGGTAACATATTGAAAGTGCAACACGTTATCTGATTAATTGACTTTGTAAACGCCGCTGAACCATGAAAAAAAACCGGGGGAATCATCACAGCGCATAAACATACCGTTTTGTTTTTGGGTGACGGCAAGGAGGCCCCTTTTATCACCACATACCTTGTCAAAGGTTTCCATTTCTATCCTTATCAGGCTCTTGTCGTTATTTTCAGGAGAGATCCGGAGATGTTTTGTCAGCCAGACAGGATAGGTATCAGCGTTACGCCAGTACTGCAATTCAATCACTGAAGCCATTCCCCAGACAGCGAAGTATAAGAAAACCACACCTGCGATTTTGCTACCCATATTGTTCCTTAACATTGGCTTAATACATTCCTTGCTCCTCGCACCGGAGCACATCACAGATACTGATTGAGATCCACTTCACGCAGCGGCTGGTTTTGACGTTCTGTTATCGTTTGCACCAGGTCTTTTTCGTCCAGCTCATCGAGCATTTGTTCATACAAAGCCGCGGGCACACAATAAAAAACAGGGCGGTTACGGTCAATTATCTCGACCGGGTAGCCGCCGCGGGCACTGGCGGTGGCCACCGGATCGTTTTTAAGTTCGCTGACGCTGGCAGTCACATCACACAGAATGATATTTGTCATGGTTCCCCCCTGAGACAAGTCACCTGTATGATCGGTAAAGTAAGCTCTGGCGGCAAGTCCCTTCTGTCATTTCAACGGTCAGAAACGGGCAACCGGCAGCTCCTTCCAGCGTGTGGTATATGCCGGTGACAGCATCTCCCGTTTCATCTGCCAGTCCGGCGCAATACCCCGTCCGGCAAACCAGACTTTCCCGAGTCCGGAATGATTAATGCCGTCGAGTACCTTCATCAGCGCATCGCTGTGCGGCCGTGGCTGCACGTCATCGAACAGATTCAGCTGCGCGACGCCGTTCGGACTGAAATCATTGAGCATTATCCCCGCTTTTGCGTAGCGGTGGCCATCGAGCCATATCCTGTCCAGAGACCTGACCGCTGCCGCGATAATGTCCCGGGTGTCACGGGTAGGGGTGTTCAGTTTTTCCGTGGCCACGTTACCGTAATACGGCTCATTAACCGCAAAAGGGGATGTCTTGATGAAGGTGCTGATATGCCGGCAGTACTGTCGCTCACCGCGCAACTTTTCCGCCGCGCGCTCGGCATACTGGCAGACGGCCTGGCGCATTTCTCCGTAGGTGGTGATCCGCTGCCCGAAGCTGCGACTGCAGACAATCTGCTGTTTCGGCGGCGGCGCTTCCTCCAGCGAAATGCAACTCTCGCCGTTCAGCTCACGTACCGTGCGCTCCAGCACTACGTTGAAGTTTTTCCGGATAAATGTAGGGTTCGTCAGCGACAGCTGCAGGGCGGTGGTGATCCCCATAACGTGCAGCTTTTTCGCTATCCGGTTCCCCACGCCCCAGATTTCTTCCACCGGCTGCAGGCTGAGTAATTTTGCCGTTCTGCGTGGATTTTCGGGCGACAGCGCCAGCACCCCACTGAATTGTGGCCATTCCTTTGACGCCCACTGCGCCGATTTGGCCAGTGTTTTTGTGGCGCCGAAGCCGACACCGATCGTCAGTCCGGTTCCACTGAGAACATGCCCACGCAGCTGCCTGCCAAAATCCTCCAGATCCATACAGTGGCTAATTCCCCGGGCATCCAGGAAACATTCGTCAATTGAGTATTGTTCGACGCGGGGCGACAGCTCTTCCAGCAGGGCGACCACACGGTTACTCAGGCTCGCGTAGAGCTCGTAGTTGCTGGAAAAAACGTACAGTTTTTCAGGAAACTGCGCCTCTTTGAGCTGGAACCAGGGGGTTCCCATCTTTATACCCAGCCGTTTGGCTTCAGCACTCCGGGCAATAACGCAGCCATCGTTGTTACTGAGAACGACGACAGGTTTGCCGCGCAAATCCGGCCTGAAAACCTTCTCGCAACTGGCGTAGAAGGAGTTGACGTCTGCCAGGGCGAACATCAGTCTGCCCTCCGGGTTTTATGAATGAAGGCCGTCACCACGCCGAAAATTTGCAGAGTTTCCGGATCCGGGTACAGGGAAGGGAAGTCCGGGTTCATCGCCTGCAGGGCTGGCCGCGGCGTCAGAAGCAGGCGTTTTACCGTAAATTCACCCTCAATTTCCGCGATAACAATATCCCCGTGCCGCGGCTGTTCTGCTTTATCCACGACCATCAGATCGCCGGAATAGAGGCCAATATCAGTCATTGAGTTGCCAATCGCTCTGACAAAATAGGTGGAGTGGCGCCGGTGAATGCAGTACTCATTCAGATCCAGTTCAGACTCAGTATAGTTTGCTGCCGGTGACGGAAAACCCGCAGGGCATCGCTCTGTGAACAAAGGAATTTTTACTATGCTGGCTTCTGATACTGCAGGAATGAACTTCATCGTTTTTTCCCTCGCTTAAAACTGTATATGCATGGGTCTTCCCTTGTTGTGGTGGCTGAAGGCATGATAATGGTGTATTTAATCGCCAGAGGTCACCGCCATGGACGAAAAGTCCCTCTACGCTCATATTCTCAACCTGTCCGATCCGTGGCAGGTAAAGTCCCTTTCTCTCGATGAAAATGCCGGTTCTGTTACTGTCACTATTGAGATCGCTGAAAACACCCGGCTAGCCTGTCCGACCTGCGGTAAATCCTGTTCTGTTCACGATCACCGTCATCGTAAATGGCGCCATCTTGATACCTGCCAGTTCACCACTATTGTTGAAGCCGATGTTCCACGAATTATGTGTCCGGAGCATGGCTGCCTGACGTTGCCTGTTCCGTGGGCTGGCCCCGGAAGCCGGTATACGTTGCTATTCGAATCGTTCGTTCTCTCATGGCTGAAAATCAGCACCGTTGATGCTGTCAGGAAGCAACTTAAGCTCAGTTGGAATGCGGTTGACGGCATTATGACCCGGGCAGTTAAGCGAGGTCTTGCCCGGATAAAAAAGCCATTATCCGCCCGTCATATGAATGTGGATGAGGTCGCCTTTAAAAAAGGACATCGTTACATAACGGTGATCTCCGATCGCGATGGTCGGGCGCTGGCCTTAACGGATGATCGCGGCACAGAGAGTCTTGCCGGCTATCTTCGCACGCTCACTGATGGGCAGTTGCTGGCTATCAAAACGCTCTCAATGGACATGAACGCGGGCTATATAAGAGCAGCGCGTATCCACTTACCCAGTGCGGTTGAGAAAATCGCCTTTGACCGCTTCCATGTGGCGAAGCAACTGGGCGAGGTAGTTGATAAAACCCGTCAGAATGAACATCCGCACCTCCCTGTTGAAAGCCGACACCAGGCAAAAGGAACCCGCTTCCTGTGGCAGTACAGCGATAAGTGGATGACCGAATCCCGGCAGGAAAAGCTGATGTGGCTGCGTGCACAGATGAAGCTGACGAGCCAGTGCTGGGCGCTGAAAGAGCTGGCAAAGGATATCTGGAACAGGCCATGGAGCGAGGAAAGACGGAGTGACTGGCAGAGATGGTTGGCGCTGGCGGCTAACAGTGACGTTCCCATGATGAAAAATGCCGCGAAAACGATAGGAAAAAGGCTGTAGGGGATCCTGAATGCGATGCGACACAGTGTCTCAAACGGAAATGCGGAGGCACTTAACAGCAAGATCAGGCTGCTGAGGATAAAAGCCAGGGGATACCGAAACCGGGAGCGCTTTAAACTGGGGGTGATGTTCCACTACGGAAAGCTGAATATGGCGTTCTGAGCCTTCCCACCATGATCGGGGAAGACCCATATGCATACAGTATAAGGGGCGGTGAAATTTCTGCAAGTGATGGGGGGATAGCCGGTCAGAACGTCCCCGAAAACAAACCGCCCCCGGTTTCAGGAAGGGCGAACTGACCGGCAGAGGCAGTGTAACACCGCATGTCACAAAGGCAGCACTGACGTCGTCAGTGCTTTTTTTACCCGTCCTCCCGGACGCTGAAGGGCAGTTTCACCCGTGCAGCTAAAGGGGCGGTAAGTCCGGGTGTGCACATCGTCATTTTCTCCTGTGATGCCTTTCTCCTGCGTATCAGCTTCCGGTAATCGTCCCCCGTCACAACCTGGACAGCAAGGGTAAATGGCACGCTGCGCGCCCTTGCTGACCAGAACGACTCCGGGCAGGCCGAACCGTCAGGCGATACGAAGACGAAATTCACACTGACGGAGAAACAGCCATGACGATGAACCTGCACACTCAGACAACCGCCCCTAAAGCTTCACAGGCGACCAGCGTATCCCCGCTGGAGCAGTCAGGCTCCTCAAAAACGAAATTTTCCAGGGGCAAAAGCAAAGCCCGTGCTGGCGCAGTCAAAACAGACCTTTACCAGACAGTAACGGACAGCATCATTGCAGCCCTGGAAAGCGGCGTTAAGCCGTGGGTGTGTCCGTGGGTTCGCAACGGCGCAGCGGTGGGATTACCGGCCAACTTCAGCACCGGCACGACATACAGCGGAATTAATATCATGCTGCTGTGGTGTAGTGCGGCAAAACAGGGTTTTCAGGACGAGCGCTGGCTGACCTACAAACAGGCGCAGGAGCTGGGCGGCCAGGTTCGTAAAGGTGAACACGGCACGACGGCCATCTTTTACAAGACGCTGGAGAAAGAGGACGAGGACGGGGAAATCGAAAAAATCCCGATGCTGAAAGCCTTTACCGTGTTTAACGTGGAGCAAATCGACGGCCTGAGCATCGAGAGCGTGCCGCAGCCGGTTGCCGGTTTCGATCCGCTGCCGCAGGCGGAAGCACTCATGACCCGGAGCGGGGCAAAAATCACCGAGCAGGGCGTAAAGGCGTTCTATCGTCCGGCCACCGATGAAATCGTCCTGCCGGAGCGGTTCCGCTTCGCGGACGCGGCGAACTTCTACGCCACCGGCCTGCATGAGCTGGTTCACTGGACGGGTGCAGCGTCCCGCCTCAATCGTGAAAAAGGCAATAAGTTTGGCTCTGAGGCGTATGCGTTTGAGGAACTGATCGCCGAGCTGGGCAGCGCGTTTCTGTTGGCGGATTTGGGGATTACGGGAGAGGTGCAGCATGAAAGCTATATCGCGTCCTGGCTGAAAGCGCTGAAGGGAGACAAGCGCTACATCTTTAAAGCGGCGGCAGCGGCCTCAAAAGCGCACCGCTGGCTGATGGACTGCTGACAGCTGGAGCCCTGCGGTGCAGGGCTTCAGAATTTTTGAAAGAGAGAGAATCAGGGAGGGAATTATATAAGTCACTGTTTTTTAGAATTCTGTAACGCGGCCGGCCTCAGCTGCAGGACGTCCTGCAGCTGAGGCCGGCACGGAAAAATAAACCGGACAGATTCAAAAAAAATGAACCCTTTTTCAGGCGGTAGCCGTTACGTATCCGGGATACGTAACGGCGCGATGTCTTACGTAAAAAATGACGTAACGGCTTTCGCCGCCGCAGCTAAAGGGGCGGTAAGTCCGGGTGTGCACATCGTCATTTTCTCCTGTGATGCCTTTCTCCTGCGTATCAGCTTCCGGTAATCGTCCCCCGTCACAACCTGGACAGCAAGGGTAAATGGCACGCTGCGCGCCCTTGCTGACCAGAACGACTCCGGGCAGGCCGAACCGTCAGGCGATACGAAGACGAAATTCACACTGACGGAGAAACGACCATGACGATGAACCTGCACACCCCGACAACCGCCCCTAAAGCTGCACCGGCGACCAGCGTATCCCCGCTGGAGCAGTCAGGCTCCCCAAAAACGAAATTTCCTGAAATCAAAACCGTCAAAACGGCGGTGGTTAAACTGATCAGCGACATCGAGGGCAACCTCGATCAGCGTCTGGTATATCGCGAGGCCGTAGAGGGATTGTGCCAGGAGGCGGCCAACCGGATAACCCAGTGCATGCATTCACGCAGTACAGGGCAGACGCTACGTGATCTCCGCGAGCTGCTGTCGGTGACGCTGGACACCATTATCGTGGTGGAGTTTGAAGGGGAGCAGACCCGTCTCAACTATGGCGGACGTTCAGCAGAAGACGTGATCGCCATGCTGAAAGCGCTGCATCTTGAAGGACGCAAAGCCTGGCTGGAAGTGGAGTAAAAAAAAAGCCCCGTCCGCAGACGGGGCTGATTCAGTACAGGGCATTCAGCGGGGCACTGTTGCAAATAGTCGGTGGTGATAAACTTATCATCCCCTTTTGCTGATGGAGCTGCACATGAACCCATTCAAAGGCCGGCATTTTCAGCGTGACATCATTCTGTGGGCCGTACGCTGGTAC
>NZ_JBIMRA010000040.1:0-16457 GCF_043945515.1 Citrobacter freundii complex sp. 2024EL-00216 | reverse complement strand
CATCAAGGCGCGGGAATAAAATCCCATTCAGACGCCGGATAGATTCAAGCAAGCCAACTTGTCGTCAAAATCGGTGTTGCAAAAACGGGAGTGACCATAGATTCCGTTTTCTGAGACGACCCCTTATGGGTGCCTTTCCGCAGCTTGGAACGCGGATGGAGAAGAGGAGCAACGCGATCTAGCTATCGCGGCCGCGATCAAGCAGGTGCGACAGACGTCATACTAGATATCAAGCGACTTCTCCTATCCCCTGGGAACACATCAATCTTACCGGAGAATATCGTTGGCCAAAGCCTTAGCGTAGGATTTCGCCCTCTCCCGCAAACGACCCCTATGTGCTCGACGGCCTGCTGTACCACGAGTCCGACCTGCGGATCGAGGAGCACTACACCGACACGGCCGGCTTCACCGATCACGTCTTTGCCCTGATGCACCTGCTAGGCTTCCGCTTCGCGCCGCGCATCCGCGACCTCGGCGAAACCAAGCTGTACGTGCCGCAGGGCGTGCAAGCCTACCCGACGTTGCGCCCGCTGATCGGCGGCACCCTGAACATCAAGCACGTGCGTGCCCACTGGGACGACATCCTGCGCCTGGCCAGCTCGATCAAGCAGGGCACCGTCACCGCCTCGCTGATGCTGCGCAAGCTCGGCAGCTACCCGCGCCAGAACGGACTGGCCGTGGCCCTGCGCGAGCTGGGCCGGATCGAGCGCACGCTGTTCATCCTGGACTGGCTGCAAAGTGTTGAACTGCGCCGCCGCGTGCATGCCGGCCTGAACAAAGGTGAGGCGCGCAACTCGCTGGCCAGGGCGGTGTTCTTCAACCGCCTTGGGGAAATCAGGGATCGGAGCTTCGAGCAGCAGCGCTACCGGGCCAGCGGCCTCAACCTGGTGACGGCGGCTATCGTGCTGTGGAACACGGTGTACCTGGAACGCGCCACCCAGGGGTTGGTCGAGGCCGGCAAGCCGGTGGACGGCGAGCTGCTGCAATTCCTGTCGCCGCTGGGCTGGGAGCACATCAACCTAACCGGCGATTACGTCTGGCGGCAGAGCCGCAGACTGGAAGACGGGAAGTTTCGGCCCTTACGGATGCCCGGAAAACCTTAGCGTACGATTTTTTCCGAATTCTGCGGGCTCCCCTATCTCATCTGCGCAAGGCAGAACGTGAAGACGGCCGCCCTGGACCTCGCCCGCGAGCGCCAGGCGCACGAGGCCGGCGCGCGGACCCGCGCCACGGCCCACGAGCGGACGCCGCAGCAGGAGCGCCAGAAGGCCGCCAGAGAGGCCGAGCGCGGCCGTGAGGCTTGGACGCTAGGGCAGGGCATGAAAAAGCCCGTAGCGGGCTGCTACGGGCGTCTGACGCGGTGGAAAGGGGGAGGGGATGTTGTCTACATGGCTCTGCTGTAGTGAGTGGGTTGCGCTCCGGCAGCGGTCCTGATCAATCGTCACCCTTTCTCGGTCCTTCAACGTTCCTGACAACGAGCCTCCTTTTCGCCAATCCATCGACAATCACCGCGAGTCCCTGCTCGAACGCTGCGTCCGGACCGGCTTCGTCGAAGGCGTCTATCGCGGCCCGCAACAGCGGCGAGAGCGGAGCCTGTTCAACGGTGCCGCCGCGCTCGCCGGCATCGCTGTCGCCGGCCTGCTCCTCAAGCACGGCCCCAACAGTGAAGTAGCTGATTGTCATCAGCGCATTGACGGCGTCCCCGGCCGAAAAACCCGCCTCGCAGAGGAAGCGAAGCTGCGCGTCGGCCGTTTCCATCTGCGGTGCGCCCGGTCGCGTGCCGGCATGGATGCGCGCGCCATCGCGGTAGGCGAGCAGCGCCTGCCTGAAGCTGCGGGCATTCCCGATCAGAAATGAGCGCCAGTCGTCGTCGGCTCTCGGCACCGAATGCGTATGATTCTCCGCCAGCATGGCTTCGGCCAGTGCGTCGAGCAGCGCCCGCTTGTTCCTGAAGTGCCAGTAAAGCGCCGGCTGCTGAACCCCCAACCGTTCCGCCAGTTTGCGTGTCGTCAGACCGTCTACGCCGACCTCGTTCAACAGGTCCAGGGCGGCACGGATCACTGTATTCGGCTGCAACTTTGTCATGCTTGACACTTTATCACTGATAAACATAATATGTCCACCAACTTATCAGTGATAAAGAATCCGCGCGTTCAATCGGACCAGCGGAGGCTGGTCCGGAGGCCAGACGTGAAACCCAACAGACCCCTGATCGTAATTCTGAGCACTGTCGCGCTCGACGCTGTCGGCATCGGCCTGATTATGCCGGTGCTGCCGGGCCTCCTGCGCGATCTGGTTCACTCGAACGACGTCACCGCCCACTATGGCATTCTGCTGGCGCTGTATGCGTTGATGCAATTTGCCTGCGCACCTGTGCTGGGCGCGCTGTCGGATCGTTTCGGGCGGCGGCCGGTCTTGCTCGTCTCGCTGGCCGGCGCTGCTGTCGACTACGCCATCATGGCGACGGCGCCTTTCCTTTGGGTTCTCTATATCGGGCGGATCGTGGCCGGCATCACCGGGGCGACTGGGGCGGTAGCCGGCGCTTATATTGCCGATATCACTGATGGCGATGAGCGCGCGCGGCACTTCGGCTTCATGAGCGCCTGTTTCGGGTTCGGGATGGTCGCGGGACCTGTGCTCGGTGGGCTGATGGGCGGTTTCTCCCCCCACGCTCCGTTCTTCGCCGCGGCAGCCTTGAACGGCCTCAATTTCCTGACGGGCTGTTTCCTTTTGCCGGAGTCGCACAAAGGCGAACGCCGGCCGTTACGCCGGGAGGCTCTCAACCCGCTCGCTTCGTTCCGGTGGGCCCGGGGCATGACCGTCGTCGCCGCCCTGATGGCGGTCTTCTTCATCATGCAACTTGTCGGACAGGTGCCGGCCGCGCTTTGGGTCATTTTCGGCGAGGATCGCTTTCACTGGGACGCGACCACGATCGGCATTTCGCTTGCCGCATTTGGCATTCTGCATTCACTCGCCCAGGCAATGATCACCGGCCCTGTAGCCGCCCGGCTCGGCGAAAGGCGGGCACTCATGCTCGGAATGATTGCCGACGGCACAGGCTACATCCTGCTTGCCTTCGCGACACGGGGATGGATGGCGTTCCCGATCATGGTCCTGCTTGCTTCGGGTGGCATCGGAATGCCGGCGCTGCAAGCAATGTTGTCCAGGCAGGTGGATGAGGAACGTCAGGGGCAGCTGCAAGGCTCACTGGCGGCGCTCACCAGCCTGACCTCGATCGTCGGACCCCTCCTCTTCACGGCGATCTATGCGGCTTCTATAACAACGTGGA
The DNA here is from genome assembly GCF_043945515.1 of Citrobacter freundii complex sp. 2024EL-00216. Classification (NCBI taxonomy): domain Bacteria; kingdom Pseudomonadati; phylum Pseudomonadota; class Gammaproteobacteria; order Enterobacterales; family Enterobacteriaceae; genus Citrobacter; species Citrobacter freundii complex sp. 2024EL-00216. Next base: position 13,168 of record NZ_JBIMRA010000040.1, on the reverse strand, counting down.
ACGGGTGGGCATGGATTGCAGGCGCTGCCCTCTACTTGCTCTGCCTGCCGGCGCTGCGTCGCGGGCTTTGGAGCGGCGCAGGGCAACGAGCCGATCGCTGATCGTGGAAACGATAGGCCTATGCCATGCGGGTCAAGGCGACTTCCGGCAAGCTATACGCGCCCTAGGAGTGCGGTTGGAACGTTGGCCCAGCCAGATACTCCCGATCACGAGCAGGACGCCGATGATTTGAAGCGCACTCAGCGTCTGATCCAAGAACAACCATCCTAGCAACACGGCGGTCCCCGGGCTGAGAAAGCCCAGTAAGGAAACAACTGTAGGTTCGAGTCGCGAGATCCCCCGGAACCAAAGGAAGTAGGTTAAACCCGCTCCGATCAGGCCGAGCCACGCCAGGCCGAGAACATTGGTTCCTGTAGGCATCGGGATTGGCGGATCAAACACTAAAGCTACTGGAACGAGCAGAAGTCCTCCGGCCGCCAGTTGCCAGGCGGTAAAGGTGAGCAGAGGCACGGGAGGTTGCCACTTGCGGGTCAGCACGGTTCCGAACGCCATGGAAACCGCCCCCGCCAGGCCCGCTGCGACGCCGACAGGATCTAGCGCTGCGTTTGGTGTCAACACCAACAGCGCCACGCCCGCAGTTCCGCAAATAGCCCCCAGGACCGCCATCAATCGTATCGGGCTACCTAGCAGAGCGGCAGAGATGAACACGACCATCAGCGGCTGCACAGCGCCTACCGTCGCCGCGACCCCGCCCGGCAGGCGGTAGACCGAAATAAACAACAAGCTCCAGAATAGCGAAATATTAAGTGCGCCGAGGATGAAGATGCGCATCCACCAGATTCCCGTTGGAATCTGTCGGACGATCATCACGAGCAATAAACCCGCCGGCAACGCCCGCAGCATCGCGACCGTCATCGGTGAGAAGTTCGGCAGGTATTGGGTGGTGACAATGTAGGTGCTGCCCCAAATGGCAGGTGCTATCGCTGTGAACAATAAATCGGGCGTGCGTAATGACATGCGATTACAAGACCTCCGCTACGGCGATGGGTTTTTGAGAGTTGCAGGCGCCGCGATGACCGCACCCTGACTTGGACTGGCCCTGCCTCGCACCAATCCACCTGCGGCTATGGCCGCGATCATGCGAGGCCCGAAAATTACACGACCTGTACACGTCCGCCGAACCCGGAACGCAACAGAGCTTCGTGGGCATCCCGATCCGGGTCGTAGCAGCAGTCCTGGACCAAACGCACGTCGTAGTCCGCATCACTAGCCCAGGCGACGCTTGAAAGAACAACGCCGGTGGTGCTTATCCCGGCCATGACAAGCGTGCTTACGCCGCGCGTCCGAAGGTCGGCGTCGAGCGCCGTGCCATAAAAGACGCTGGCTCGCGGACATGCATAGAAAAGGTCGCCCCGTTCGATCGCAAGCCCTTCGACGGGCAGACCGGTGCGAAATCGTCCGCTCGGGAGATACGGTGAGATTTGGCGATTCGTCGCCGGCGGCGCATGTTCATACTCTTCGCCGAGCGAAAAGTTGGGGAACAGCACGGGCCGGCCGCGCAAGGCGTGCTGGCAGCCGTGCAGACCCTGCGTGAGATGAACGCCGACAACCTGCGCAAGGTGCCGGCCGATGCACCCACGGCCTTCATCAAGCCGCGCTGGAAGCCGCTGGTGATCACCCCGGAAGGCCTCGACCGGAAATTCTACGAAATCTGCGCCCTGTCCGAGCTGAAGAACGCCCTGCGCTCCGGCGACATCTGGGTCAAGGGCTCGCGGCAGTTCCGCGACTTCGACGACTACCTGCTGCCGGCCGAGAAGTTCGCCGCACTCAAGCGCGAGCAGGCCCTGCCCCTGGCGATCAACCCGAACAGCGACCAGTACCTGGAAGAGCGTTTGCAGCTGCTGGACGAGCAGTTGGCCACCGTCACCCGCCTGGCCAAGGACAACGAGCTGCCCGATGCCATCCTCACCGAGTCAGGGCTGAAAATCACCCCGCTGGATGCGGCGGTGCCGGATCGGGCGCAGGCGCTGATCGACCAAACCAGCCAGTTACTGCCGCGCATCAAGATCACCGAACTGCTGATGGACGTGGACGACTGGACGGGCTTCAGCCGCCACTTCACCCACTTGAAGGACGGGGCCGAGGCCAAAGACAGGACGTTGCTGCTGTCCGCAATCCTCGGTGATGCGATCAACCTCGGGCTGACCAAGATGGCCGAGTCGAGCCCCGGCCTGACCTACGCCAAGCTGTCCTGGCTGCAAGCCTGGCACATCCGCGACGAAACCTATTCGGCGGCCTTGGCCGAGCTGGTCAACCACCAGTATCGCCACGCCTTTGCCGCCCACTGGGGCGACGGCACGACCTCATCCTCCGATGGCCAGCGCTTCCGCGCGGGTGGCCGGGGCGAGAGCACCGGGCACGTCAACCCGAAGTACGGTAGCGAGCCGGGACGGCTGTTCTATACCCATATCTCCGACCAGTACGCGCCGTTCAGCACCCGCGTGGTGAATGTCGGCGTCCGCGATTCCACCTATGTGCTCGACGGCCTGCTGTACCACGAGTCCGACCTGCGGATCGAGGAGCACTACACCGACACGGCCGGCTTCACCGATCACGTCTTTGCCCTGATGCACCTGCTAGGCTTCCGCTTCGCGCCGCGCATCCGCGACCTCGGCGAAACCAAGCTGTACGTGCCGCAGGGCGTGCAAGCCTACCCGACGTTGCGCCCGCTGATCGGCGGCACCCTGAACATCAAGCACGTGCGTGCCCACTGGGACGACATCCTGCGCCTGGCCAGCTCGATCAAGCAGGGCACCGTCACCGCCTCGCTGATGCTGCGCAAGCTCGGCAGCTACCCGCGCCAGAACGGACTGGCCGTGGCCCTGCGCGAGCTGGGCCGGATCGAGCGCACGCTGTTCATCCTGGACTGGCTGCAAAGTGTTGAACTGCGCCGCCGCGTGCATGCCGGCCTGAACAAAGGTGAGGCGCGCAACTCGCTGGCCAGGGCGGTGTTCTTCAACCGCCTTGGGGAAATCAGGGATCGGAGCTTCGAGCAGCAGCGCTACCGGGCCAGCGGCCTCAACCTGGTGACGGCGGCTATCGTGCTGTGGAACACGGTGTACCTGGAACGCGCCACCCAGGGGTTGGTCGAGGCCGGCAAGCCGGTGGACGGCGAGCTGCTGCAATTCCTGTCGCCGCTGGGCTGGGAGCACATCAACCTAACCGGCGATTACGTCTGGCGGCAGAGCCGCAGACTGGAAGACGGGAAGTTTCGGCCCTTACGGATGCCCGGAAAACCTTAGCGTACGATTTTTTCCGAATTCTGCGGGCTCCCCTGTACGCGGTCGGAGTGGTCCCGGCAAGGCGTCAGCCGCAGCCGGGGCGTATCTCCGCGTTAGCGGGCCGAAGGGCCGCTTACGAGCGTGTACCCGACAACTGACCGCAGCTCCACCCACAGCGATGAAGAAGAGTAGTTACAACACCCATCATTAAAAGCGACACTACTCCCGGCCTTCGGCCGGGGGCGGCGGCGCTTTTCAGTGGTGGGGAGGGGCACCCGGCCGGCAAACCGGCGCCGGTTTTATGATGAGCTTTCTTTTGAATGCTGTAACTAATTTGGTTCTCCGGTCGGGGCCCTTCGCGAAGCGATGGGAGCTCTTTCTGATGTTGCCGAACCGGCGCGACCGTCAGGTCGCTGCAAGAGCGGGCATTCTCCGGAGCCTGTCCACAGGGTAGGCGATGAAGAGGTTATGTGTTTACAGGATTTATTAAAGGATCTTTAAAAGAGATACAGAACTGGTGTTTAAAAGGAACTACGCGCCCTGAAAGACCGACGGCAGGCTCAGAAGATGCTCCAGCGTGGCCATAGTACGTTCACCGAAGACGTGTGCAACAACCGTCCTCCGTATCCTGTCATACGCGTAAAACAACCAGCGCTGGCGTGATTTAGCGCCGACGTAACCCCACTGTTCGTCCATTTCCGCGCAAACAATGACGTCACTGCCCGGTTGTATGCGTGAGTTTACCGACTGCGGCCTGAGAGGCGGTGTAAGTGAACTGTAGCTGCCATGTTTTACGGCAGTGAGAGCAGAGATAGCGCTGATGTCCGGCAGTACTTTTACCGTTACGCACCACGCCTTCAGTAGCTGAGCAGGAGGGACAACTGATGGAGATGGAAGCCACGGGAGCACCTCAAAACCACCATCATACACTAAATCAGTAAGTTGGCAGCATCACCGTAATCGTACAGCTAAGAACAAGTGCTTCAAGTCTACTTATTAAAATGTACCTTTGAAAAAGTAGACTTTCTGCGGTACGCTCTGACAGTAAGTTTGCCCCCGATTTTTTACGCAGCGCGCCGGACGGAGCCCGACATGATCCTGATTCCCGATGACGAACCGGAGCTGAGTCTGCCCGCAGCCAGTGAGGAATTCCTGCCGGCGCTGTCAGGTGAGAATGCCCCGGTCAGCCCGGCCCGGGCCTACCTGCTTTCACTCAATTCCCACCGCAGCCGGCAGACCATGGCCTCGTTCCTGAACATCGTCGCCGTTATGCTCGGAGCTGCCTCCCTGGAGTCCTGCAGCTGGGGCAGCCTGCGGCGCCATCACGTGATGGCCGTGACCGAACTGCTGCGCGACACCGGCCGGGCCACCGCCACCGTCAACACCTATCTTTCGGCACTCAAGGGCGTGGCGAAGGAAGCCTGGATGCTCCGGCTCATGGATGTGGAGAGCTTCCAGCATATCCGGGCGGTCCGTAACCTGCGCGGCAGTCGGCTGCCCAGCGGTCGGGCGCTGCCCCAGGGGGAGATCCGCGCCCTGTTTGCCGTCTGTGAAGCCGATCGCAGCTGCCTCGGGGCGCGGGATGCAGCGATGCTGGCGGTCATTCTCGGCTGCGGCCTGCGACGATCCGAAGTAGTGAGCCTGGATTTGCGTGACGTTGTCACTCAGGACCGTGCGCTTAGAGTGCTGGGTAAGGGAAACAAGGAGCGACTGGCATATGTCCCGGCCGGTGCCTGGCAGCGGCTGCAGATCTGGATCGATGAGATCCGGGGCGAGACCCCGGGCCCGCTGTTCACACGCATCCGTCGTTTCGGGGATGTGACTCTAAACCGGCTAACCGACCAGGCGGTGTACCATATCCTGCAGGTGCGCCAGGGTCAGGCCGGCATCACGAAATGTTCTCCACACGATCTGAGGCGAACCTTCGCCACCGCGATGCTGGATAACGGGGAGGATTTAATTACCGTGAAGGATGCGATGGGCCACGCGAGCGTCACCACCACCCAGCAGTATGACCGTCGCGGGGAGCAACGCCTGCAGGACGCGCGGGATAGACTCAACCTTATTTAGGGCTAAGTAAACACAAACAAGGGGGCTGTACCCCCTCTAATTTTACATTAACACGATACTCGACAGACTTTCCCAGTCGTAGTCAGCAACCATCGCCCGATGGAGGCTGGGATAAATGCTGACAGCCCGACGTGAAGCAAAAGGCTCTCGCCGCTGGCATGGCTTAATGTCGCGGTCCCCTCAATCACTAACACAATTTCAGCGCTGGATGTCATTACCGTTTGATTGTTCACCGCAGTGAAAATACTGAAATGGAAATCCTCAACAGGAATAGGATAGCGCGCTTCTGCGGCGTGCTGTTCCGGTAACATACGCAGAGAGGCTGACGCGGTCGGTGAGAAGATGGTGCAATGAATCTGACCTGCTCCCCGTTGATTAGTACACCCCGATGTTAGTAATGTCTTCATAAGCCACATGAGGACATCCCCATGAAGAAGCGTTTTTCCGACGAACAGATCATCAGTATTCTCCGCGAAGCCGAAGCTGGGGTACCCGCCCGTGAACTCTGCCGCAAGCATGCCATTTCCGATGCCACGTTTTACACCTGGCGTAAGAAGTATGGCGGTATGGAGGTGCCTGAAGTTAAGCGCCTGAAGTCGCTTGAGGAAGAGAACACCAGACTCAAGAAGCTGCTTGCCGAAGCCATGCTGGATAAAGAGGCGCTTCAGGTGGCTCTTGGGCGAAAGTACTGACGACAGACCAGAAGCGGGAAGCCGTGATGTTGATGTGTGATGCGACCGGTCTGTCGCAACGTCGTGCCTGCAGGCTTACAGGTTTATCCCTGTCGACCTGCCGCTATGAGGCTCACCGTCCGGCTGCTGATGCGCATTTATCAGGGCGCATCACTGAGCTGGCACTGGAGCGCAGGCGTTTTGGCTACCGTCGTATTTGGCAGTTGCTGCGCCGTGAAGGGCTTCATGTTAATCATAAGCGCGTGTACCGGCTTTATCACCTCAGTGGCCTGGGCGTAAAACGCAGAAGACGTCGTAAAGGGCTGGCAACAGAACGTCTGCCGCTGCTCCGTCCGGCGGCGCCCAATCTGACCTGGTCGATGGATTTCGTCATGGACGCACTTTCCACCGGTCGCAGGATCAAGTGTCTTACCTGCGTCGATGATTTCACAAAGGAATGCCTGACGGTCACTGTTGCCTTTGGGATTTCAGGCGTTCAGGTCACGCGTATTCTGGACAGCATTGCACTGTTTCGAGGCTATCCGGCGACGATAAGAACTGACCAGGGGCCGGAGTTCACTTGCCGTGCACTGGATCAATGGGCCTTTGAGCATGGTGTTGAGTTGCGCTTAATCCAGCCGGGCAAGCCAACGCAGAACGGATTTATTGAGAGCTTTAACGGACGATTTCGCGATGAATGTTTGAATGAGCACTGGTTCAGCGATATCGTTCATGCCAGGAAAATTATTAATGACTGGCGGCAGGATTATAACGAATGCCGCCCGCACTCCACGCTGAATTATCAGACACCGTCTGAATTTGCAGCGGGCTGGAGAAAGGGTCATTCTGAGAATGAAGATTCCGACGTTACTAACTGAGTGTTGTATCTAATCGTGGGGGCAGGTCAGGTACAGGATGTCTCGTTCTTTGAGGTACGCTTGAATGTAAGAAACTGCATCGCTGTAGTTTGAATAAAGGGCTTGTGAAAAAGAGATATGTTCACCACGCTCCTTATTAGACAAGGGGCTTCCAACAAAAAAGTCGAAATCTTCCTCATCCAAAAACTCAAAACTCTTCAGGAAGATGGCTTTCTCTTTGATGAAATCTGTTAGTTTCTCGACTTTTCTTGCCATACTTTCCTCTACTTTTCGGCTCTTTTCGATAATGACGTCTAACTCAGCTTTGCTTTCCTGAATCTTCAGATTTAGCCGATGATTATCATTATTTAGTTCTTCATTTCTCTTGATTGAGCTTTCAAGCTCTGTCGTTGATGCTGTGATTTTATCCTGTGTACTTTTGAATGCGTCTGACAACTCCGCCAACTTGTCAGTCATATCCTGTTGTTTTTCTTGCAACGCTGCCTCTAACGCTTCTGTTTCTGAGGCGATTTTATGTTTAACGCGCTTAACTTCTGCGTCATAAATAACTTTGCGTAGCAGTGTTTCATCTTCATTTTGAATTAGGGCTTGCCGATCTAAATTAGGTAATGCATCGGGCAGATAGGTCAAACGCTCAACCGTCTTATCATTGACGGCTAATAGAAATGGGTTGTTTTTTTTAGCTCTTTGCGGGATGGATGCTAACATCAGTTCACAAGCAACCATCCCTTTAGTGTCATTGCCTAACACTATTTTTGCTACTGATGGGGTTAAAAACACACCTGATTGCAATTCATGCGAATCAGCCAGAGGGTATTCTATGCTTTGGTTGCCACTAAGAGTTTTTGCGTTACGGATACCAGCCCAGTTCCCTGCCACGTTAATACTCAGTTCACCCCAGACATCAATTTTATGATTTTCCAAGCCCCAACTATCATAAAGGCGTTGGTAAAGCTCTTCATCAGAGAGCCCTTTAACCTCTTCAAGGTTGTAGATAACTTGTTCTAAAGCCATGATTTCTATTCAAACAATAAATAAAGGGATTACCTACGTGTTGCAAACTCAACACATCTACATCTCGAGAAAAACAGGTTTAGTTTTGCTTCTTATCTAGCACTTTTTAGCGAGATAATCACCAACGAGCATTTCAATAAATTCTTTAAGTTCCTGATATTAAACACCATAAGTCTAATATGGCAACAGTTTCTATAATCGCGTTTCGCGAATCCGTGATATGAGCACCAATGTTGACAGTGCCACTTACCACTACACAACTTCATATCGCGTCTACTCTATTGCTAACACTTTCGAGTGATCCGTACCAGCAAAAGTGGACACTTCGCTAAGAAAGTCTGGGGTCAAGTCTTGCAACGTGCACAACGTGCTTTGGCAAGGTCTGCTTTTGGCACATAAGAAATATTCAGAAATTTCGAATACTACATTAGCTCACTCACTTTACTGCAAAAACCGTAACCAACGTTTTCATTGAGTCACCCGAAACCATAACAAAGTGCATTTTGCTACCAACATGCTGCCAAAACTCGGCCTCTTGTGCATATTTTTTGGCTTTTTGGATAGAGGCACTTTCTGGTAACTGGGTTTTAGTTAGCCTTGGGCATAGCAGCTTTGTGCACAAAGCCTTCCAAGGATGCTTAGGTACACCGTCTGAAAGCCGCATTTAATCCCGATGTGCGGCCCTGTGGCTGCGTAAACAGGTTAATGGTGATTGTTACCAACGGTGCAAAACTGATCCACCCCAGCGGTTGAAAATTGATCCAGGGGTTAATCTGCTCCTCTGAATACAGGGGAGCTTATGATCACTTTTGAGATTCGTATGGAAATTAAAGTCCTGCACAAGCGGGGAATGAGTATCCGGGCCATTGCCAGGGAGCTGGGTATTTCGCGCAATACTGTCCGCAGCCACCTGAAAGCCAAATCTGAAAAGCCGCAGTATTCACCACGCCCGGCACCATCATCACTGCTCGATGAATACCGTGATTACATCTCTAAGCGGATCAGCGATGCGCATCCCTACAAAATCCCGGCGACCGTTATTGCCAGGGAAATCATGGAGCTGGGCTATCGTGGAGGGCTTACTATCCTGAGAGAGTTCATCCGTAAACAGACCCTGCCAGCACAGGCAGAACCGGTCGTTCGCTTCGAAACCGAGCCCGGACGGCAGATGCAGGTTGACTGGGGGACCATGCGAAACGGCAAGTCACCCCTGCATGTGTTCGTCGCTGTTCTGGGATACAGCAGAATGCTTTACATCGAGTTCACCGACAACATGCGCTACGACACGCTGGAAGCCTGTCACCGCAATGCGTTCAGCTTCTTCGGCGGTGTACCGCAGGAAGTCCTGTACGACAATATGAAAACGGTGGTGCTGCAGCGTGATGCTTACCAGACCGGGCAGCACCGGTTCCATCCTTCCCTGTGGCAGTTCGGCAAAGAGATGGGCTTCTCTCCCCGCCTGTGCCGTCCCTTCAGGGCGCAGACTAAAGGCAAGGTGGAGAGGATGGTGCAGTACGCCCGCAACAGCTTCTATATCCCGTTAATGACACGCCTGCGTCCGATGGGGATCACCGTCGATGTTGAAACCGCAAACCGTTACGGCCTGCGCTGGCTGTACGATGTGGCCAATCAACGTAAGCATGAAACTATCCAGACCCGCCCCTGCGATCGCTGGGTGGAGGAACAGCAATCCATGCTGGCACTGCCACCGGAGAAAAAACAGTATGACGTGCAGGTTGATGAAAGCCTGATGACCTTCGACAGGCAGCCGTTGCATCATCCGCTCTCCATCTATGACACGTTCTGCAGAGGAGCCGCATGATGGTCGAACTGCAACATCAACGGCTGATGGTGCTTGCCGAACAGCTCCAGCTGGACAGTCTTATCGGCGCAGCGCCGGCGCTGTCGCAACAGGCGGTGGATCAGGAATGGAGCTACATGGACTTCCTGGAGCACCTGTTACATGAGGAGAAACTGGCCCGGCATCAGCGTAAACAGGCGATGTACACGCGGATGGCAGCCTTCCCGGCGGTAAAGACGTTCGAGGAGTACGACTTCACCTTCGCCACCGGCGCTCCTCAGAAGCAAATCCAGTCGCTGCGATCCCTGAGCTTCATAGAGCGTAACGAAAACATCGTGTTGCTGGGGCCATCGGGCGTGGGAAAAACGCATCTGGCGATAGCCATGGGCTACGAAGCAGTACGGGCGGGCATCAAGGTTCGCTTCACAACAGCAGCGGACCTGCTGCTACAGCTGTCCACTTCACAGCGTCAGGGCCGTTACAAAACGACTCTCAATCGTGGTGTCATGGCCCCGAAGCTGCTTATCATCGATGAAATAGGTTATCTGCCGTTCAGTCAGGAGGAAGCCAAGCTGTTCTTCCAGGTCATCGCCAAACGTTACGAGAAGAGCGCGATGATCCTGACCTCCAACCTGCCGTTCGGGCAGTGGGATCAGACGTTCGCCGGTGATGCAGCGCTGACATCGGCGATGCTGGACCGGATCTTACATCACTCACACGTCGTGCAAATAAAAGGGGAAAGCTATCGACTGAAGCAGAAACGAAAGGCCGGGGTTATAGCTGAAGCTAATCCTGAGTAAACAAGGTGGATCAATATTAAACCGTTGGTGGTGGCGGTAAGTGGATCACTTTTTACCCGTTGTTGACAGTGATTGGTTCTTGCAAACCACATGCAAGTTCTATCAGCGTTTCAGTCACGCTCCGAAAGGTACACGGTTATCCTGATAAGGTGTGATCCCTCTGACAATCTGATGACGTCACTACGCTCCGCTTGTTGCTGTATCACCAACGGGGCTTTATGGCTGCAATTGTCTAAATCAGAGGGTGTCAACGCAAAGCAGAAGTGTCACCCTCGGTGCGAAACAGAGATGTCATGCTTTGGTTCAGAGAATGCGTTTGACCGCCTCGCTATATACTTCCGAGCGTTCTCTTTTCCCAACAGAAATCACGAAAACGACAACTTTCTCGTCTATAACCTGGTATACAAGGCGATAGCCTGAAGACCGGAGCTTAATCTTGTAACAATCAGGCATACCACGGAGCTTGTTTGCTTCAATCCGGGGTGACTCAAGTACTTCAACCAGCTTCTTTTTCAACTGTTCACGTACCGTCGAGCCCAGCTTTCGCCATTCCTTTAGTGCCCGCTCGTCAAAATCCAGAAAATACGCCATCAGAGTTCATCCAGCGTCACACGTACTGGCTTAGGCTTACGAAGCCGTTCTTTCACTATCTCCACAAGTTCAGCATCTTCATCACTCAGGAGTGTCTGTTTGAACGGCAAGCGTTCATTGTCAGCGATATACTCGAGCATGAGACGAAGCGCTTCAGAAGGAGTTACGCCCATTTTTTCAAGCGCGGCGTAAGAACGCGCTTTAAGTTCATCGTCAATACGCAGGTTAATGCTACCCATGTCTTACACCTCTTGTAATTACAAATGTCATTACAAGTATCGCACTACAACATGCTTAGGGCAAGTCACGAAGGAAGTCAGAAAGTAGTCGTAAGAACGGTGATCACTGTCCGCTTTGTGCCAGAAGCGGACATTGCTGTTTTCGAATTACTGATATCTTTACTACTCGGCACTAAGCCAAAAAGTTGAGGCGTTGTCACTTTGAAAATGATGATATGATTAGTTTGAAACCTAGAAAGCTTAATATTGTCGCAGAGACTCTATCTACCTGACCCTTAATCCTAAGATATACTCTCCGTGGACGTTCGGCAGACAACAGCAGCGCAACAAGAGAATACCAACCTGCATCAATAATAAAGCTCATTGCGGGGATGACGTAATAATATCCTGTCGGAATGTCAGCAGGTAGCAATGCCGTAAATATTGAGGCAAAAACAATAGCTGTTTTAGGGTTACTCAATTGTGTAAAAAGACCATCCCGAAATGTCTTCCACAAAGATTTACTTTCGGCATTAGGATTTACTGATAGCGTCAAAGGTTGCGAAGCAGTTCTGAAAATCTTAACTGCTAACCAAATAAGATATGCTCCACCGAAAACTTTCATCGCGATAAATAATTCAGGAACAGCATTTAAAACTTGCTGTAATCCCAGCATCGCCATAAGAGAAAATGTTGCCGCCCCCACACCAGTACCGAGGGCAGTTACCAACCCATGTAATCTTGAATGGACAACAGCATTTCGGGCAACATAAATGAAGCTTGGCCCAGGGCTCATAACCCCCATGACAAGAACTGCAGCAATCGCAATCAGGCTTGTTGAAATCATAGATACTCCTTTATTTTCATTTGGTTATCTTAAGGTCGCAAATTAAAATCAATCAAATTCTCAATTCTGCCAGCTGCGAACTATATTCCCTATCAAGGCTCATGGCAAAGATAATATATTCATTTGAAAGGGGATGTATGAGGTTCATTTTTGTATTTAAACCCTGACAATATTAGCCCCCTATGCAAACGAGCCACATGAATTCGTGTAGAGCTGCAACTATTTATTTGTATACTGATAACTCTATAAGATTTAAGTCTGGATCACGAATATATACAGAAATTATATTCCCTCTTGCACCAGTTCTTTCTATGGGACCCTCAAGCACTTGAACATTTTGTTCTGAAAGATGTGAAAGAATCTCGGGAATTGACTTGCTGACTATAAAACAGAGATCAAGCGATCCGGGAACTGGTAGGTGAGCCTTAGGTTCAAATTCTTTACCATATTCATGGATATTTATTTTTTGGTTACCAAAAATAAGTGCTCGACGATTATTTTTAAACATAGTTACCTCCATACCCAGTATTCGAGTATAAAAGTCCACACATTTTTCGATTGAGTGACATGTCAGCACTAAGTGGTCGAGTCTGTCTATCAAAATAACACTCCAAGCATGATAAGTTATGATGAAATTAAGACTAAAACTGGTTATATCTTCTAGACAACAAAAATTGTGGTAAATATGTAAAAATTTGTTTAATTAACATCCGCTTCTCGCTCTTAGCGGACATTAGCATAGGCTATTTACCATAACGCCTCATTACGCGTACCGCTCAGACGGCCTGAGCGCGTTTCTGACGTATCCCCGTTAAAAACAGTAACAAACCACCCGAAAATGCACGCCAGAAACGCTACGTAAGAATCTATGGCACTGTTGCAAATAGTCGGTGGTGATAAACTTATCATCCCCTTTTGCTGATGGAGCTGCACATGAACCCATTCAAAGGCCGGCATTTTCAGCGTGACATCATTCTGTGGGCCGTACGCTGGTACT
>NZ_JBIMRA010000003.1:0-369496 GCF_043945515.1 Citrobacter freundii complex sp. 2024EL-00216 | reverse complement strand
GTGCTTTTGCCGTTACGCACCACCCCGTCAGTAGCTGAACAGGAGGGACAGCTGATAGAAACAGAAGCCACTGGAGCACCTCAAAAACACCATCATACACTAAATCAGTAAGTTGGCAGCATCACCTTCCTTCTCCAGACCGGACAAAGACCGGATTTTGCCTTGCTGTGATGAATCCACCAGACAGGCATAGAAGTTGGAGTTGTGTTTATTGCCCGTTTGAAACCCAAAAGAAGACGGCACTGTGACCGCAAGGGCAGGGAGTAGCTAAAAGGAAATGCTCAGGCTGGATGGAAGAGGCCGAGTGATGGTAACTGTGGCTAAGATGACCAGAAATCTACCGGAACCCCAGAAAGCAAAAAACCAGCCCGTAGGCTGGTTTCTTTAAATAGTGGTGCCCGGACTCGGAATCGAACCAAGGACACGGGGATTTTCAATCCCCTGCTCTACCGACTGAGCTATCCGGGCAACGACGCGCATTAAAACCGATTCGCTTCGTTTCGTCAACGAAATTTCTTCAAATCAACGCAGACTGCACAATCTATCACCACATTGTTGCTATTGCACGCATTCTCAGGCAAAAAATGCCGTCCACGCGGCGGAAAGCGGCATTGCCAGCAGAAGGGCAGGAAGCATATTCACAACCGCAAACATTTTGATTCCACAAATACGTAAACCGGTTGCCAACAACAGTAGCCCACCTACGGCGCTGAAATCGGCCATCATGGCTGGCGTCGTTAGGGGCAAAATCATTGCCGCGCAGGTGGCAAGCGTTAACTGGATTGCCAGCATTGGTACACAAATTGCCGATACCGCGATACCTAATGAACAGGCGAAGATGATGGCCGTGAAGAAATCAAGAAACGATTTGGCGATTAAAATATTCGGGTCGCCGGTCATCCCTTCATGTATAGCCCCGAAGATCCCGGTACCACTGGCGCAAAATAGCACGATGATGGCCACATAGCTCTGGATGAAGGATTCGTGCGTGGTTTTGGCATCCGACCGGGTGAAAAGCTGCTGCGCTTTGGCAACCGCGGTATTGATCCCTTTTTCCAGATAACAGAACTCACCAATTAATGCACCGACCAACGTAGCCAGGACCATCACCGGTAGGTTAGCGCACTTGATAACCAGCAAAATACCAATCCCCAAAGAGCACAGTCCGAATATGGAGGTCATGGAGGCACGAATGCGTTCCGGTAAATGCTGGCTGAGTAGTGCGCCGAGAACACCACCAAATAAAATGGCGCCAGCATTAATAAAGGGTCCAATTACCACGTTTGCTCCTGCATACCCATTATCGTCTTGATGCTAAAGGCAATTCTCTGGGTAAAATATGTTTTCAGATTGCATTATTATGCCGCGATTGACAGGCGGATTGCTTGTTTATCTGTGAGGTTCAGGCTCCGGATTTTATCTTGCGCCTGAAAGTGAAAGGTGCCATGATTGCGCGAATTTTCTCCTGTCTGAATGGGGCTGCCTGGGATGATATTACTCCCCCTACATCGCCTTCAACATCGCCTTTTTGCGCGACGTTTGCCCCTTCCTGCGACTTATCTTTACGCTCCCACCATGCGGTGAGGGCAGCGCACGCTCACTGCAGGATAACAGTAAAATCAGAGGCTATCTGCTTTTACTGATGTCTGGCGGTCGGGGCTGGTAACCAGTTTGACCTGTCATTTCGTGGGCAAAGCAATATGGCTTTGTCCGGGACTTTTGATTTTCCCGAAACGGGTTATTGCGCTTATGAAATCAATGAAAATTGCCGCCAGTGGAGAACTGGTTTCTCGTCTGTCCAGCCATCGTCAGGTGGTGTCGCTGGACAGTACTGATTTTACTGACGTTGCGGCAGTCGTCATTACCGTTGCGGATAGCCGCAGCGGGATCCTTGCTTTGCTGAAACGCACCGGTTTTCATATACCCGTGTTTCTGTTCGCAGAGTCGGATGTTGATCTGCCGGCGGGCGTGAATGCGGTCATTCGCGGTCAGGCGCAGGACTGGCTGGAGCTGGAGTCTGCTGCCTGTCAGTATGAAGAAAATTTGCTGCCGCCGTTCTATGACACATTGACTCAGTATGTCGAGATGGGGAACAGCACATTTGCCTGCCCAGGACATCAACACGGTGAGTTCTTTAAAAAGCATCCCGCGGGGCGCCATTTCTACGAGTTCTTTGGCGAGAATCTGTTTCGCGCGGATATGTGCAACGCCGACGTTAAGCTTGGCGATCTGCTGATTCATGAAGGCTCGGCGAAACATGCGCAGAAATTTGCCGCGAAAGTTTTCCACGCGGATAAAACCTACTTTGTGCTGAACGGGACCTCTGCGGCCAATAAAGTAGTAACCAATGCGCTGCTGACGCGCGGCGATCTGGTGCTGTTTGACCGTAATAACCATAAGTCGAACCACCACGGTGCGCTGATCCAGGCGGGTGCGACGCCGGTGTATCTGGAAGCGGCGCGTAATCCGTTTGGCTTTATTGGCGGTATTGACGAGCACTGCTTTGATGAGGAGTATCTGCGCCAGCAACTTCGCGAGGTTGCGCCGCAAAAGGCCGATCAACCGCGCCCGTTCCGTCTGGCGATCATTCAGCTCGGCACCTATGACGGTACGATCTACAATGCCCGGCAGGTGATCGACAAGATCGGTCATCTGTGTGATTACATCCTGTTTGACTCTGCATGGGTCGGTTACGAGCAATTTATTCCGATGATGGCCGATGGGTCACCGCTGCTGCTGGAGCTTGATGCTAACGATCCGGGGATTTTTGTCACCCAGTCGGTACACAAACAGCAGGCCGGATTCTCGCAAACTTCGCAGATCCACAAAAAGGATAACCATATTCGCGGTCAGGCGCGGTTCTGCCCGCATAAGCGTCTGAATAATGCATTTATGCTGCATGCTTCTACCAGTCCGTTTTACCCGCTGTTTGCGGCGCTGGATGTTAACGCCAAAATCCATGAAGGCGAGAGCGGCCGTCGGCTATGGGCGGAGTGTGTGACGCTGGGCATTGAGGCCCGTAAAGCGGTTCTTACCCGCTGCAAGATGATTCAGCCGTTTATTCCCCCGGTAGTTGATGGCAAACCGTGGGAAAGCTATCCGACGCAGGTGATTGCCAGCGAGCGCCGCTTCTTTAGCTTTGAACCAGGTGCTAAATGGCATGGTTTTTCCGGCTACGCGCGCGACCAGTATTTCGTTGACCCTTGCAAACTGCTGTTAACCACTCCAGGCATTGACGCACAAACCGGGCAATATACCGAGTTTGGTATTCCGGCGACGATTCTGGCGCATTACCTGCGTGAAAACGGCATCGTGCCGGAGAAATGCGACCTTAACTCGATTCTGTTCCTGCTGACCCCGGCAGAAAGCGCAGAGAAACTGGCGCAACTGGTGGCGATGCTGGCGCAGTTTGAGCAGCATATTGAAGACGATACGCCGCTGGCAGATGTGCTGCCCACCATCTTCAATAAGTATCCGGTACGCTATCGGGATTACACCCTGCGTGAACTGTGCCAGGAGATGCACTCACTGTACGTCAGCTTTGATGTGAAAGATCTGCAAAAAGCGATGTTCCGTCAGAAAAGTTTACCTGCCGTGGCGATGAACCCACAGGATGCGAACAGCGCTTTTATCCGTGGTGATGTTGAACTGGTGCGGATTAGTGAAGCAGCTGGCCGCATTGCGGCGGAAGGTGCGCTGCCTTATCCTCCGGGCGTGCTGTGCGTGGTACCGGGCGAAGTATGGGGTGGGGCGGTACAGCAATATTTCCTGGCGCTGGAAGAGGGCGTAAACCTGCTGCCAGGCTTCTCGCCGGAGCTGCAAGGAGTTTACAGTGAAACGGATGCAGACGGTATTAAGCGTCTGTATGGATATGTGGTGAAGTAAGTGCAAAAAAAGCGGGTTACCTTTTGGCAACCCGCTTTTCTATACGTAAACGTTAGTGCGCGATAGTCTGGGTACCTGCTGGAACGCGTACGTGTTTGTATTTAAACAGCGCAACGAAGGCAAAAGCCAGAACCAGCGAGTAACCTGCGAAGATCAACCACACGGTCTGCCAGTCGGTAATACCGTTCAGCGTATAGTGTTCAACGACTTTACCGCTCACCAGTCCGCCCAGAATACAACCGAAACCGTTGGTCATCATCAGGAACATACCCTGTGCGCTGGCGCGGATTTCAGGGCGTACTTCTTTCTCCACGAACACGGAACCAGAGATGTTGAAGAAGTCGAAGGCGCAGCCGTAAACAATCATCGACAGAACCAGCAGCACGGTACCGAACGGCGTTGGATCGCCGTAGGCAAACAGGCCGAAGCGCAGCATCCACGCCACAATACTGATAAGCATCACGTTCTTAATACCGTAACGGCTTAAGAAGAACGGGATGGTCAGGATAAACAGCGTCTCGGAAATCTGTGAAATCGACATCATCACCGATGCGTGTTCCACGATAAAGCTACCGGAGAACAGTGGGTTGTTATCGAAGCTGTGCAGGAAGGTGTTACCAAACATATTGGTAATCTGCAGCTCTGCGCCCAGCATCATTGAGAAGATGAAGAAAATCGCCATACGCTTGTTTTTAAACAGCGCGAAAGCATCCAGACCGAGCATTGATGTCCAGCTCTGGTTTTTCTGCTGATTGGCAACCGGAATATGCGGCAGCGTCAGGGTGAACAATACCAGTACCAGGGACAATGTCGCACCGATGTACAGCTGCATATGGCTCAGTTCAAAGCCGGAGAAGCTCACGGCCCACATCGCCAGAATAAAGCCGATGGTGCCCCAGATACGAATTGGCGGGAAGTCGGTAACGATATCCATCCCGGCAGATTGCAGGCGATAGTAGGAGATGGTGTTGATTAGCCCCAGTGTTGGCATATAGGCCAGGGAGTTAAGCAAGATCACAAAGAACATGGCCCCTGGCGTGGTGACTTCGGCTGCGGCAAACAGCGTTCCTGCGCCGACCAGGTGGCAAAGGGCGTAAACCCACTTCGCACTGATCCATTTATCGGCCACGATCCCTAACAGCGTTGGCATAAACACGGCGGCGATCCCCAGCGAGCTATACACCGCGCCAATGGATGCACCATCGAATTTAAGGGTGACAAACATATAGGAGCCGAGGGTAGTGAGCCAACTACCCCATAAGCAGAACTGCAGAAACGAGAGAACTTTCAGCTGCAGCTTAAGATTCATGTTAATTTCCTCACACCGTAATGCGGATGAATGTTTTAAAAGGCACATTTGCCGTGGCTATATGATGTGATTCTATCAATGAGAGGCACTCTTTTTTTGTTACCTGTGACAAATATTTGCAAACAATTTCTGATTGCAAAGCAAAAGGGTGATGGAGTTAACATTTTTGGTGCTTCAGGCCCCCGTTTTAGGGGGCTGAAGAGGAATACATTAGCGGCGTCGATAGGATTTTTGTGCGGAATTGACCTTGTAAAGGTATCGGCGTGATTCAGCAGAGGGATGTCGGGTGGTCAGCGTTTGATAAACGTCACCTGGAGACATGCTGTTAATGATATTCGCGGCCTGAATTTTATCGTTCGAGAACACGCGTAGCACGCTGCCCGCGCCGCCGTTATACGCGGTGATTACCGCATAGCGACGTGAGGTCGGATTATCGATACCGCCCAAATAGACATTGTTGAGCATTGCCAGATAGGCCGTACCGGTATCAATGTTGCTGGCCGGGTCAAATAAGAAGCTACGGCTTGGTGTGCCTGAGCGCCCTTGCGAGCGGAACACATCTTTCCCGGCGCTGTGCTGTACCACCTGCATCAGTCCCAGCGCATCGGCATGGCTCACCGCATACGGGTTAAACGAGGATTCGGTTTGCATGATAGCCAGAATCAGCGACTCGTCGACGCCATACTTACGTGAAGCCTGACGCACCATGCCAACGTATTTATGCGCGCGCTTATCAAGGTGGTTCGGCACCAGATTGATCGTCACGCTATAGATGATACGCAGGCCATTGCTGCGGCTTTTAAGTCGTGTTTGCAGCAGGTAGTTGGCAAAGTTGGTGGCACGCCCCTCCCAACGAATGGGCTGGCCGGTATTATCAACCACCTGTCCGTACAGGAATGGTTCTTTGGAAATCTTAATGTCGTCGACATCGGAATAGAGGTCGATAGAACCCGGATCATCGCCCATCAGCAATGTCTTGATAATCGCCCGACGCAGGTGTCCGGCGGGATCTGTCCCGGCAATGGTCTCGACGGTTATCGTACCGTCATCAAAGTTGATGTGGCTGCGGGTTTGATACTGATCGGTATACTTTACGTAGTCCTTCGGACCCGCAATCAGCACTTCCTTAAATCCCCACAAATTCTCAATATTATGGGCAAATTGCCCCATCAGAATATCAAAACCGTTGGTATCCTTGACCCAGGCTTCGTTATAGGAATCGCCTTTTTTGGTCGAACTGGAACAGGAGATGAGCAACGGCGCAATAACGGCAAGCGCGAGAAATTTTTTCATCATTCCGGGAGTGCGTGTTGTGTTTGTTGTTTGCAAGGACCAGATTAAATCGTAGGCCGGATAAGCGCAGCGCCATCCGGCAACGGTTCTTATGATTCTGGCGTATAGCCTTCAATATGCACATCCTTACCTTCAAACAGGAAGTTAATCATCTCCTGTTCCAGTAACTTACGGTGTTCGACGTTCATCATATTGAGTTTTTTCTCGTTAATCAGCATGGTCTGTTTATGCTGCCATTGCGCCCATGCTTCTTTAGAAATCTCGTTATAAATGCGTTTTCCCAGATCGCCCGGGTACAGCTGAAAATCCTGGCCTTCTGCTTCGCGTTGCAGGAAAGTGCAAAAAATCGTTCTGCTCATAAAAAGTCCTCTCTATCGTCCGGTACGTTAAACGTGTGTACCGGCACGTAATTGCTGTAACAAACGCTCCACGGGAGCCGCCAGTCCGACCGACGGCGGTTGCGCTAAGTTATACCAGAGCGCGTTGCCTTCATCCATGCATGAGGTGAATGAAGACACGGGAAGCCACATAGGCACAATATCTAAGTGGAAATGGCTAAAGGTATGGCGAAACGCATTAAGTTGGGTCAGATTATCTGCGTTAATTTGTCGTTGCGCCAGCCAGTTGCGCAGTCCATCTTCGTCGTCAAACTGCGGAAAACAGTATAAGCCACCCCATAAGCCGCTGGGCGGTCGCTGTGAGAGCAGCACTTCGTCATCATGCTGCATCAGTAAAAAATAGCTCGTTCGTTCCGGTAACGTCTGTTTGGGCTTTTTACCGGGATACAGCGCCCAACTTGCACTGGCGCTCGCCACACAGCCATTTTCCAACGGACACAGGGAACATTTAGGTTTTGAGCGCGTACAGACCATGGCGCCTAAATCCATCATCGCCTGATTAAAACGCTCAACACCCTGGGCCGGCGTAACTTGCTCGCTCAGCTCCCACAGCTTCTTTTCGACCTCTTTTTTACCCGGCCAGCCGCTTACAGCATAACAGCGAGCCAGCACGCGTTTGACGTTACCGTCGAGAATCGGAAAATGCTGACCCAGAGAGAGAGAAAGGATCGCGCCTGCGGTTGAACGTCCGACGCCAGGTAGGGCGGCTACTTCATCAAAGGTTTGCGGAAATATACCGCTATGCAGCGTCACAACCTGCTGCGCGGCTTTATGCAGATTACGCGCACGGGCGTAATAACCCAGCCCGGTCCACAAATGCAGAACTTCATCCAGCGGCGCATGGGCCAAATCCGTTACCGTTGGGAAGCGCGCCATAAAGCGCTCAAAATAGGGGATAACGGTCGCAACCTGAGTTTGTTGCAGCATTACCTCAGAGAGCCATACTTTGTAAGGCGTCTTGTCAATTTGCCAGGGCAGCGTTTTCCGCCCGTATTTGTCGTACCAGCTCAAAACCTGAGCCGAAAATTGAGACGCTTGCATGATTACCGTTTCATTATTGCCGGGGGCAAGATTGCAGCACAGCGGCAACGGGGTGTAAACCGGAACTTTCCGCTGCTCACTTTCTTCCTTTACTTGCATCCGGCAACTAACTTTGGATAATGCCCGTTTTCAGAACTCAAACACAGCAGACTAAACTTTTATGAAGAACGACGTCATTTCACCGGAATTTGATGAAAACGGCCGCCCTCTGCGCCGGATTCGTAGTTTTGTTCGTCGCCAGGGGCGACTGACGAAAGGGCAGGAACACGCGCTGGAAAACTACTGGCCGGTGATGGGCGTTGAGTTCAGCGAAGAGCCTGTAGATTTCGCAGAACTGTTTGGCCGTGACGCGCCAGTCACGCTGGAAATCGGTTTTGGTATGGGAGCGTCGCTGGTTGCAATGGCGAAAGCGCGTCCGGAACAGAATTTCCTCGGCATTGAGGTTCACTCACCGGGCGTTGGTGCGTGTCTGGCTTCAGCCCATGAAGAGGGTGTCGAGAACCTGCGCGTCATGTGCCATGATGCCGTTGAAGTCCTGCATAAAATGATTCCTGACAATTCTTTATCTATGGTTCAGCTGTTTTTCCCTGACCCGTGGCATAAAGCACGTCATAATAAACGCCGTATCGTTCAGGTACCGTTTGCTGAGCATATCTTAAGTAAGCTGAAGCTGGGCGGCGTGTTCCATATGGCGACCGACTGGGAAGCGTATGCGGAGCACATGCTTGAAGTGATGTCCTCGATTGACGGGTATAAAAACCAGTCAGAGAGTAACGATTATGTACCGCGCCCGGAATCGCGCCCGGTAACCAAATTTGAACAACGTGGTCATCGTCTTGGCCACGGCGTATGGGACTTAATGTTCGAGAGGGTGAAATAATGGCAAAGAACCGTAGCCGTCGTCTGCGTAAAAAGATGCACATCGAAGAATTCCAGGAAGTAGGATTTTCGGTTGCATGGCGTTTCCCGGAAGGTACATCTGGAGAGCAGGTCGATCAAATCGTTGATGACTTTATCAATGAAGTCATCGAACCGAACAAGCTGGCTTTTGACGGCAGCGGCTATCTGGCCTGGGAAGGTCTGATCTGTCTGCAGGAAATCGGCAAATGCACCGAAGAACACCAGGCAATCGTGCGTAAGTGGCTGGAAGAGCACAAACTCGAAGAAGTGTGTACCAGCGAACTTTTCGATATTTGGTGGGACTAAGTAGCACAGGGTCGGCAAATGCCGGCCCGATTTGTATTGAGGGAAAGATATGATGCGCAAAACGCTGCTGGCGGCAGTCCTAACGTTCACGGCGATGGCCGCACATGCAGATTACCAGTGCAGCGTCACCCCGCGTGACGATGTGATTTTGAGCCCACAAACGGTGCAGGTGAAGGGCGAGAATGGCGACCTGGTTATTACCCAGGCTGGTGATGTCACCTTCAACGGTAAACAGTACAACCTGAACGCCGCACAGCGTGAGCAGGCCAAAGATTATCAGGCGGCGTTGCGTAGCAGCCTGCCGTGGATCGACGAAGGTGCCAGAGCGCGCGTAGAGAAAGGTCGCGTGGCGCTGGACAAAATCATCGCCAAAGAGGTCGGTGAAAGCAGCAACATGCGTGGCCGCTTAACCAAGCTGGATGCGCAATTGAAAGAGCAGATGAACCGCATCATCGAGCATCGAACTGATGGCCTGACTTTCCATTATAAGGCGATTGATCAGGTCCGCGCGGACGGACAACAGCTGGTGAATCAGGCGATGGGCGGCATTTTGCAGGACAGCATCAACGAGATGGGAGCGAAAGCCGTGCTCAAAGGCGGTGGTAATCCACTGCAGGGCGTACTCGGAAGCCTCGGTGGTTTGCAGACCTCAATTCAGAACGAATGGAAGAATCAGGAACAAGACTTCCAGCAGTTTGGCAAAGATGTTTGTTCCCGCGTTGTGACGCTGGAAAACGATCGTAAAACGCTGGTTAGCACTCTGAAATAATCTTCACCTCTTATTAACGGCACAGAAACATTCTGTGCCGTTTTATTTTGTATATTTCTGTTTTTTTGATATCCATCTCTAAGAACGGCAATTTGGTGGAGATATAAATCTGGTTAATTGGAACTCGTCACATTATTCATCTGTAGGATAGACATAATGCTGCAAATTCAAGTAACTGGAGAAATAACATGGAGTTTTTCAAGAAAACGGCACTTGCCGCACTGGTTATGGGTTTCAGCGGCGCGGCGCTTGCACTGCCAAACATCACCATTTTAGCGACCGGCGGAACGATTGCCGGCGGTGGTGATTCCGCGACAAAATCTAACTACACGGCAGGCAAGGTTGGCGTAGAAAATCTGGTTGAGGCCGTACCTCAATTGAAAGATATCGCTGTCGTTAAAGGCGAGCAGGTGGTGAATATCGGCTCCCAGGATATGAATGACGAAGTCTGGTTAACGCTGGCGAAAAAGATTAATACCGAGTGTGATAAAACCGACGGCTTCGTGGTAACACATGGTACGGATACCATGGAAGAAACCGCCTATTTCCTCGACCTGACCGTCAAGTGTAACAAACCGGTGGTGCTGGTCGGCGCAATGCGTCCGTCTACGGGTATGAGCGCTGATGGCCCGTTTAACCTGTATAACGCAGTAGTAACTGCCGCAGACAAAGCCTCTGCCAACCGCGGAGTGCTGGTGGTGATGAACGACACCGTTATGGATGGTCGTGACGTGACTAAAACCAACACTACCGACGTCGCTACCTTCAAATCCGTTAACTACGGCCCGTTGGGTTACATCCATAACGGTAAAATCGACTACCAGCGTACGCCTGCGCGTAAGCACACCACGTCTACTCCGTTCGATGTGTCTAAGCTGACCGAGCTGCCGAAGGTTGGAATTGTTTATAACTACGCTAACGCCTCTGATCTGCCGGCAAAAGCGCTGGTGGATGCGGGTTACGCCGGGATCGTCAGTGCGGGTGTAGGTAACGGTAACCTGTATAAAACCATTTTCGATACGCTGGCAACCGCCGCGCATAAAGGTACCGTTGTAGTGCGTTCATCCCGTGTACCAACGGGCGCCACTACACAGGATGCAGAAGTTGATGATGCAAAATACGGATTTGTGGCTTCAGGTTCCCTGAACCCGCAAAAAGCACGTGTTCTGCTGCAGCTTGCGCTGACTCAAACCAAGGATCCTAAGCAGATCCAGGAAATGTTTAATCAGTATTAATCGATGAAGGTGGCTGCGCTTACCGCCCTAACCCTGTAGGCCGGATAAGACGCAGCCGCCATCCGGCAATTTTCCTGATGGCGCTACGCTTATCAGGCCTACGTTCACCAGCCATCACTCCGCCAGAAACAGCTCCAGCAGCGAATTCAAGAACAGCTTACCGTGTTGGGTAATCTGCCAGTACTCATCGCATTCACTCAGGTAGCCCTGGGAAATAGCCTCATCGATCTGTCGACGAATAACGTCTTCGGTAAGACCGGTATATTGCGTAAACTCCGCGCGAGGCGCGGCTTCCAGCAGCCGGAAACGGTTCATGAAGAACTCGAACGGCTTATCGGCTTCGGCGACATCGCGCTGGCTTTCGAGATAACGCCCTTGCATATACCCACGCGGATGCCGTGTTTTGGTGGTGCGCAGGATGCGTCCGTCAGGGAATGTGATCTTACCGTGTGCGCCGCAGCCAATGCCAAGATAGTCGCCAAAACGCCAGTAGTTAAGGTTGTGCTGACACTGATAACCCGGTCTGGCGTAGGCTGAGGTTTCGTACTGCTGATATCCCGCGGCGGTCAGTAGCTGGTGGCCTTGCTCAAAAATATCCCACAGCGCGTCATCGTCCGGTAAAACCGGCGGTCGGGAACCGAACAGCGTGTTGGGTTCGATGGTTAACTGATACCAGGAAAGATGCGGTGGGTTGAGCGCGATGGCCTGCTGTAAATCGCCCAGCGCCTCTTCCAGCGTCTGATCCGGCAAACCATGCATCAGGTCGAGGTTAAAGCTGCGTAGCCCCAGACCGCTCGCCAGGTGTGCTGCTCGTTTGGCTTCTTCCGGCCCGTGAATACGTCCCAGACGTTCGAGTTTGGCGGAGCTAAAGCTCTGTACGCCAATCGAGATACGGTTGACGCCAGCGCGTTGATAATCCACAAAGCGATCGGCTTCCACCGTCCCGGGATTCGCCTCCATCGTGATTTCTGCATCTTCGGCCAGATTCAGCCGTGCTCGCACGCCGTCGAGCAGCGTTTGCATCGCCGGGCCAGAAAGCAGGCTCGGCGTACCACCACCGATAAAAATCGTCTTTACTTCACGGCCCTGGGCATGGGCTACCTCAGTATCCAGATCGCTCAGCAGATGCTGCACATAGTCGTCATGAGGGACTTCGCCCTTTAGCGCATGCGAGTTGAAGTCGCAGTACGGGCATTTCTGCACGCACCACGGGATGTGAATATAAAGACTTAGCGGCGGAAGCTTAACCATTACGCAGGGCATCCAGCAGCAGCTTTAGCGCCTGTCCGCGGTGAGAAATTGCACTCTTTTCTTCACGGGTCAGTTCGGCTGCGGTTTTCCCTTCAGACGGCACAAAGAAGATCGGGTCGTAGCCAAAACCACCGTTTCCGGCAGGTTCGCGGGTAATCACGCCCGGCCAGCTTCCGTGGCAAACAACAGGCGTTGGATCGTCTGCATGGCGCATATACACCAGCACGCAGTGGAACTGCGCCTGGCGCTTGTCATCAGGAATATCCTGCAGGGTGTGAAGCAGTTTTTCCAGGTTCTGCTGATCGGTCGCATCTTCGCCGGAATAGCGGGCTGAATAGATACCCGGCGCGCCGCCAAGGGCATTTACTGCCAGACCTGAGTCATCAGCAATGGCCGGTAAGCCGGTAATTTGCGCGGCATGACGCGCCTTCAGAATGGCGTTCTCAATAAACGTCAGCCCGGTCTCGTCTGCAGAATCAACACCCAGTTCCGTTTGGGCAACAACATCAAGACCGAAATCACTCAGAAGAGAGGCGAGTTCACGCACTTTACCGGCATTGCCGGTCGCGAGGACAACTTTTTGCATGGGATACCTAATCAGTTAACGCCGCAATTTCGGGCGGGATCTGTTGCGGATGAATGATTTTAACCTGTTTGTGACGACCAAGCTCGCCCTTCTCAATGACGACCTGGCTTTTTGCCACACGGAACTGTTTGCCGAGAAACTTCACCAGATGGCTATTGGCCTGGCCATCTACTGGCGGGGCGGTAATGGCGACTTTAACTTCGTCGCCATGTAAACCCACAATACTGTCACGGCTGGCTTTAGGCTGAATGTAGAGCCGTAAAACCAGACCGTCGTCGCAGGGTGTAACGGCACTCATAGCGCCATCCACAGCCCCGGCAGCAGCATGTTGCCTGTCGCCTGTAACACTTCCGCGATGCCCATGTTAATAACGTAGAGCAGCAGAACCAGAATCATTGGGGAGAAATCTATCCCGCCCATGCCTGGAAGTATGCGACGGATAGGACGCAGCAGCGGATCTGCCAGTTGAATCAGCACGTACTCTACAGGACTGCGGCCCTGGCTGACCCAGCTCATAATCGCCATCACAAGCAGCACCCAGAAAATCAACAGCCCGATAGTCTTCAGGACAATCAGTACGGCGGCGATCCAGATGATCGGCTGGAACGTGACCACCTTAAACAGCACGATTGCTTTGATAAAGCTGAGAACGAGCGCAACTAATGCCGAGGCGCTGTCGATCGGCCCCATCGGGGGAATAATGCGGCGTAACGGCCCAATGATGGGCTGAGTGATTTTCACTATAAACTGCGAGAACGGGTTGTAAAAATCGCAGCGAGACCATTGCATCCACACGCGCAGCAGCAGCGCCATGGTATACAGCTCAATTACCGTTGAGAGCAGGAAGGTCAACGTATTCATGGTGTTCCTTAGTTTTCCTTATTTTTTAGTGTAATCACGAGCACCAAAAATGGCAGTGCCAATGCGCACCATCGTGCTACCCGCCGCGATGGCGGCATCCATATCATCAGACATTCCCAGTGAGAGAGTGTCGATGCCTGGGTAGCGTGTTTTCAACCCGGCAAATGCTACCGCCATTTGCTGTGCAACTTCAAACTGCCTTACATAATCTGACTCTGGAGCCGGAATCGCCATCAGACCACGCAGGGTAATGCGCGGCAGTGCAGCGACTTCAGCGGCTAGTGCATCAAGCTCTGCCAGCGGAATTCCTGACTTACTGTTCTCATCGCTGATATTAATTTGGATCAGTACATTGAGCGGCGGCAGTTCCGCCGGGCGCTGTTCGCTCAGACGGGCAGCGATACGCAGACGGTCGATCGTATGGCACCAGTCAAAGTGCTCGGCGACCAGACGACTTTTGTTGGACTGCAGCGGGCCGATAAAGTGCCACTGCAGATCGTTGACGCCTTTTTCCTGGAAGTAGCGGATTTTATCCACCCCTTCCTGCACATAGTTTTCACCGAAGGCACGCTGCCCTGCGGTAATGGCTTCTTCGATGGCGCTCGCAGGTTTGGTTTTACTGACTGCAAGCAACGTAACTTCTTCTGAAGACCGCCCGCAACGCGTCGCGGCGGCTGAGATTTTGTCCCGGACATGTGCCAGGTTATGCGCGATATCGTTCATTTTCCGAGGATGTTCATATGAATATGGAAGAAATAGTGGCCCTTAGTGTAAAGCATAACGTGTCGGATCTACACCTGTGCAATGCATGGCCTGCGCGCTGGCGCATACGTGGAAAAGTCGAAATCGCACCCTTTACTACGCCTGACGTGGAGAATCTGCTGATGTGCTGGCTCAGTGAGCAACAACAGGTACAGTGGCAGGAACAGGGGCAGATTGATTTTGCTATTGCGCTGGCAGGTTCCCGGCGGCTGCGCGCCAGTGCTTTTGCTCATCAACAGGGAACCTCGCTGGCGCTAAGATTGCTCCCGCTTGATTGCCCACGTTTAGACGATCTCCAGACCCCTGACGTCATACCTGAACTGCTGCGCAGTGAAAATGGGTTAATTCTGGTGACAGGCGCTACCGGTAGCGGTAAATCAACGACCCTGGCGGCGATGGTTGAGTACCTTAATCAGCAAGTTGCGGGGCATATTCTGACGCTGGAAGACCCGATTGAATATCGCTACACCAGCCAGCGTTGTCT
Organism: Citrobacter freundii complex sp. 2024EL-00216; assembly: GCF_043945515.1. Classification (NCBI taxonomy): domain Bacteria; kingdom Pseudomonadati; phylum Pseudomonadota; class Gammaproteobacteria; order Enterobacterales; family Enterobacteriaceae; genus Citrobacter; species Citrobacter freundii complex sp. 2024EL-00216. The sequence continues at coordinate 354,416 of NZ_JBIMRA010000003.1, read as the reverse complement.
TATTCACCAACGGGAGGTGGGCGTACACTGCGCTTCTTTTGCCGCCGGTTTACGCGGCGCGCTGCGTGAAGATCCCGACGTCATTTTGCTGGGCGAACTGCGCGACGCGGAAACCATTCGCCTGGCGTTAACGGCAGCGGAAACCGGGCATCTGGTGCTGGCAACGTTACATACGCGAGGGGCGGCACAGGCCATCGCGCGGCTGGTGGACACCTTTTCGGCAACAGAGAAGGATCCGGTGCGTAACCAGTTAGCAGACAGCCTGCGGGCGGTACTTTCGCAAAAGCTGGAGGAAGATAAGCTGGGAGGACGCGTGGCGCTATTTGAGCTGCTCGTCAACACGCCAGCCGTGGGCAATTTGATTCGTGAAGGGAAAACGCATCAGCTACCCGGCGTAATTCAAACCGGGCAACAGACAGGTATGCAGACATTTGCACAAAGTCAGCAGCAGCGTCAGGCGCAGGGACGGATTTAGTAACCCTGCTCGAAATAGCTTTCGAGGATGACCACGGCAGAAGCGGAATCTACTTTGCCTTTATTCAACGCCCGGTATCCGCCTTGTTCGAACAGGCCGGAGCGGGCCTCGACGGTGCTCAAGCGTTCATCGTGCAGCGTTACGGTTACGCCAAAGCGGCCGTGAATACGGTTAGCGAACTTACGTGCGCGCGCGGTAAGGGGCTGTTCGGTGCCATCCATGTTGAGCGGCAGGCCTACGATAATTTCATCCGGCTGCCACTCTTTCAGCAGGCGTTCAATCAAACTCCAGTCCGGCGTACCGTCCTGCGCTTTAATGGCGGGCAACGGTCTGGCCGTACCGGTAATGCGCTGACCAACAGCAACACCAATACTTTTCGTACCAAAATCAAAAGAGAGTAATGTTCCGCTCATCAGGCATGTCCCGCCACGCCAGGCATGGTCTGAATATCTATCCCGATAAGCTTCGCCGCATCGCGCCAGCGGTCGGCAATCGGCGTTTTGAATAAGATGTTGAGGTCTGCGGGCGCCGTGAGCCAGGCGTTATCCAGTAGCTCTTGTTCCAGTTGACCTTTTTCCCATGATGAATAACCCAGCGCAACCAGCACTTCGGACGGTTGTTCTTGTGTGCCCAGGGTTTCTAGTACATCGCGGGAGGTGGTGATGATGGTGTTATCTGAAATGCGGATACTGGATGCAAAACGTGACGGCGGGGTATGCAGAATAAATCCACGGTCTTCCGCCAGCGGGCCGCCGAGCATCACTGGTTTATCCAGACGAATGGCCGGATCGCGTTCTTCTGGGGTAATCTTCAGCTTTTCCAGAATCCCTTCAATTTGTAAGTTTTCCAGAGGCTTATTAACGATAATCCCCATTGCTCCGTTCTCATTATGTTCACAGATGTACACCACGGAACGGCGGAAAATCGGATCCTGGAGAGCAGGCATGGCAATCAGAAAGTGATGCTGTAAATTCATTGTCAGAGGTTCTGTTTCCTGGTTCAAAAAAGCAACAGAGCCCAGTATGTGGGCAAAGCTCGAAGATGTCACCCTCTGAAGATAGCATTGCCGGATGACGGCTTCGCCTAATCCGGCCTGCGGGGTGCAATTTCAGGCCGGATAAGACGCGATGGCGTCGCTATCCGGCAACGTATTTACTTCTGCAAACGCGCCTCAATGGCATCCATCAGCGTACCGGTAATCGAAACCGGGAACTCCGCTTCGATTTCACGAATACAGGTTGGGCTGGTAACGTTAATTTCCGTCAGACGATCGCCAATGATATCCAGACCGACAAAAATCAAACCTTTCGCTTTCAGCGTTGGCCCAATGCGACGTGCAATTTCCCAGTCGCTGTCGGTCAATGGACGCGGCTCGCCACGACCGCCAGCGGCCAGGTTGCCACGGGTTTCGCCGCCCTGCGGAATACGCGCCAGGCAATAAGGAACGGGGTCGCCATCGACCACCAGGACGCGTTTATCGCCATCTTTAATTGCTGGCAGATAGTTCTGCGCCATGCAGTAGCGGGTACCGTGCTCGGTCAGCGTTTCAGCAATGACGCCAAGGTTCGGGTCGCCTTCCTTCACACGGAAAATAGATGCGCCGCCCATACCATCCAGCGGTTTGAGAATGATGTCGCTGTGTTTTTGCCAGAAGGCTTTCAGCTGCGCTTTGTTACGCGTGACCAGCGTTTCCGGCGTCAGGTCGGCAAACCATGCGGTGAACAGCTTTTCGTTGCAGTCGCGCAGGCTCTGCGGTTTGTTGACGATCAGCGTCCCTTTTTCTTCTGCACGTTCCAGAATATAGGTTGCGTAGATGAACTCGGTATCAAATGGCGGATCCTTACGCATCAGAATAACGTCCAGGTCTGCCAGCGGGAGATCCTGCTCGCTCTTGAACTCATACCATTTGTCGTAGTTCTGCTCTACGCTCAGGGTACGCGTATGGGCGCGGGCTTCACCGTTGATCAGATAAAGATCGGCCATCTCCATATAATGAATTTCGTAACCGCGACGTTGCGCTTCCAGCAGCATAGCGAAGCTGGAATCTTTCTTGATGTTGATGCTTGCGATGGGATCCATCACGATGCCGAGCTTGATCATTTTCTTCTCCGTTTATGCCTTAGCCCAGATCGCCAAAACGCACCTGTAGCGCAGTAATGGCGGTGAGCGCGGTTGTCTCAGTACGCAGAACGCGAGGTCCTAACAGAATATCAGTAAACTGATAACGTGCGGTCATGGCAATTTCATCTGCCGACAACCCGCCTTCCGGGCCAATCAGCAAGCGGATGCGTTCCACCGGCAGCGGCAGCGTATTGATGCTGGCACTGGCGCGCGGATGCAGGTTCAGTTTCAGACCTTCGTCCTGTTCCGCGCACCATGCTTCCAAATCCATTGCCGGGCGAATTTCGGGCACCCGGTTACGACCGCACTGTTCGCAGGCGGCAATGGCGATTTTCTGCCACTGCTGGAGCTTCTTGTTCAGGCGTTCACTGTCCAGTTTAACGCCGCAGCGCTCAGAAAAAAGTGGCGTAATGAGGCTTACACCCAGTTCGATCGATTTCTGGATAGTGAATTCCATTCTTTCACCGCGCGACATCACCTGACCCAGGTGGATGTGCAACGGCGACTCACGATCGTCGAGTTCAGCGTTAAGTACCTTCACGTCCACGCTTTTTTTACTGGCGTGGGTGATTTCAGCGTCGAATACCTGATTGCTGCCATCAAACAGCTGTAGCGCCTGGCCCGGTCCCATACGCAGCACGCGGCCGATATGGTTGGCTGCATCTTCACACAGTGAAATTTGGCTGCCGGAGGTGATTGGCTCAGGGTGATAAATGCGAGGAATGCGCATAGTTAAACATCCGCGTCATGGCCCTGGGCTACGAAAGGCCAGGGCATGGTTAAAAATATTGACGCTAGTGTAGGTTAGCTCTTTTGCGCCTGGCAAGCGCGTTGCACATATGGGTTATGGTTCCCCTGTACCTTTGCAATGCGTTCGTCGCGCTCACACTCCCAGTCGGTGACCGGATATTGCTTATTCCAGGCGTTAAAAAGCTGAGTTTGCTGGCGGGAGAGCGTTAGAGAGTACTGGTCGCGCATGTAAAAATAGGTACGAGCAATGGCACCGCGGGCGCGGGCTGGCGGCTCGGCAACTTTCTCTTTGAAGTCGACCTTCATGGCGCATTGCCCATACTGACCTTCGCCACCGTTCCACTGGCTGTACATGAAGTTAGCGCGATCGCCATTTACCTCACCCACAGCAGGTTGCAGGTTATGCATGTCGCTTTCCATCTTACGATAGACCGGATCTTTGGCGCAGTTTTTACGCCCTCCGTCCTGCCAGCACTGACGCTGATGACCAAATTGCCAGGCGGGGACAACGTGCTCCCATTCAATTCGATTGGCGCGGTTTTCATTTTTTCGCACTTTATAGCCGCAGGATTCAAGGTCAACGACCCCTTTTTTGCCTTGCCAGTTAATTTTACAACCGCAGTAGAAATCGCCCGGCGCATCGGCGTTCACCTTGACGCCTGCTGCTTTTGCCTGAGAAAAACTGTTGATGCCTTCGGCTAAAACCGGGCCTGAAAACGCAGCGGCTAACAGGGCCGCAGCAAAAGAAAAATGACGGTACATCACAAACTCCGTGTCAAAACGAGCCCGCAACGTAGCGAAAGTTATTCCAGTATGCAATCAGTTAGGTCAGAAAAGTTCCTGATAATTCTGAAGATTATTCTGCAACCAGCGGTTCGCCGCAGTGAACACAGCGGTAGGTGGCCTCACCGCGTACAACGCGGTTATGGCGGCGGACGGTCAGTTGGTGCTCCTGACACTTACAGCGGTAAGTAAAGGTCTTGCGCTGCACCGATTGCAGTTCAAACTGATGCGTGCGCCGGGCCGGTACGCCCAGAACGCTTTCCATCATCCATTTCCATTCTTTCCCGTGTGGCGGCACGCGCCCAAAGTGTTTCCACACCAGTAAATGCGCCAGTTCATGGGGCACAACTTCGTTAATGAATGCGTCGACGTTTTCCATCAGCAGGACGGGATTAAGGCGAATTTCATAGGTTTGTAGCCATGCGGTACCTGCGGCGGTGCCGCGCTGTTGGTAAACCAGCTTTGGCTCCGGATATTGGCGTTCGAGCTTGAGATTGGCCTGGGCGAGTTTTTCCCGCAGGCTACGCATAACGGCTTGTTGGATGGCGATAGGGAGACGGGAGGTTTTCATAACGCCAGAGGATAGTGCGACAGGGAAGGGACTGCAAGAGGAAGGCTTCCTCCGCTGGGGAGGAAGCCTTTGGTGATTAGTCGTGTGCGCCAATTTCGCGCAGTTTACGACCCTTCATCAGGTTACGCTCAATGTGTTCCAGAGAGACGTTTTTAGTTTCAGGGATCAGCCACAGAGTCAGGAAGATGAACAGTACGTTCAGGCCGCCGTAGACCCAGAAGGTGTTGGCGCTGCCCAGCGAGTTCAGCATCGTCAGGAAGGTTGCGCCGACGATCATGTTGGCAATCCAGTTGGTTGCAGTAGAGCAGGTGATGCCGAAATCGCGGCCTTTCAGCGGCTGGATTTCAGAGCACAGTACCCAAATCAGCGGACCGGCGCTCATGGCAAAGCCAACGATAAACATCAGCAGCATCAGTACTGCGAAGTATTGTGCGGATGCCGAGTGAATACCCACGTGCATCATTGTACCCAGCACGCCCATACCAACAGCCATCACGATAAAGCCAAGGATCAGCGTAGGCTTGCGGCCCCAACGGTCAACCAGGCCAATGGCGATAAAGGTTGCCAGCACGTTGGTCAGACCGACGATAACAGTCCCCCACATCTGCTCGGTGGTGTTGGTGTAGCCCGCCAGCTCAAAGATTTTCGGTGCGTAATACATGATGACGTTCATCCCGGTGAACTGCTGCATCACCTGTAACAGAACGCCAAGGAATACCGCGCGACGGAAGTTGCTGTTTTCTTTAAACAGCGCCCAGCCGCTCTGCTTCACCTGCAGACTTTCACGGATTTCATCCAGCTCGCGTTTGGCTTCTGCGCTGGTGTCACGCAGACGCAACAGGACGCGTTCAGCATCAACAAAACGACGTTTAGCTGCAAACCAACGTGGGCTGTCCGGCAGGAAGATAACGCCGACCAGAAGCAGCAGGGCAGGGATGATGATTACACCCAGCATCCAGCGCCATGCGCCGCTGTAGCTAAAGGCTGTATCGGAAAGATACGCGCCCAAAATACCGATGGTGATCATCAGCTGATACATGGAGATCATGCTGCCACGAATCTTTTCCGGGGCAATTTCAGACAGGTACAGCGGCGCGGTATAAGACGCAACGCCTACAGCCAGGCCTAGCAGCACGCGGGAAACCAGCAGGACTTCAACGTTTGGCGCAGCGGCGGAGAACAGTGAACCCGCAACAAACAAGATCGCACCGATCATCAGGCTTTTTTTGCGTCCCAGTTTGAAGGAGAGCCAACCGCTGCCGACAGCACCTACCGCCGCACCAAACATCATGGAGCTCACCACCCATTCCTGAGTGTGCGGGGTAATTTGAAACTCGTCGGTGATGAACGGTAAAGCACCGGCAATAACACCGATATCCAGGCCAAAAAGTAATCCAGCCAGGGCTGCCAGAAAGCAGACAAAAAATGTCATGGCTTTGTTGGAACGCCCCGTTTTTTTATTGTCAGGCATGATGCCCTCCGGTTGGGTAGCTAGTTTTGTTGATGTTAAGGGTAGGTGAGTACGGGGTAAAAAAATGCGAATCACATCACATTAGTGTAATCGCTTACACTGTCATTCATGCTGGTTATTGGTTAATTCATTGAAAGTTAACATTATTTATTGGGATTAAATAATGTTGGTCGTCTGAATTTAAGACAATGATGAAATATAATGTAACAGTGATGCAAGTATGCTGGCTAAGAGATGTTAATTCAAGGTAGAGGGAAATATGGTGTGATGTAATCGCTTTCATTTTCATTTAAAGCAATAGTAATCAGCGCGGTTTGGTGATGGATGTGGGAGAGGAAATAGGTATAAAAAAAGACCAGCGCGAGGCTGGTCTTCATAAGCGTTAGTCTGGTTTAAATTACTTCAGACCGGCAGCGTCGCGCAGCAACTGTGCTTTGTCGGTTTTTTCCCATGGGAAATGTTCGCGACCAAAGTGACCGTAAGCAGCGGTTTCTTTGTAAATCGGGTGCAGCAGATCCAGCATCTGAATCAGGCCATACGGGCGCAGGTCGAAGAACTCACGTACCAGCAGGGTCAACTGCTCTGAAGGCACTTTTTCAGTACCGAACGTTTCCACCATGATAGATGTCGGTTCTGCCACGCCGATTGCGTAGGAAACCTGAATCTCACAACGGTCAGCCAGGCCTGCGGCAACGATGTTTTTCGCTACGTAACGGGCTGCATAGGCTGCGGAACGGTCAACTTTAGACGGATCTTTACCAGAGAATGCACCGCCGCCGTGACGCGCCATGCCGCCGTAGGTATCAACGATGATTTTACGACCGGTCAGACCGCAGTCGCCCATCGGGCCGCCGATAACGAAACGACCAGTTGGGTTGATGAAGAATTTGGTCGAAGCGGTCAGCCATTCAGTCGGCAGTACCGGCTTGATGATCTCTTCCATAACGGCTTCTTGCAGCGATTTCTGGTCGATATCTTCAGAGTGCTGAGTAGACAGAACAACCGCATCAATACCGACGATTTTGCCGTCGTCATACTGGAAGGTTACCTGGCTTTTGGCATCCGGACGCAGCCAGGATAAGGTGCCGTTTTTACGCACTTCAGCCTGACGCTGCACCAGACGGTGAGCATAGGTAATAGGTGCTGGCATCAGCACGTCGGTTTCGTTGGTTGCATAACCAAACATCAGGCCCTGGTCGCCTGCGCCCTGTTCCAGCGGATCGGCACGGTCAACACCCTGGTTGATGTCCGGAGACTGTTTACCAATCGCGCTCAGTACCGCGCAAGAGTTGGCGTCAAAGCCCATGTCGGAATGCACATAGCCAATTTCGCGAACCGTGTTACGGGTGATCTCTTCGATATCAACCCATGCGCTGGTGGTGATCTCACCGCCAACTAAAACCATACCGGTTTTGACGTAGGTTTCGCAGGCAACGCGTGCTTTTGGATCCTGTTCCAGGATTGCATCCAGCACAGCATCAGAGATTTGGTCAGCGATTTTGTCAGGATGCCCTTCTGATACGGACTCGGACGTAAAAAGGTGTTTTGCCATATTTAATTTCACCTAAGGAGAATTTGGTTAGCTCAAACTGTCGAGTGGAATAGCCATGTGTAGAAGATTCTACCATGAGTCTGCAGATGACGGACACTGGCAGTCTGAGTGTTAATCGGTATAGATGGATTAACATCTGGACGGCTATTTTAGGACAGTTCTTCGCCTGATTTCCAGCTTTTTTTGATTGAGGTCGCATTGTACTGAAAATGTAACTGGAAATTTTTCCTGACGGTGCTGGCAATGTGCATATTTATCTTTTGCATTTTCGTACTGTTGTCGGTATAAAACGCGGCGCGCGGCTCATACAAAAGCACACGACGTTTTCATCGTGTTGCCACTTCCAGCCGGGTTAAAACTTTAGCTTTGGCTTGTGGGTTCGTTCCGTAAGGAGCAACCGTGGAGGTGATACGAGATAATGAACCGTTGTATTCTGCAGAATCTGTCGCACCGTTCTGGTGTACATATGTCCCCCGCAATCTGCATCTCTGCTTTGCATACCTGTCGATGTTATATACACAAAATCATTTATGCTGCGTCGAGGCGGCAAGTGAATGAGTCCCCTGAACGTACGAGTAGTACGTGACTGGGGCGAATGAGCGTAGCCAACAAAGAGGCTGCATGAAGGATGAAGTGTATACCCATCTCGGCGTATCTCAGGACTCAAGAGCCGGTAACGGTCACTAAGAACTGAACAAGGGCGCTCTTGGTAAACAAGAGTTTTCTCGTGGTTTCGCCGAACCGTCAGCATTAAGTTCGGTTACGTGTTTACATTGATATGAAAAAGAAACCGGTCGCACAGTCGGAGCGTCAGCACTATCTGCTGCAAATTCTGCCTGTATTTGGGTTGTTATCGCGTCTTCGGATTGCGATAGTAGTCAACTGTTTTACACTTGTTAATAAAATTGAGGTTCGCTATGTCTGACGACATTTCTTTGGGTTCGCCTTCGTCAGCAGGCGAACACGGTGTACTACGCTCCATGCAGGAGGTTGCAATGAGTTCCCAGGAAGCCAGCAAGATGCTGCGTACTTACAATATTGCCTGGTGGGGTAATAACTACTACGACGTCAATGAACTGGGTCACATCAGCGTGTGCCCGGATCCGGACGTACCCGAAGCGCGCGTTGACCTTGCTGAGTTGGTGAAAGCCCGTGAAGCGCAGGGCCAGCGTTTGCCTGCATTGTTCTGCTTCCCGCAGATCCTGCAACACCGTCTGCGTTCGATTAACGCCGCGTTTAAACGTGCCCGTGAATCTTACGGTTACAACGGTGACTATTTCCTCGTTTACCCGATCAAGGTCAACCAGCACCGCCGCGTGATTGAATCGCTGATCCACTCCGGCGAACCGCTGGGGCTGGAAGCGGGTTCCAAAGCTGAACTGATGGCCGTTCTGGCTCATGCCGGAATGACCCGTAGCGTGATCGTGTGTAACGGTTATAAAGACCGTGAATATATCCGTCTGGCGCTGATTGGCGAGAAGATGGGCCATAAGGTCTATCTGGTCATCGAGAAGATGTCTGAAATTGCAATCGTGCTGGATGAAGCTGAACGCCTGAATGTCGTTCCGCGTCTGGGCGTGCGTGCGCGTCTGGCGTCGCAGGGCTCTGGCAAGTGGCAGTCCTCCGGCGGGGAAAAATCAAAATTCGGCCTGGCGGCAAACCAGGTGCTGCAGCTTGTCGAAATTCTGCGCGAGCGCGGTCGTCTGGACAGCATTCAGTTGCTGCACTTCCACCTTGGCTCGCAGATGGCGAACATTCGTGATATCGCCACCGGCGTACGTGAATCGGCGCGTTTCTACGTTGAGCTGCACAAGCTTGGCGTCAATATCCAGTGCTTCGACGTGGGCGGTGGTCTGGGCGTGGATTACGAAGGTACCCGTTCGCAGTCTGACTGTTCCGTAAACTACGGCCTGAACGAATACGCTAACAACATCATCTGGGCTATTGGCGACGCCTGTGAAGAACACGGTCTGCCGCATCCGACGGTAATCACCGAGTCTGGCCGCGCGGTTACCGCGCACCATACCGTGCTGGTATCTAACATTATCGGCGTTGAGCGTAGCGAAATTACCGAAGCGACGCCTCCGGCAGACAACGCGCCGCGTTCCCTGCAAAGCATGTGGGAAACCTGGCAAGAGATGCACGAGCCGGGCACGCGCCGTTCGCTGCGTGAATGGCTGCACGACAGCCAGATGGATCTGCACGATATTCACGTTGGTTACTCTTCAGGTACTTTTAGCCTGCAAGAGCGCGCGTGGGCTGAGCAGCTTTATCTGAACATGTGCCATGAAGTGCAGAAACAACTCGACCCGAGCAACCGCGCGCATCGCCCGATTATCGACGAGCTGCAGGAGCGTATGGCGGATAAGATTTACGTCAACTTCTCGCTGTTCCAGTCGATGCCGGATGCGTGGGGGATCGATCAGCTGTTCCCGGTAATGCCGCTGGAAGGACTGAATCAGGTACCTGAGCGCCGCGCGGTGCTGTTGGATATCACCTGTGACTCTGATGGCGCTATCGACCACTACGTTGACGGTGATGGCATTGCGACCACCATGCCGATGCCGGAATATGACCCGGAGAACCCGCCGATGCTGGGCTTCTTTATGGTGGGGGCGTACCAGGAGATCCTCGGCAACATGCACAACCTGTTTGGTGATACCGAAGCGGTTGACGTGTTCGTCTTCCCTGACGGCAGCGTAGAAGTTGAGCTGTCCGACGAAGGGGATACCGTGGCGGATATGCTGCAGTACGTGCAGTTGGATCCGAACACCCTGCTGACGCAGTTCCGTGACCAGGTGAAAAACACCGATCTGGATACCGAGCTGCAGCAACAGTTCCTCGAAGAGTTTGAGGCCGGTCTGTACGGTTATACTTATCTGGAAGATGAGTAACGATAAATGCCTGCTGGCGCTACGCTTACCGGGCCTACGAAAGTAGGCCGGATAAAGCGAAGCCGCATTTGTGGCACTTACTTGAATCCGTACAAAATAACGGCGATAATTTGCCGTAAATATGCAGCTACCAAATCAATCCCTTCCTCGTCGGGCTTAACGACGCGGAGGGGATTTTTTTTCATCGATTTTTAAAGAGGTCAGTACATGAGCACCTTAGGTCATCAATACGACAACTCCCTGGTTTCTAACGCCTTTGGTTTTTTACGTCTGCCGATGAACTTCATGCCATACGACAGCGACGCCGATTGGGTGATCACCGGCGTACCGTTTGATATGGCAACGTCTGGTCGTGCGGGCGGGCGTCATGGTCCGGCGGCGATCCGTCAGGTTTCCACTAACCTGGCGTGGGAGCATAACCGCTTCCCGTGGAACTTCGATATGCGCGAGCGCCTGAACGTGGTGGACTGCGGCGATCTGGTTTATGCCTTCGGTGATGCGCGTGAAATGAGTGAAAAACTGCAGGCTCATGCTGAGAAGCTGCTTTCTGCCGGTAAGCGCATGCTCTCTTTCGGCGGCGACCACTTCGTCACGCTGCCGCTGTTGCGCGCACACGCTAAGCATTTTGGTAAAATGGCGCTGGTGCATTTTGATGCCCACACCGATACCTACGCGAACGGCTGCGAATTCGACCACGGCACCATGTTCTACACTGCGCCGAACGAAGGTCTGATCGATCCGAATCACTCTGTGCAGATTGGTATTCGTACCGAATTCGACAAAGACAACGGCTTTACCGTGCTGGATGCCTGCCAGGTGAACGATCGCGGCGTAGATGACATCATCGCCCAGGTTAAGCAGATTGTTGGCGATATGCCGGTCTACCTGACCTTTGATATCGACTGCCTGGATCCGGCGTTTGCTCCGGGTACCGGTACGCCAGTGATTGGCGGTCTGACGTCTGACCGCGCGATCAAGCTGGTACGTGGTCTGAAAGATCTGAACATCGTCGGGATGGACGTCGTTGAAGTGGCTCCGGCCTACGATCAGTCTGAGATCACCGCGCTGGCGGCGGCTACACTGGCTCTGGAAATGCTGTATATTCAGGCGGCGAAGAAAGGCGAATAAGTTGTTTTGCCGGATGTCGCTAACGCTAATCCGGCCTACAAATTCAGCAACAATGTAGGCCGGATAAGGCGTTCACGCTGCATCCGGCACGATTAACGGTTATTTGATCCCGTCTGCGCTCATGCGATCGCGAATATGTTGCGCACGTTCAGCGGATGCCGGGTGATCGTCAAACATTGAGCTTTGACGTCCAGCTTCCAGTTTGGCCAGTTTCTCAAAGCTGGTGGCTAAACCTGCCGGATTGATTCCGCGTTTGCGCAACAAATCATACGAGTAATCATCCGCCTCGGATTCCTGACGCTGGGAGAACTGCGAGTTCACCAGTTTCTCGCCAAGATCGCCCAGTTGCGACTGCGACAGGCTGCCGACAATGCCGCCAGCGGATGCCGCCGCTGCACGTACGGCGTTGGTACCCAGCGCAACCTGCATACCTTTTTTCACGTGACCCAGCGCGACGTGGCCCATTTCATGGCCGATCACCGCTTCGACTTCGTTGTCGGTCATCATATCCATCAGGCCGCTGTATACGCGGATACAGCCGTTTGCCATGGCAAAGGCATTCACATCTTTCGCCATATAGACTTTGTAGTTCACCGGCTGGCCGTTAATGTTATCGCCAAGCGCGGCGGATATTTTGCCAAGACGCGTTGCGTACTCGCTGCTGGCCGGGGCGATAGTAGCCTTGCTGTCCATATCTTTACAGGCCTGATCGCTCAGCGCTTTTACCTGAGCATCGCTCAGACTGTAGGCCTGAAAAGCCTCCGCGCCAGAAGAAAGCAGTCCGTTGGAGTCCATGTTCTGGCAGCCGGTCAATGCCGCAGCCATGCTCGTAGCAAGCAGTAAAGCGCGAATTTTCATTTTTTCTCTTCCGCACAAAGTCAGGATTATTCTAAAAATTACGTCGTTTGCAGGTGAACCGACGCTCGGCCTAAGTATAAAGAAAAGAACAATACGCGGGCGAGAAGATTGCGCAACTTGCGCGCATGATCCAGAGATTTCTGAAGCGGCAAAAGGATGCTCCATGTACATGACACGCGGCTTGGGTTACATTGTTGGCACTTTTTTCCGGCGTAGCCCAAAACGCGCTGTCGTCAAGTCGTTAAGGGCTCAGCCTTCATTATCCGATCTGGAGTCAAAATGTCCTCACGTAAAGAGCTTGCCAATGCTATTCGTGCGCTGAGCATGGACGCAGTACAGAAAGCCAAATCCGGTCACCCGGGTGCCCCGATGGGTATGGCTGACATTGCCGAAGTCCTGTGGCGTGATTTCCTGAACCACAACCCGACTAACCCGTCCTGGGCTGACCGTGACCGCTTCGTGCTGTCCAACGGCCACGGCTCCATGCTGATTTATAGCCTGCTGCACCTCACCGGCTACGATCTGCCGATGTCCGAGCTGCAGAACTTCCGTCAGCTGCACTCCAAAACTCCGGGTCACCCGGAAGTGGGTTACACCGCGGGTGTTGAAACCACTACAGGTCCTCTGGGTCAGGGCATTGCGAATGCAGTGGGTATGGCTATCGCTGAAAAAACGCTGGCGGCGCAGTTTAACCGTCCAGGTCACGACATCGTTGACCACTTCACCTATGCTTTCATGGGCGACGGCTGCATGATGGAAGGTATCTCTCACGAGGTATGTTCCCTGGCTGGTACGCTGAAGCTGGGTAAACTGGTTGCGTTCTACGATGACAACGGCATCTCTATCGATGGCCACGTTGAAGGCTGGTTCACCGATGACACCGCGAAGCGTTTTGAAGCTTACGGCTGGCATGTGGTTCGTGGTGTTGATGGCCACGATGCTGACGCGATTAAGCGCGCAGTTGAAGAAGCACGCGCAGTAACCGACAAACCGTCCCTGCTGATGTGCAAAACCATCATCGGTTTCGGTTCTCCGAACAAAGCGGGTACTCACGACTCTCACGGTGCACCGCTGGGCGATGCAGAAATCGCACTGACCCGTGAACAGCTGGGCTGGAAATACGCGCCGTTCGAAATCCCGTCTGAAATCTACGCGCAGTGGGATGCGAAAGAAGCCGGTCAGGCAAAAGAAGCTGCATGGAACGAGAAGTTCGCTGCTTATGCGAAAGCCTACCCGCAGGAAGCGGCTGAATTTACCCGTCGTATGAAAGGTGAAATGCCGTCTGACTTCGACGCAAAAGCGAACGAGTTCATTGCTAAGCTGCAGGCTAATCCGGCGAAAATCGCCAGCCGTAAAGCTTCTCAGAACGCGATTGAAGCCTTCGGACCTCTGCTGCCTGAATTCCTCGGCGGATCCGCTGACCTGGCACCGTCTAACCTGACGCTGTGGTCTGGTTCGAAAGCGATTAACGAAGATACTGCCGGTAACTACATCCATTACGGTGTGCGTGAATTCGGTATGACCGCTATCGCGAACGGTATCTCCCTGCACGGTGGTTTCCTGCCGTACACCTCCACCTTCCTGATGTTTGTGGAATATGCCCGTAACGCGGTGCGTATGGCTGCGCTGATGAAACAGCGTCAGGTCATGGTCTACACCCACGACTCCATCGGTCTGGGCGAAGACGGCCCGACTCACCAGCCGGTAGAGCAGGTTGCTTCTCTGCGTGTGACCCCGAACATGAGCACATGGCGTCCGTGTGACCAGGTTGAATCCGCCGTTGCGTGGAAATACGGTGTTGAGCGTCAGGACGGCCCGACCGCGCTGATCCTCTCCCGCCAGAACCTGGCACAGCAGGAGCGTACCGAAGAGCAACTGGCAAACATCGCTCGCGGTGGTTACGTGCTGAAAGACTGCGACGGTCAGCCGGAACTGATCTTCATCGCAACTGGTTCTGAAGTTGAGCTGGCTGTGGCTGCGTGGGACAAACTGACTGCCGAAGGCGTGAAGGCTCGCGTGGTTTCCATGCCGTCTACCGACGCGTTCGACAAACAGGATGCCGCTTACCGTGAGTCTGTGCTGCCGAAAGCGGTTTCCGCTCGCGTTGCAGTGGAAGCAGGTATCGCGGACTACTGGTTCAAATACGTGGGCCTGAACGGCGCAATCGTCGGTATGACCACCTTTGGTGAGTCTGCTCCGGCAGAGCTGCTGTTTGAAGAGTTCGGCTTCACCGTAGACAACGTTGTCGCGAAAGCAAAAGAACTGCTGTAATTTCGATTACAGGTGAAAACGGGTCGCTCAGGCGACCCGTTTTTTTTTGCTTTTCCGGAACGCGCCGCGCGTTGCGCAATCGCACGGCGCAGTCTGCTATCCAGACCGTCTGCGGCATCGTTGAAGGGCTCCGGGACTCGGACCTCGCGCTGGTGATTAGATGTAGGTTAGGGGGCTTTCTGATTTAAATCAGGGTGTGTAACACGACAACGAAATAATTTTGCTACGGTTATTCGTCATTCTGGAATATGGAATAAATTTAGCGTTGAAGGGCGTTAAAATGTGACGCAAGTCAGATAACTGTGTTCTGTTGCTGGACAATCATTCCTTTTATTCCGCGTTTCGCTTATTCTAGCTGAAGCGTTTCAGTCGATTAAATGTTCGACAATTAACCAATTAGTCGCAGTTTGCGACAGGTAAGGTTTCCCTGAGCGATTTGCTGCATTACTCTGTCTGCCACATCGTTTCTGAGAAATCCTTGCAGGAGACCTATGACCGTACGCGTAGCGATTAATGGTTTCGGTCGCATCGGACGCAACGTGGTTCGTGCTTTGTATGAATCCGGGCGTCGGGCGGAAATCACCGTGGTGGCAATCAACGAACTTGCGGATGCTGCAGGCATGGCGCATTTGTTGAAATATGACACCAGCCATGGACGTTTTGCCTGGGATGTTCGTCAGGAACGTGACCAGCTCATCGTTGGCGATGACGCTATCCGCATTCTGCATGAGCGAACACTCGATGCACTTCCATGGCGCGAACTGGGTGTCGACATCGTGCTGGATTGTACGGGGGTCTTCGGCAATCGCGAACACGGCGAGGCGCATATTGCCGCTGGTGCAAAAAAAGTGCTCTTTTCACATCCTGGTAGTCACGACATCGACGCAACCGTTGTGTATGGCGTTAATCAGGATCAGCTGCGCGCTGAGCACCGGATCGTTTCCAACGCTTCCTGCACCACGAATTGCATAATACCCGTCATTAAATTGCTGGATGATGCTTACGGCATTGAGTCTGGTACCGTCACCACGATCCACTCCGCGATGCACGATCAGCAGGTTATTGATGCTTATCATCCTGACCTGCGTCGCACGCGAGCGGCCAGCCAGTCGATTATTCCAGTTGATACCAAACTGGCGGCGGGCATCACGCGAATTTTCCCGCAGTTTAACGATCGTTTTGAAGCGATAGCGGTGCGTGTACCGACCATAAATGTGACGGCGATCGACTTAAGCGTGACGGTGAAAAAACCAGTAAAAGCCAGTGAAGTCAACCAGTTGCTGCAAAAAGCAGCACAAGGTGCATTTCATGGTATAGTTGACTATACGGAATTACCGTTGGTCTCTGTAGATTTTAACCACGACCCGCACAGCGCCATCGTTGATGGTACGCAAACGCGTGTGAGTGGCGCTCACCTGATCAAAACGCTGGTCTGGTGTGATAATGAATGGGGCTTTGCTAACCGTATGCTCGACACTACGTTAGCGATGGCTGCTATTGGTTTCAGGCTCGACGCTTGAGCGTCGACAAAACTTTATGAATCAACGAGAGGATTCACCATGTCTGTAATTAAGATGACCGATCTGGATCTGGCTGGTAAACGCGTTTTTATCCGTGCGGACCTGAACGTACCAGTTAAAGAAGGGAAAGTAACCAGCGATGCGCGTATCCGTGCTTCTCTGCCGACCATCGAACTGGCCCTGAAACAGGGTGCGAAAGTGATGGTAACTTCCCACCTGGGTCGTCCTACCGAAGGCGAGTACAACGAAGAATTCTCTCTGCTGCCGGTTGTTAACTACCTGAAAGACAAACTGTCTGCTCCGGTTCGCCTGGTAAAAGATTACCTGGACGGCGTTGAAGTCGCTGCCGGTGAACTGGTGGTTCTGGAAAACGTTCGCTTCAACAAAGGCGAGAAGAAAGACGACGAAGCACTGTCCAAAAAATATGCTGCGCTGTGCGACGTATTCGTAATGGACGCTTTCGGTACAGCTCACCGTGCACAGGCTTCTACTCACGGTATCGGTAAATTCGCTGATGTAGCTTGCGCAGGTCCGCTGCTGGCTGCTGAGCTGGATGCGCTGGGTAAAGCACTGAAAGAACCTGCTCGTCCGATGGTTGCTATCGTTGGCGGTTCTAAAGTTTCCACCAAACTGACCGTTCTGGATTCTCTGTCAAAAATCGCTGACCAGCTGATCGTTGGCGGTGGTATCGCGAACACCTTCGTTGCCGCTCAAGGCCACAACGTGGGTAAATCCCTGTACGAAGCTGACCTGGTTGACGAAGCTAAGCGTCTGCTGACCACTTGCGACATCCCGGTCCCGACTGACGTTCGCGTAGCGACTGAATTCTCTGAAACTGCACCGGCTACTCTGAAGTCCGTTAGCGATGTGAAAGAAGACGAGCAGATCCTGGACATCGGCGACGCTTCTGCACAGCAGCTGGCTGACATCCTGAAAAATGCTAAAACCATTCTGTGGAACGGCCCGGTTGGCGTGTTCGAATTCCCGAACTTCCGCAAAGGTACTGAAATCGTTGCTAACGCTATCGCAGACAGCGAAGCGTTCTCTATCGCAGGCGGCGGTGACACCCTGGCAGCAATCGACCTGTTCGGCATTGCTGACAAAATCTCCTACATCTCCACTGGCGGCGGCGCTTTCCTCGAATTCGTGGAAGGTAAAGTATTGCCAGCAGTAGCGATGCTCGAAGAGCGCGCTAAAAAGTAAGCATTTAATGGGCAGGGAAACCTGCCCAATTATTAGCGCGCTTTAGAGCGCGCGCCCTTTCCAAGGCCGAAGATACAGGATTCGTAATATGTCTAAAATTTTTGATTTCGTAAAACCAGGCGTAATCACTGGTGATGACGTACAGAAAGTTTTCCAGGTAGCAAAAGAAAACAACTTTGCTCTGCCAGCTGTTAACTGCGTGGGTACCGACTCCATCAACGCCGTTCTGGAAACCGCTGCAAAAGTTAAAGCGCCGGTAATCGTACAGTTCTCCAACGGTGGTGCTTCTTTCATCGCGGGTAAAGGCGTGAAGTCTGACGTTCCTCAGGGCGCTGCAATCCTGGGTGCTATCTCTGGCGCGCATCACGTTCACCAGATGGCTGAACACTACGGTGTTCCGGTTATCCTGCACACTGACCACTGCGCGAAGAAACTGCTGCCGTGGATCGACGGTCTGCTGGACGCGGGTGAAAAACACTTCGCAGCAACCGGCAAACCGCTGTTCTCTTCTCACATGATCGACCTGTCTGAAGAGTCTCTGGAAGAGAACATCGAAATCTGTTCCAAATACCTGGCGCGCATGTCCAAAATGGGCATGACCCTGGAAATCGAACTGGGTTGCACCGGTGGCGAAGAAGACGGCGTGGACAACAGCCACATGGACGCTTCTGCACTGTACACCCAGCCGGAAGACGTTGATTACGCATACACCGAGCTGAGCAAAATCAGCCCGCGTTTCACCATCGCAGCTTCCTTCGGTAACGTACACGGCGTTTACAAGCCGGGTAACGTTGTTCTGACCCCGACCATCCTGCGCGACTCTCAGGACTATGTTTCTAAGAAACATAACCTGCCGCACAACAGCCTGAACTTCGTCTTCCACGGCGGTTCCGGTTCTACTGCTCAGGAAATCAAAGACTCCGTAAGCTACGGCGTAGTGAAAATGAACATCGACACCGATACCCAATGGGCTACCTGGGAAGGTGTTCTGAACTACTACAAAGCGAACGAAGCTTACCTGCAGGGCCAGCTGGGCAACCCGAAAGGCGAAGATCAGCCGAACAAGAAATACTACGATCCGCGCGTATGGCTGCGTGCTGGTCAGGCAACCATGATCACCCGTCTGGAACAGGCTTTCAAAGAACTGAACGCGGTTGACGTTCTGTAATTTACGCCGTTCTACGTGACATGAGGCCCGCAAATGCGGGCCTTTTTTATTGCCATTTCAATATGCTGCTGGCAGAGAATTCTGTGATCTGTTTGGCAAAATCCAGGTTTATTGTTTACCCTTGTCAGATTGCCAGTCCCGTTGGGACGGCTTTATTTTTCCCATTTGGGTAAGCAAAAAAGGAATATTGAATGGAAGATTTGAATGTTGTCGACAGCATAAATGGTGCGGGCACCTGGCTGGTCCGCAATCAGGAGCTGCTGTTAAGCTATGCCGTCAACATCGTTGCGGCCATCGCCATTGTCATTATCGGTATGATTGTGGCGCGAATCGTATCAAACACCGTTAACCGCCTGATGGTGGCACGTAAAATTGATGCAACCGTTGCTGACTTCCTCTCCGCACTGGTGCGCTACGGTATTATCGCGTTCACGCTGATTGCCGCTTTGGGTCGCGTTGGGGTACAAACCGCTTCTGTGATTGCCGTTCTCGGTGCCGCAGGTTTAGCCGTTGGTCTGGCGCTGCAAGGTTCGCTGTCCAACCTCGCCGCTGGCGTGCTGCTGGTGATGTTCCGTCCGTTCCGCGCAGGTGAGTATGTAGACCTCGGCGGCGTAGCGGGAACCGTACTCAACGTGCAGATTTTCTCCACGACTATGCGTACCGTAGACGGTAAGATTGTTGTGATCCCAAACGGTAAAATCATTGCCGGGAACATCATTAACTTCTCTCGTGAGCCGGTTCGTCGTAACGAATTTATCATCGGCGTGGCTTACGACTCCGATATCGATCAGGTGAAAAAAATCCTCACCGATATCATTCAGTCTGACGAGCGTATCCTTAAAGATCGTGAAATGACGGTGCGCCTGAATGAGCTGGGCGCTTCCTCGATTAATTTTGTGGTACGCGTCTGGAGCAACAGTAGCGATCTGCAAAGCGTCTACTGGGACGTACTGGAGCGTATTAAACGCGAGTTTGACGCCAACGGTATCAGCTTCCCGTACCCGCAGATGGATGTGAACTTCAAGCGTGTGAAAGAGAGCGCGGCAGAGTAATCGCGTGCCCGGTGGCGCTATCGCTTACCGGGCCCACAGGTTTTGTAGGCCGGATAAGGCGTCAGCCGTCATCCGGCATTTCCCCACCCTTGGTATTAATTCTTCTTATCCCTGATTAAAATTATCCATTTCCGCTAATGTTTTCCCCGCGCTATAGTCTGCTCCTAAGAGAAACAGTTCGGGATGATTAACGTGTTATCGTATTATTTTCAAGGGCTTGCACTTGGTGCGGCTATGATACTTCCGCTCGGTCCGCAAAACGCCTTCGTGATGAATCAGGGGATCCGTCGCCAGTATCACATCATGATTGCTTTACTCTGCGCTATCAGCGACTTAGTGCTGATTTGCGCGGGGATCTTTGGCGGTAGCGCCTTGCTGATGCAGTCACCATGGCTGATGGCGCTTGTCACCTGGGGTGGGGTGGCATTTTTACTCTGGTACGGTTTCGGGGCGTTAAAAACGGCGATGAGCAGTAACCTGGAACTGGCCAGCGCCGAGGTGATGAAGCAGGGACGCTGGAAAATTATCGCTACTATGCTGGCGGTGACATGGCTCAACCCCCATGTTTACCTGGATACCTTTGTGGTGTTGGGGAGTCTGGGAGGCCAACTGGACGTTGAGCCTAAGCGCTGGTTTGCGCTGGGTACCGTCAGCGCTTCGTTCCTGTGGTTCTTCGGCCTGGCATTGCTTGCGGCTTGGCTCGCTCCGCGTTTGCGCACTGCTAAAGCACAGCGGATCATCAATACCCTGGTAGGATTGGTGATGTGGTTTATCGCTTTTCAGTTGGCAAAAGAAGGTGTTGCGCACGTTCATGCGTTGTTCAACTAAGTGTTGTCTGATGGACAACGCAGCGAGATCGGCTAAGCTTGCCTGCATGTGCCCTGAGTTTCGGGGTAATTAATGAAACATGGAGGAACGACCGTGAAGTTCAAAATAATGGCCCTGGCGGCATTAGTCGGATTCAGCGCACTATCGGTACAGGCAAATGAGTTGCCAAATGGACCGCACATCGTGACTTCCGGAACGGCAAGCGTGGATGCGACACCAGACATCGCTACTCTGGCGATTGAAGTGAACGTAGCTGCAAAGGATGCGGCTTCAGCGAAGAAGCAGGCTGATGAGCGCGTGGCGCAATATCTGTCCTTCCTTGAACAGAACCAGATAGCGAAGAAAGATATTAGCGCGGCAAACCTGCGCACCCAGCCGGACTACGACTACCAGAATGGTAAAAGCGTCCTTAAAGGCTATCGTGCGGTACGTACCGTTGAGGTCACGCTGCGTCAGTTGGACAAACTCAATGCGCTGCTCGATGGTGCACTGAAGGCCGGTCTGAATGAGATCCGTTCGGTATCGCTTGGCGTTGCCCAGCCGGATACTTACAAAGATAAAGCGCGTAAAGCAGCAATTGATGATGCTATTCATCAGGCTGAGCAGTTAGCTGCGGGCTTTAACAGCAAACTGGGGCCCGTTTACAGCGTGCGTTACCACGTTTCCAATTATCAACCGAGCCCGATGGTACGGATGATGAAAGCAGATGCAGCGCCTGCGACATCCGCTCAGGAAACCTACGAACAGCCGGTTATTCAGTTTGACGATCAGGTTGATGTGGTCTTCCAGATTGAGCCGACGGCGGTGCAACCAGCAGCAACGCCAGCCAAAACCCAGTAATCATTGCAGACCCGGCTTTCCAGCCGGGTTTTTTCTGTGAGCAACTGTAAAAATGAGACCCTACATCCAGTCTTTTTTTTCGCCGTAATGAGGATAGGCCATAGCGATTTTTAAGGGGACGCTATGGATATTTTTATCTCGAAAAAGATGCGTAATTTCATTCTGCTGGCGCAAACCAATAACATCGCCAGAGCGGCAGAAAAAATACATATGACCGCATCGCCTTTCGGTAAAAGCATTGCCGCACTGGAAGATCAAATCGGCTATACGCTGTTTACCCGCAAAGATAACAACATCAGCCTGAATAAAGCCGGACAAGAGCTGTATCAGAAGCTGTTTCCCGTTTATCAGCGCCTTTCTGCCATTGATAACGAAATCCATAACGCCTCTCGCCGCTCGCGGGAAATCGTCATCGGTATCGACAATACCTACCCAACGATTATTTTTGACCAGTTGATTAGCCTTGGTGACAAGTATGACGGCGTGACGGCTCAGGCCGTTGAATTCAGCGAGAATGGGGTGATTGATAACCTGTTCGATCGCAAACTGGATTTTATTATCTCGCCGCAGCACGTTTCCCCTCGCGTCCAGGAACTGGAGAATCTGGCGATTAGCGAGCTGCCTCCGCTGCGTCTGGGGTTTCTCGTTTCCCGGCGCTACGAAGAAAAACAGCCGCAGGATCTGCTGCGCGAGCTGCCCTGGCTGCAAATGCGCTTCCAGAATCGCGCCAACTTTGAGGCGATGCTGGATGCATACATGCGGCCCTGCGGGATCAACCCGACGATTATCTACCGTCCGTACAGCTTTATGGCCAAGATCAGCGCGGTAGAGCGCGGACAGTTTTTGACGGTGATCCCTCATTTCGCCTGGCGGCTGGTGAACCCGTCGACGCTAAAGTATTTCGATGCGCCCGGCAGCCCCATGTATATGCAGGAGTTTCTCTATTCGCTGAAAAATCATCGCTATACCGCCACCATGCTCCAGCATATTGCTGAAGATCGTGACGGTAGCGCAAGTTAGCCGAGCATCGATCCAGTCTCGAGAAGGTTGCGATGCAGATCGAATGCATGGCTGAGATCGTGATGGATATGCCCGCCGGGCGCTTTCTCCAGATAGCGGTGCAGATAATCCCGATAAAGAGGGTGCGCACAGTTATCGATAATTGTGTGCGCCCGCTGCATCGGAGATAGCCCACGCAGATCGGCAATCCCTTGTTCGGTCACGATCACTTTAACGCTATGTTCGCTGTGGTCGACATGGCTGCACATCGGTACGATGGTGGAGATTTTCCCGCCTTTGGCAATCGACGGCGCCATAAAGATAGACAGGTAGGCGTTGCGCTCGAAATCCCCGCTGCCACCGATGCCATTCATCAGGTTCACCCCCGCAACGTGCGTGGAATTGGCATGGCCGTAGATATCAAACTCCAGACCGACGTTGAGCGCAATAACCCCCAGCCGACGGATGATTTCCGGGTTATTGGAGATCTCCTGCGGGCGTAGCACAATCCGGCTGGCGAAGAAGTCCATGTTGTCGTAAATCTTCTGTAGCGACGGGGCTGAAATGGTCAGGCTGGAGGCGCTGGCACCTGTTATCTTGCCCGTTTCCAGCAGATGCACCACCGACTCTTGCAACACCTCCGAATACATCATAAAGGGCGGGATATCCGGGTTCTCGCCCAGTCGCGCCATTACCGCGTTGTTGATATTGCCCACGCCGCTTTGTAAGGGCAGAAACTCAGCTGGAATACGTTTGTGGGCCATTTCTGCCAGCAAAAAAGTGACTACGTTATCGGCAATTTGCTGGCTGACCGGATTGGTTTTATCCGCCGCATTTCCGGCATCGGGCTGCTCGGTATCCACCACCGCAACCACCTTTTTGGGGTCTATCTGTACGCACTGACTGCCTACGCGATCCATGGTATGAAAAATGGGTACGCTGTTACGCCGCGGCGGTGCGCCGGGTATTACGATGTCGGCAAACTCCGCCACGCGCGGATTATGGTAATGATTCAGCTCGATTATCACCTTTTTCGCCCGTAGCAGCCAGGTGGGTGCATTGCCAATACCGCTGGAAAGCCAAATCCGGCCATCTGGCGCGATGGCGGAGGCTTCAATGACGGCAACATCGATTTCGCCAAAAAAACCGTAATTAACCATTTGCGCCACTTCACTCAAATGGAGATCGACAAACCTCACCTGGCCCTGATTAATTTTCTCGCGCAGGCCCGTTGACGTTTGATAAGGCGCACGCCAGGAAACGGCATCCGCCGCGGATAGAACATCATCAGCGGCGGCGCCAATTGATGCTCCGGTCAGCAGGCGGATCTGAAAAGGCTGCCCGTTCTGATGCCGTTCGCAGGCGCGTTGGGCAATTGCGCTGGGTAACGCTTTGGGTGAACCCGCAGGGGTAAAGCCGCTAAACGCCACCATATCATCGTGCTGGATAATTTCTGCCGCCTGTTCGGCGTTCATCCGTTTCATGGCCGTCTCCTTCCTCGGACGTGATTAATGGCCAACAAAATTTGGTTTACGTTTTTCCATAAACGCGTTCATCCCTTCCTGATAATCCTCGCTGTCGTACACCGCGCGGCGCATGCCCTGAATACGCTCGAACTCATCAGAATTCATGGTGTGCGCTTCACCCAGCACGCGCAGTTCTTCTTTGATGACGGCGATGGCCAGCGGCGCTTTTTCCGAGATGTGGTGCGCCATTTGCAGAGTGAAATCTTCCAGTTCCTCGACGGGCACGACATGGTTAAGGATCCCGACCGCCATGGCGCGTTGAGCGGTGATGGGCGAAGCGGTAAAAATCAGCTCTTTTACTATGTGAAAACCAGCGTCGCGGGTCAGGTTGTGGATGCCCACCAGGTTATATGGCACACCGAGGTTGACCGGGGTCATCGAGAAAGTGGAGGTATTGGCTGCAATGATCAGATCGGAGCTCATGATCATCTCAAACGCGCCGCCCCAGACGCTGCCTTCGACCATGGAGATCACCGGCTTCGGGTATTTTTGGATCATACGGGTTATCTGACGCAGCGGATCGTCATAAGAGAGCGGATCGCGACGTCCGGTCGGGAGTTCATGAATATCATGCCCGGCAGAAAACACTTTGGCCCCGCTTGGAGCGCGCAGAATGATGCAGCGAATGTCTGCACGATTGAGATCGCTCAGCGCCTGCATCAGATCGTCAATAAACACTTTACTCAGGGCATTGAGCTTGCGGGCGTAATTGAACTCAATAACCGCGACTTTCTGGATGATGACCACGTTGACGTATTGATAAGACATAATGTTCTCTTTATTGAAAGTAATGATGCTGAATAAATTCGCTGATGTGCCGCAGACCGGTGCGCGGCGAAAGATCATTGTTTTTGACGGCCTGAAGCGTCTGCTGGAAATAGCGGTCGAAATCAGTGCGGGCAAACAACAGATGCAGGGCTTCTTCTTCAGCCTGTTGGTGTAACCAGTCCACCGCCTGCTGCTGGCGAACTTTTTCCAGTCGGCCGCTGGCGGTCAGGCACGTTTTAAAGTCGCTAATCGCCTGCCAAACCTCCTCGATACCGCGTTTTTCCAGGGCGCTACAGGTCAGAACCCGCGGCTGCCACTCGTCATATTTGCGGCGCAGAATATGCAGGGCGGATTCGTACATATGGCGGGCAATGGCAACGCTGGTATGGTTATCACCGTCGTCCTTATTGATGACGACCAGATCCGCCATTTCCATCAGTCCTTTTTTGATGCCCTGTAAATCGTCGCCACCGCCAGCGATTTGCAGTGAGATAAAGCAATCCACCATGCCTGCGACTTCGGTTTCTGACTGTCCTACGCCGACGGTTTCCACAATCACCACGTCAAAGCCAGCCGCTTCGCACAGCAGCATTAATTCGCGGGCGCGCTGGCTGGCACCGCCTAAATGACCGCTGGAAGGGACCGGTCGAATAAACGCAGATTCGGCGCGGGCCAGCTCCGTCATGCGGGTTTTATCGCCAAGAATGCTGCCGCCGCTGACCGGGCTGCTGGGATCGACGGCGATCACCGCTACCCGTAATCCGTGGTGGATAAGCAGCATGCCGAATGCTTCCAGGAAAGTGCTTTTGCCCGCGCCCGGCGTACCGGTGATCCCCAAGCGCAGGGCGTTACCGGTGAACGGCATAATCGCGTCCAGCAATTGCGTACTTAGCGGCTGGTGGCGCGGGTGGTTGCTTTCGACCAGCGTCATCGCCTGGGCGAGCGTAGCCCGTTCGCCGAGTCGCAAACGGCGGACGGTATCTTCAAGCGTGGTGGCGTTAATCATGATGCTGACTGATACGGGTTAACACATCGCGGACGCTGTCAAGCATTGGTGTGCCGGGGCCATATATGGCTGCCACGCCATGCTCGTGCAGAAAGGCGTAATCCTGTGGCGGAATAACGCCTCCTGCTACCACGCAGATATCTTCACGCCCCCATTTTTTGAGTGCGGTAACCAGTTCCGGGATCAGCGTTTTATGGCCCGCCGCCAGTGACGATGCGCCTATTACATGCACATCGTTTTCTACCGCCAGACGGGCGATCTCTTCCGGAGTGGAGAACATCGGGCTGAGATCGACATCGAAACCGAGATCGGAATAGGCGCTGGCGATTACCTTCGCGCCGCGATCGTGGCCGTCCTGACCCATCTTGGCGATCAGAATACGCGGGCGGCGGCCATTTTCCGCGAGAAATCGTTCGGTTTGCGCAACGATAGCGTCAAACTCATCGGCGGATTTGTCTGACTGATGATAGCTTTGCGCAATCACTCCGGTGACGCAGTGGCTGGGAACCAGATACCGATCAAAAGCGACTTCCAGCGCGTCGGAGATTTCACCCAACGTGGCGCGAACGCGGGCGGCGTTGACGGCAGCAGCCAGCAGGTTTTCATTATGCTGCGCGGCGTGGGTCAGTGCCGTGAGCGCGGCTTTAACGGCATCGTTGTCGCGGGTGGTGCGGATATGCTGCAGCGAGGCAATCTGCTCGTTGCGCACCTTCACGTTGTCGATCTCCAGTACCGACGTCTCGTCTTCTTTATCCAGCTTGTACTTATTGACGCCGACGATAACGCGCTTACCCTGGTCGATCAGCGACTGTTCACGCGCGGAAGCTTCTTCGATCATCCGTTTAGGGAGCCCGGCTTCGATCGCTTTCGCCATGCCGCCTGCCTCGTCAATCTGTTTGATGATCGTGCGTGCCTGCTTCACGATTTGATCGGTGAGTGACTCGACGTAATACGATCCGGCCAGCGGATCAACGGTGCGGCAGATCTCTGATTCTTCTTGAATGATGATTTGCGTATTACGCGCAATACGGGCGGAGAAATCGGTGGGCAGACCGAGCGCTTCATCAAAGGCGTTGGTATGCAGCGACTGGGTACCGCCAAGCGTAGCGCCGAGTGCTTCAATTGTGGTTCGTACCACGTTGTTATATGGATCCTGCTCGGTCAGGCTCCAGCCAGACGTCTGGCAGTGGGTACGCAGAGCAAGAGATTTCGGGTTGGTCGCGCCAAAGCTGCTGACCGCTTCGCTCCACAAATAGCGCGCCGCGCGCAGCATGGCGACGTTCATAAACAGATCCATGCCGATGCCGAAGAAGAACGACAGGCGTGGGGCGAAGTCATCAATTTTCAGTCCGGCGGAGAGTGCAGCTTTGATGTATTCAATACCGTCTGCCAGCGTAAACGCTACCTGCTGCACGCAGTTCGCTCCGGCTTCACCCATGTGATAGCCGCTGATGCTGATGGTGTTAAAGCGCGGCATGTTGCCGGAGCACCAGGCGATGATGTCGGCGATAATGCGCATGGACGGTTTTGGTGGATAAATGTAGGTGTTGCGGCACAGGTACTCTTTCAGAATATCGTTCTGAATGGTCCCGGTGAGTTGTTCCGGCGTTACGCCTTGTTCTTCTGCAGCGACGATATAAAACGCCAGCACCGGCAGAACCGCGCCGTTCATGGTCATCGATACCGACATCTTATCCAGCGGGATCTGGTCGAACAGTATCTTCATATCTTCGACGGTATCGATCGCCACGCCTGCTTTACCGACGTCACCTGCCACGCGCGGGTTGTCAGAGTCATAGCCACGATGGGTGGCAAGGTCAAAGGCGACGGAAAGCCCTTTTTGCCCGGCGGCGAGGTTGCGGCGGTAAAAGGCGTTGGACTCTTTGGCGGTAGAGAAACCGGCGTACTGACGAATGGTCCACGGCTGCGCGGTATACATGGTGGCGCGCGGGCCACGCACGTAAGGCGGCAGGCCGGGAAGGGTGCCCGTGACTTCCAGATTATCGAGGTCTTCTTCGGTGTACAGCGGCTTGATGGCAATCCCTTCCGCCGTCTGTCTTTCCAGCGACTCGACGGTTTTTTCCCGGCGACTGAGTTCTTTATTGGCGAGTGTTTGCCACTCCTGCACGTTTGCCATTTTTTGCTCCGTATTACGCAATAAGTTGAATCTTTGCGAATACGGTGAGCTTTTTCATTTGGCTTGTCGCCAGCAAAAAATAGCCAACAGGGCGTCGTTTTTTGCCGCGTGGCGTGTTTGATTTTGTGATTTATTTCAAAGACGTGGCGGGAATAGCATGAAAAGAGGGTAAAAGGCTTGTCGGCCGGATAGGGCGTTACGCCACCATCCGGCACTCAGAGGTTATGAGCGGTTTAATCCTGACGCAGTACGTTGTGACCATAGGCCAGCAGCGCATCGGTGACGTTGCGCATCATGCGGCTTTCCGGTGCAAAACGGTGCCAGTACAGCATCCGGCGCTGGAACAGACCCGGTGTTAAGTCGATAAGCTCGCCGTTTTCCAGTTCTTTCTCAATCTGCAAGTGGGGGATCATGCAGCAGGTCGTTCCCTGACGCGCCAACTGAACAAAGGCTTCAGACGAGTTAACGATATGACACGGCACGCTGCCCGGCGGCAGGTCGAAGTTTTGTTGCAGGAACGCCTGGTGCATATCATCAAGATGGTCAAACGCTACCGCTGGGGCTTTCAGCAGGGCAGAGCGGGTGACGCCGTTAGGGAAATAACGCTCGGCGAAAGGTTTAGAACCGACAAACAGGTAGTCCAGCGCGCCGAGTTTATCCACCAGACAGCTTGGCAGCGCCTGATGTTGAATACTCACCGCACCGACCACTTCACCACGACGCAGACGTTCCTGAGTTCGGGTTTCATCCTCAACCTGCAGGTTCAGCCGAATCGGCGAATTTGCCAGTACCGGAGCCAGCGCCGGAAGCAACCAGGTCGCCAGACTGTCGGCGTTCACCGCCAGTGAGAGCAGCAGTGGCGTCGAGCCGGTTTGTTCATCACCCAGCCACTCGTCTTCCAGCAGTTCAACCTGACGCAAAAGCGCCAGTAGTTTCTGCCCCTGTTCGGTTGGGCGTGGTGGTACGGTACGCACCAGCAGCGGTTGTCCGAACATATTCTCAAGCTGTTTTATGCGCTGTGAAACCGCGGATTGCGTGATGCACAGCTTTTGCGCCGCGCGCTCAAATCCTCGTTCACGAATAACCGCATCCAGTGCTTGTAGTGTTCTGTAGTCCGGACGTTTCATTGCTTTGACGCACTCCTGAAAATTTTGCTTGTTCTGCACTATGACACAAATTTAGGTTGGGTAAAGACGAAATCCGCCGCTTGCGAGCGGGTGTGGGAACATTTTTCTGCACAATGTTCTATAATGCGCGTGAATTTTCCCACCATATTCACACCACAGGCGAAACGATCATGACGCAGGATGAACTGAAAAAAGCAGTAGGATGGGCGGCACTTCAGTATGTACAGCCCGGTACCATTGTGGGCGTAGGTACAGGTTCAACAGCCGCACACTTTATTGATGCGCTGGGCACAATGAAAGGTCAGATTGAAGGTGCGGTATCCAGTTCGGACGCTTCAACCGAAAAACTCAAAAGCCTCGGTATCCACGTGTTCGATCTTAACGAAGTGGACAGCCTCGGCGTATACGTTGACGGCGCGGATGAAATCAACGGCCACATGCAGATGATCAAGGGCGGCGGCGCAGCGTTGACCCGTGAAAAAATTATTGCTTCCGTGGCGAAGAAATTTATCTGCATTGCCGACGCGTCCAAAGAAGTCGATATTCTCGGTAACTTCCCGCTGCCGGTTGAAGTGATCCCAATGGCGCGCAGCGCTGTGGCTCGCCAGTTGGTGAAGCTGGGCGGTCGTCCTGAATACCGTCAGGGCGTAGTGACGGACAATGGTAACGTGATCCTTGATGTACACGGTCTGGAGATCCTCGATGCCATCGCGATGGAAAACGCCATCAATGCGATTCCGGGCGTGGTAACCGTCGGTCTGTTTGCCAACCGTGGTGCGGATGTTGCGCTGATCGGTACGCCAGACGGCGTGAAAACTATCGTAAAATGATCTGACGGGAGTGTCTTCTCCCGTTAAAAAAATTTTGGCAGGGCAAATTTGGTGACTTGTGTCACGTTTATAATATTGTCCTGCCGATCTCTCCAAAGAAAAAGTTATCGCCAGTATTTTCCTCTGACATTTCTCTCTGAATGACATTTCTTCAGCACGGCGACGCAAACGTTCATATTGCCGCAATATTATTTTTTGATATGTTGAAGAGACGGATGAAAATCCCACACACAACACATCAGTTTGAACAAAAAAAGACAGGGTCGGGGAAATGGCAAAGGTATCACTGGAGAAAGATAAGATTAAATTTCTGCTGGTTGAAGGCGTGCATCAAAAAGCGCTCGAAAGCCTTCGTGCAGCAGGTTATACCAACATCGAGTTTCATAAAGGCGCTCTGGACACTGAACAACTGAAAGAGTCCATCCGTGATGCCCACTTCATTGGCCTGCGATCCCGTACCCATCTGACTGAAGATGTGATTGACGCCGCAGAGAAACTGGTCGCGATTGGCTGCTTCTGTATCGGCACCAACCAGGTTGATCTCAGCGCTGCGGCAAAGCGCGGTATCCCCGTGTTTAACGCACCATTCTCTAACACACGTTCCGTTGCGGAACTGGTGATTGGCGAACTGCTGCTGCTGCTACGCGGCGTACCCGAAGCTAACGCCAAAGCACACCGCGGCGTGTGGAATAAACTGGCTACCGGCTCGTTTGAAGCGCGTGGCAAAAAACTGGGGATCATCGGTTATGGTCACATTGGTACTCAGCTAGGCATTCTGGCGGAATCGCTGGGGATGCACGTCTATTTCTATGATATTGAAAATAAACTCCCGCTCGGCAACGCCACGCAGGTGCAGCATCTTTCCGACCTGCTCAATATGAGCGACGTGGTCAGTTTGCACGTACCGGAAAATGCCTCCACCAAAAATCTGATGGGCGCGCGTGAGATTGCGTTGATGAAACCAGGCGCGCTGCTGATTAACGCCGCACGCGGCACAGTTGTTGATATTCCTGCGCTGTGCGACGCGTTAGCGACCAAGCACCTGGCAGGGGCAGCAATCGACGTATTCCCAACCGAGCCGGCAACCAACAGCGATCCTTTCACTTCGCCGCTGTGTGATTTCGATAACGTGATCCTGACGCCGCACATTGGTGGTTCAACGCTGGAAGCACAGGAAAACATCGGTCTGGAAGTGGCTGGGAAACTGACCAAGTATTCTGACAACGGCTCTACGCTGTCTGCTGTTAACTTCCCGGAAGTTTCGCTGCCGCTGCACGGCGGTCGTCGTCTGATGCACATTCACGAAAACCGTCCGGGCGTACTGACTGCGCTGAACCAGATTTTTGCCGAGCAGGGCGTCAACATTGCCGCGCAGTATCTGCAGACTTCCGCACAGGTAGGTTATGTGGTTATTGATATTGAAGCGGATGAAGATGTGGCAGAGAAAGCGCTGCTGGCGATGAAAGCCCTTCCGGGAACCATTCGCGCTCGTCTGCTGTACTGATTTCCTCTACATGGGCAGGCGGTTGACCTGCCCATCTTTCCTCTGATTTCCCGGCCTCAAAATCTCTTTCTGTAACGCATACATTCTGTTTTCGAGCCTTGCCGCAATCGGCAAAAAACGGCTACCACTCCCAGATTTTGGACGGCGTCACCACCGCAGGCAGCGGGATATCCCATTCTTCGACAGGCAGCTTTTCCACTCGCTGACAATCGTGCGCGTAGCCTACGGGCTGGATCTTATGCTGCTGCCAGTTTTGAAGCGTCCGATCGTAAAATCCGCCGCCCATACCCAGGCGTTGCCCGACCTCATCAAACGCCACTAACGGCGTAATCAGTACATCCAGCTGTGAGAGCGGCAATACGTCACGTACATCAAGTCGTGGTTCCTGGATCTTTAAGCGATTGGTTACCAGGTCGCTGTGCGGATGATAATGCAGGAACAGCAGGTTGCCAGGGCTGAA
Source organism: Citrobacter freundii complex sp. 2024EL-00216 (assembly GCF_043945515.1). Taxonomy (NCBI): domain Bacteria; kingdom Pseudomonadati; phylum Pseudomonadota; class Gammaproteobacteria; order Enterobacterales; family Enterobacteriaceae; genus Citrobacter; species Citrobacter freundii complex sp. 2024EL-00216. The sequence continues at coordinate 322,574 of NZ_JBIMRA010000003.1, read as the reverse complement.
GGGATGAAGAACCGGAAGATAGACGCGCTTGCCCGCTCGCCACAGCTGATCTATTAGCGGCTGGGTATCGAGTTCGCCATCGAACGAGAGGAATACCGCCACGGTATGAGCGAGTACAACAGGGGGATAACTGAGCATTCGGGTCGCGGCTTGCTGACCGTATTGTCGTTGCTGTTCGGAAGTAAGCGCGCGACGACGCTGCCGAATTAGTTGACGGATTTCTTGCCGGGATAAAGGGAGTTCAGAATGTAATGTCATGGCTGTTGCCAGGTAGAAGGGAATCTCCGAGATGCCGCCGCAGGCTGTAACCCTTGAACCCTTGGTTCAAGGTGAATGCGTCGTCACAGTTTTAAGGCTTCTCGGACGGGCCGAGCATGCTCACCAACCGTGGAGCGCCACATTCTTGTGGTATGAAATATCGGCTCAGGGGACTGGCCCGCTTGCAAACATCTCAGAGAAATTTTGTCTTCACGGTCACTCTACCACAGTAAACCGAAAAGTGTTATTCAAAGTTTTGGCCCGTTTTTTCGGTTATGCGACCCTGATCAAGCAACGCCTGTTCGATGGTCTGTTGTAGCATCCGAATACGTTGTTCCATGCTCGCCGCGTACTCACGCGTCTTCGCTTTTTCCTGAGTTAATTCATAGCTGATGTTCAACGCGGCGATGAAAACCAACTGCTCAGTATTTGTGACTCTAGTGCGAACTTTCAGATCTTGCAATCGCTGATTGAGATCGTCCGCAGCCTGATTCAACGCATCCCTTTGTTCAGGCGGGCAATTCACTCGCAGTGAACGGCCAAATATTTGGATATCGACGGGTTGTGCAGACATGCCACCTTCCTGCTGATTGACTGCGCTGCCTTCGTCTCCAGACCGTGGGTCCGCGAAGGGGCGACACTATAGCTACCCTGGTATCAAGATACAAGCCCTTTTCTGGTCCACCAGGGTCCAAAGTGGTAGCATACCATGAATATTCCTCCCTTTGATGACGAATGCTTATGTCTATACAGAACGAAATGCCTGGTTACAACGAAGTTAGCCAGTTTTTGAACCAACAAGGGGCTGGATTAACCCCGGCCGAAATGCACGGCTTGATAAGCGGAATGATTTGCGGCGGAAACAACGACAGCTCATGGCAGCCGCTGCTGCACGACCTGACGAACGAAGGTCTGGCCTTTGGTCATGAGCTGGCTCAGGCGCTGCTGAAAATGCACTCAGCCACCAGTGATGCCCTCGAAGACGACGGCTTCCTTTTTCAGCTTTATCTGCCTGAAGGGGATGACGTCAGCGTGTTCGATCGCGCCGATGCGCTGGCGGGATGGGTAAACCACTTTTTACTGGGCCTTGGCGTCACGCAGCCGAAGCTCGACAAAGTGACCGGCGAAACCGGGGAAGCGATTGACGACCTGCGCAATATCGCTCAGTTGGGATATGACGAAGACGAAGATCAGGAAGAGCTGGAAATGTCGCTCGAAGAGATCATCGAATACGTGCGCGTAGCCGCCTTGCTGTGCCATGACACGTTTACGCGTCAGCAGCCGACCGCGCCGGAAGTCCGTAAACCGACTCTGCACTAAGAACGAAACGCAAAGGAGAGTGTGATGAGCGAGATATCTCAGCAAGAATTCCAGCGTCGTCGCCAGGCTTTACTGGCTCAAATGCAGCCCGGCAGCGCCGCGCTGATTTTTGCCGCACCGGAAACGACGCGTAGTGCGGACAGTGAATACCCATACCGCCAAAGCAGTGATTTCTGGTACTTCACCGGTTTTAACGAACCTGAAGCCGTGCTGGTGCTGATTAAAAGTGATGACACTCATAACCACAGCGTTTTGTTCAATCGGGTTCGCGATCTGACAGCGGAAATCTGGTTTGGCCGCCGTCTGGGCCAGGATGCAGCCCCGGCAAAACTTGGCGTTGACCGGGCGCTGGCCTTCAGTGAAATCAACCAACAGCTGTATTTGCTGCTCAATGGTCTGGATGCGGTATACCACGCCCAGGGCGAGTATGCCTGGGCCGACGAGATTGTGTGCACGGCGCTGGATAAACTGCGCAAAGGCTCCAGACAAAATCTGCACGCGCCTGCCGCGATTATCGACTGGCGTCCGATGGTGCATGAAATGCGCCTGTTCAAATCACCGGAAGAAATTGCGGTCATGCGTCGTGCCGGAGAAATCACCGCACTGGCGCATACCCGCGCGATGGAAAAATGCCGTCCGGGAATGTTTGAATACCAGTTAGAAGGGGAGATTCACCATGAATTTACCCGTCATGGCGCGCGTTATCCGTCCTATAACACGATTGTCGGCAGCGGTGAAAACGGCTGTATCCTGCATTACACCGAAAATGAAAGTGAAATGCGCGATGGCGATCTGGTGCTAATCGACGCTGGATGCGAATACAAAGGCTATGCGGGTGACATTACGCGTACCTTCCCGGTAAACGGTAAATTTACCCCAGCACAGCGTGAAATCTACGATATCGTACTGGAATCCTTAGAGACCAGCCTGCGTCTGTATCGTCCCGGAACGTCCATTCAGGAAGTCACTGGCGAAGTGGTGCGCATCATGATTACGGGTCTGGTGAAGCTTGGCATTCTGCACGGTGATGTCGATCAGTTGATTACCGAAAATGCGCACCGCCCATTCTTTATGCATGGCCTAAGTCACTGGCTGGGTCTGGATGTGCACGACGTCGGCGTTTATGGTCAGGACCGCTCACGTATTCTTGAGCCGGGAATGGTACTCACCGTCGAACCGGGACTATATATCGCGCCGGATGCAGATGTACCGCCGGCTTATCGTGGTATCGGCATTCGTATTGAGGATGACATCCTCATCACCGAGGACGGCAATGAAAACCTGACCGCCAGCGTAGTGAAGAAAGCTGATGACATTGAAGCCTTAATGGCTGCGGCGCGTCTGCAATGAGCGTGATTATCGTTGGTGGTGGTATGGTCGGTGCGACGCTGGCGCTGGCCATTTCCCAGCTCAGTCATGGGACGCTGCCAGTTCATCTGATAGAAGCGAGCGAACCTGAAACTGACCGTCATCCTGGGTTTGACGCCCGGGCGATCGCGCTGGCGGCAGGAACCTGCCAACAGCTGGCGCGAATTGGTGTATGGCAGGCGATTGCCGATTGCGCAACGGCCATTAAAACGGTTCACGTCAGCGATCGCGGCCATGCCGGATTTGTGACGCTGGATGCGCAGGAATACCGTATTCCGGCTCTGGGTCAGGTGGTAGAACTGCACGACGTCGGGCTGCGTCTGTTTGCGCTGCTGCGCAAAGCACCGGGCGTCACATTGCACTGCCCCGACCGCGTAGCCAGCGTGTCGCGCACGCAGGAGCGCGTTGAAGTGACGCTGGAGAATGGCGAGATGATTACCGGTCGCCTGCTGGTGGCTGCTGACGGCACGCGTTCCGCACTGGCGACTGCCTGCGGTGTTGACTGGCTGCAACAGCCTTATGAGCAATTGGCGGTGATTGCCAACGTCACGACCTCTGTACCGCACGACGGGCGAGCGTTTGAACGCTTCACGCAATATGGTCCGCTGGCAATGCTGCCAATGTCTGACGGTCGCTGCTCGCTGGTGTGGTGCCATCCGCTGGAGCAGCGTGATGAGATCATGGCCTTGTCCGACGAACAGTTTTGCCGTGAACTGCAAACCGCTTTTGGCTGGCGACTGGGACGTATTACCCAGTCTGGTAAACGCAGCGCTTATCCGCTTTCGTTAACTACGGCGCTGAAAGCGATTACCCATCGTACCGTGCTGGTAGGGAACGCCGCCCAGACGCTGCATCCCATTGCCGGGCAAGGTTTCAACCTTGGCCTGCGCGATGTAATGAGCCTTGCTGAGACGTTGACGCAGGCGCAGAACGGCGCGGAAGATGTGGGTGATTATGCGGTGCTGGCACGCTATCAGCAGCGCCGCGAGCGCGATCGCGAGACGACGATTGGTGTGACCAACAATTTAGTGTATTTGTTTGCCAATCACTGGGCCCCGCTGGTTGTTGGGCGCAATGTCGGGTTGATGGCGATGGAATTATTCACCCCTGCGCGCGATGCGCTGGCGGAGCGGACCCTGGGTTGGGTTGCACGATAAATATGACCTGTAGGCCGGATAAGGCAACGCCGACATCCGGCAAGGGTCCCCGCAAAAATGCCTGATGGCACTGCGCTTATCAGGCCTACGGATTACAGGTTTCGAGGTATAAACAGTGCAAAGTGTTGATGTAGCAATTGTTGGTGGCGGCATGGTGGGACTGGCGGTTGCCTGCGGCCTGCAGGGCAGTGGGTTGCGCGTTGCTGTATTAGAACAACATGTTCCGCAGCCGTTGGCGGCGGATGCACCTCCTCAGCTTCGCGTTTCGGCCATTAATGCAGCCAGCGAAAAACTGCTTACCCGTCTTGGCGTCTGGTCCGACATTGTTGCCCGTCGCGCTTGCTGCTACCACGGCATGGAAGTCTGGGACAAAGACAGCTTTGGACGCATTGAATTTGATGACCAGAGCATGGGTTACAGCCATTTGGGCCACATCGTTGAAAACTCAGAAATCCATTATGCGTTGTGGCAAAAGGCACAGCGTTCAGCGGATATTACGCTGATGGCGCCAGCTGAAATACAGCAGGTGGCCTGGGGCGAGAACGAGGCATTTCTGAGCCTCAAAGATGGCGCAATGCTGACGGCGCGTCTGGTCGTCGGTGCCGATGGTGCTAATTCCTGGCTGCGCAATAAAGCGGACATTCCGCTCACCTTCTGGGACTACCGTCATCATGCGCTGGTGGCGACTATCCGCACGCAGGAAGCTCACGGTGCGGTTGCGCGTCAGGCGTTTCATGGTGAGGGGATCCTGGCATTCCTGCCACTCAGCGATCCACACCTGTGTTCTATTGTCTGGTCGCTCTCGCCGCAGGAAGCAGAACGTATGCAGCAGGCAAGCGTTGACGAGTTTAATCAGGCGCTGAATATCGCCTTTGATAATCGTCTGGGGCTGTGCAGCCTTGAAAGCGAACGTCAGGCGTTTCCGCTGACGGGACGTTATGCTCGCCAGTTCGCGGCCCATCGTCTGGCGCTGGTTGGGGATGCGGCGCATACCATCCACCCGCTGGCGGGTCAAGGGGTTAACCTTGGCTTTATGGATGCGGCGGAGCTGATCGATGAACTTAAGCGGCTACAGCGTCAGGGCAAAGATATTGGGCAGTATCTCTATTTACGCCGCTACGAGCGCAGTCGTAAGCACAGCGCAGCGCTGATGCTGGCGGGGATGCAGGGTTTCCGTGAACTGTTTGCAGGCGAGAATCCGGCGAAAAAACTGCTACGCGATATTGGGCTGAAACTGGCCGATACCCTCCCGGGCGTAAAGCCACAACTCATCCGTCAGGCGATGGGACTGAACGATCTTCCCGAGTGGTTACGTTAGTGTCCGTAAGGACAATCTTAAGAGTTTGAGACCCGTCACACTTTCCTCTCCCGGCCTTCGCGCCGGGGTGCTTCTCTCATTTGAAATAATCTAATTCCACGCCTTTTTTCGCATTAGTTTTTCTAATATTACGTTTTTTTCATAACGCCATTTTTGACATTTTTTCCACATTTAATGTGGATTGATGCTGTATTTTTGCGCTTATCTTTGTTTGTTGTTCTGATTAATTGCTATATGTATGGAGTTTTATTCTGTTGTCGATCTGGCTGTTTTTCGCCATAAGCTAATGTGATGGTTAATTTTGACTTATGGTTTAGCGTCTGTTTCGGTGGTAAGTTCAGGACAAAGAGAACGTTTGCGTCGTAGCCCCTGGAGCGGCTGCGGTGCTGGGTTTCGTGGCGAAAATTTCACCGCGAAAGAGTTGGTAGCCCCGCTTATTCAACGAGGAAAAGATGGCTCAACAGACTCCTTTGTACGAACAACACACGCTATGTGGCGCGCGCATGGTCGATTTCCATGGCTGGATGATGCCACTGCATTACGGTTCTCAGCTCGATGAACACCATGCTGTTCGCACCGACGCCGGAATGTTTGATGTGTCGCATATGACCATCGTCGACCTGCGCGGTAGCCGCACCCGGGAGTTCTTGCGTTATCTGCTGGCAAACGACGTCGCGAAGCTAACGAAGACGGGTAAAGCCCTCTACTCCGGGATGCTCAACGCTTCGGGCGGCGTGATAGATGACCTGATTGTCTACTACTTCACTGAAGATTTCTTCCGCCTCGTTGTAAACTCCGCCACCCGCGAAAAAGACCTCTCCTGGATTACCCAACACGCTGAACCTTACGCCATCGACATCACCGTTCGTGACGACCTGTCGCTGATTGCGGTGCAGGGGCCAAATGCGCAGGAAAAAGCAGCTACGTTGTTTACTGACGAGCAGCGCCATGCGGTTGAAGGCATGAAGCCGTTTTTCGGCGTTCAGGCAGGTGATTTGTTTATCGCAACCACCGGTTATACCGGCGAAGCAGGTTATGAAATTGCCATGCCGAATGAAAAGGCGGCAGATTTCTGGCGTGCGCTGGTACAGGCTGGTGTCAAACCTTGTGGTCTCGGCGCGCGCGACACCCTGCGTCTGGAAGCGGGTATGAACCTGTACGGTCAGGAGATGGACGAAGGGATTTCTCCGCTGGAAGCCAATATGGGTTGGACCATTGCGTGGGAACCTGCCGACCGCGACTTTATTGGTCGTGAAGCACTGGAAATGCAGCGCGAAAAAGGCCACGAACAGCTGGTCGGGCTGGTGATGACTGAGAAGGGCGTGCTGCGTAATGAACTGCCAGTGCGTTTCACCGATGCTTCTGGCAACCAGCATGAAGGCATTATCACCAGTGGCACATTCTCCCCAACCCTGGGTTACAGCATCGCGTTGGCGCGCGTGCCTGCGGGTATCGGTGAGACTGCGATCGTACAGATCCGTAACCGTGAAATGCCGGTAAAAGTGACTAAACCTGTTTTTGTGCGTAACGGCAAAGCCGTCGCGTAATTCATCCTTTTTTGGAGATTGATTGATGAGCAACGTACCTGCAGAACTGAAATACAGCAAAGAACACGAATGGCTGCGCAAAGAAGCTGACGGCTCTTACACCGTTGGTATCACCGAACACGCTCAGGAGCTGTTAGGTGACATGGTTTTCGTTGACCTGCCAGAAGTTGGCGCCACCGTCAGCGCGGGCGATGATTGCGCCGTTGCGGAGTCCGTAAAAGCGGCATCCGATATCTATGCGCCAGTAGGCGGTGAGATTGTTGCGGTTAACGATGCGCTCAGCGACTCCCCGGAACTGGTCAACAGCGAACCGTATGCGGGCGGCTGGATTTTCAAAATCAAAGCCAGCGATGAAAGCGAAATTGAATCGCTGTTGAATGCCACTGCGTACGAGGCATTACTGGAAGACGAATAAGATTGTGCCGGATGGCACTGCGTTTATCCGGCCTACGGTTTTATGTAGGCCCGGTAAGCGTCAGCGCCACCGGGCAATTGAGTTAGAGACAATCACGATTCACTGCACGTTTCAGGAACCATCGCCCATGACACAGACGTTAAGCCAGCTTGAAAACAGCGGCGCTTTCATTGAACGCCACATCGGACCGGACGCCGCGCAGCAGCAAGAGATGCTGAATGCGGTTGGCGCCGAGTCGTTAAACGCGCTGATCGGCCAGATTGTGCCGAAAGACATTCAGCTCGCAACCCCGCCACAGGTTGGCGAGGCGGCGACCGAATACGCTGCGCTGGCTGAATTAAAAGCCATCGCCGGGCGTAACAAGCGCTTCACGTCCTACATTGGCATGGGCTACACCGCCGTGCAGTTGCCACCGGTTATTCTGCGTAACATGCTGGAAAACCCAGGCTGGTACACCGCATATACGCCGTATCAGCCGGAAGTCTCCCAGGGACGACTGGAAGCTCTTCTGAACTTCCAACAGGTCACACTGGACCTGACGGGGCTGGATATGGCTTCCGCTTCTCTGCTGGATGAAGCCACTGCGGCTGCTGAAGCCATGGCGATGGCCAAACGTGTCAGCAAACTGAAAAATGCCAACCGTTTCTTTGTGGCGGCTGATGTTCACCCGCAAACGCTGGACGTGGTTCGCACCCGTGCAGAAACCTTTGGCTTTGACGTCATTGTTGATGACGCGGCGAAAGCACTGGATCACCAGGATGTGTTTGGCGTGCTGTTGCAGCAGGTTGGCACCACCGGTGAAGTGCACGACTACAGCAAACTGATTGCCGAGCTGAAATCCCGTAAAGTTGTGGTCAGTGTCGCTGCCGACTTTATGGCGCTGGTACTGCTGACTGCACCGGGCAAACAGGGCGCGGATATTGTTTTCGGCTCTGCGCAACGCTTCGGCGTACCGATGGGTTACGGCGGCCCACACGCGGCATTCTTCGCCGCTAAAGACGAATTCAAACGCTCCATGCCAGGCCGTATTATCGGCGTATCGAAAGATGCGGCGGGCAATACCGCACTGCGCATGGCGATGCAGACTCGCGAGCAGCATATCCGCCGTGAGAAAGCGAACTCCAACATTTGTACCTCGCAGGTTCTGCTGGCCAACATCGCCAGCCTGTATGCCGTTTATCATGGTCCGGTTGGCCTGAAACGTATCGCTAATCGCATCCACCGCCTGACTGATATTCTGGCGGCCGGTCTGCAGCAGAAAGGGCTGAAGCTGCGCCATGCGCACTACTTCGACACTCTGTGTGTTGAAGTGGCCGACAAAGCGGCTGTTCTGGCGCGTGCCGAAGCGGCAGAAATCAACCTGCGTAGCGATATCCATAACGCGGTAGGTATTACGCTCGATGAAACCACCACCCGTGAAAACGTGGTGCAGTTGTTCAATGTTCTGCTGGGCGACAGCCACGGTTTGAATATCGATACGCTGGATAAAGATGTGGCGCTCGACAGCCGTTCCATTCAGGACAGCATGCTGCGTGACGATGCGATCCTCAGCCATCCGGTGTTTAATCGCTATCACAGCGAAACCGAGATGATGCGCTACATGCACTCGCTGGAGCGCAAAGATCTGGCGCTGAACCAGGCAATGATCCCGCTGGGTTCTTGCACCATGAAGCTGAACGCTGCCGCCGAGATGATCCCTATCACCTGGCCGGAATTCGCTGAACTTCACCCGTTCTGCCCGCCAGAGCAGGCAGAAGGTTATCACCAGATGATCGGCCAGCTTTCCGAGTGGCTGGTAAAACTGACCGGTTATGACGCCGTCTGCATGCAGCCGAACTCCGGCGCGCAGGGCGAATATGCGGGTCTGCTGGCGATTCGTCACTATCACGAAAGCCGTAACGAAGGCCACCGCGATATCTGTCTGATCCCGGCTTCTGCCCACGGTACCAACCCAGCATCCGCACAGATGGCGGGGATGCAGGTTGTGGTTGTCGCGTGTGATAAGAACGGCAACATCGACCTGGACGATCTGCGAGCAAAAGCAGAACAACATGCTGCGAATCTCTCCTGCATCATGGTGACCTATCCGTCTACTCACGGCGTGTATGAAGAAACGATCCGTGAAGTGTGCGACGTTGTACACCAGTTTGGCGGCCAGGTTTACCTCGATGGCGCGAACATGAACGCTCAGGTTGGGATCACCACGCCGGGCTTTATCGGCGCAGATGTCTCGCACCTCAACCTGCATAAAACATTCTGCATTCCGCACGGCGGCGGCGGCCCAGGTATGGGACCGATTGGCGTCAAATCACATCTGGCACCGTTTGTACCGGGTCACAGCGTAGTGCAGATTGAAGGAATGCTCACCCGTCAGGGCGCAGTTTCTGCGGCGCCGTTCGGTAGTGCATCCATTCTGCCAATCAGCTGGATGTATATCCGTATGATGGGTGCAGAAGGTCTGAAGCAGGCAAGCCAGGTGGCTATCCTTAACGCTAACTACATTGCCAGCCGTCTGAAAGATGCTTATCCGGTGCTGTATACTGGTCGCGACGGTCGCGTGGCGCATGAATGCATTCTCGACATTCGCCCACTGAAAGAAGAGACCGGCATCAGCGAACTGGATATTGCCAAGCGTCTGATCGATTACGGTTTCCATGCGCCGACCATGTCATTCCCGGTCGCGGGTACCCTGATGGTTGAACCGACTGAATCTGAAAGCAAAGTGGAACTTGATCGCTTTATCAATGCGATGCTGGCAATCCGCGCTGAAATCGATCGCGTGAAAGCCGGTGAATGGTCACTGGAAGATAACCCGCTGGTTAACTCACCGCACACGCAAAACGAGCTGGTCGCGGAGTGGAATCACGGTTATAGCCGCGAAATCGCCGTCTTCCCGGCTGGTGTGGCGAACAAATACTGGCCGACCGTGAAACGCCTTGATGATGTTTACGGTGACCGTAACCTGTTCTGCTCCTGCGTGCCGATGAGCGAATATCAGTAACTTTTCCGCGCAGTAAAGCTTTTGTAGGCCGGGTAAGGCGAAGTCGCCTCCCGGCTTTTTCATATCTGGAGGTATCCATGGGAATCGCACTGGTTACTGGCGGCAGTCGCGGCATCGGGCGGGCAACCGCGCTGCAGTTAGCGCAAGAGGGTTACACGGTTGCGGTTAACTTTCATCACAATATCCGTGCGGCAACGGAGGTGGTGAATACTATTGTCGCTGTCGGGGGAAAGGCGTTTGCTCTAGGGGCTGATATCAGCGATGAAAGCCAGGTTGTGGCAATGTTTGAATCTATTGACCGCGAAGGTGAACCACTGACTGCGTTAGTGAATAATGCCGGGATTTTGTTTGAACAGAGCACGGTGGAAAGCCTAACCGCCGAAAGAATTAACCGCGTGCTGGCGACCAATGTTACCGGCTATTTTTTGTGTTGTCGGGAAGCGGTAAAGCGGATGTCGTTCAAACACGGAGGGCAAGGCGGGGCGATTGTGAATGTCTCTTCGGCGGCATCGCGGCTTGGTGCGCCATTCGAATATGTTGATTACGCGGCCTCAAAAGGCGCTGTGGACACGCTCACCACCGGCCTTGCGCTGGAGGTTGCAGCGCAAGGGATCCGCGTAAACTGCGTGCGACCTGGTCTTATCTACACTGAAATGCACGCTTCAGGCGGCGAGCCGGGAAGGGTCGATCGCGTGAAATCGATGTTGCCTATGCAGCGCGGAGGACAACCGGAGGAGGTCGCGCAGGCGATTACCTGGCTGCTGAGCGAGAAGGCGTCGTACGTAACGGGCAGTTTTCTGGAACTGGCTGGCGGGAAGTAGGATTTAATCGCCGGATGGCGCTATGCTTATCCGGCCTACGGGAATTTAATCTGTAGGCTGGATAAGGCGTATACGCCGCCATCCGGCAAAAAATCAAAGTTTCTCGCCGTTGCTGGCAATCACCTCTTTGTACCAGTTAAAACTTTTCTTGCGTGAACGCGACATATCGCCGGTGCCGTCGTCGTGTTTGTTCACGTAGATAAAGCCGTAACGTTTGCTGTACTGACCGGTGGTGAACGAGACACAGTCGATGCAGCCCCACGGCGTGTAGCCCATCAGGTCTACGCCATCATAGGTTACCGCTTTCATCATCTCTTCAACGTGGGCGCGCAAATAGTCGATGCGATAGTCGTCGTTGATGCTGCCGTCTTCTTCCACTTTGTCGTAGGCACCAAATCCGTTTTCTACGATAAATAGCGGTTTCTGATAGCGCTCATACAGTTCACATAAGGCGTAACGCAGACCGACCGGATCAATCTGCCAGCCCCAGTCGGACGCTTTTACGTGCGGGTTCGGTACGCTGCCCTCAAAACCAGAAATGGCATCGCCGCTGCCGCCTTCCGCTTTTACCGCGTTGGTCATGTAGTAACTGAATCCGAGATAGTCACAGGTGCCTTCACGCAGGATTTGCTCATCTCCGGCTTCCATTCGGATGTTGAATTCGCGGCGTTCCCACTCGTTCAGTACATATGATGGATAGTAGCCGCGCAGTTGAACGTCGGTGAAAACGTAGCGCTCACGCATCGATTCCTGCGCGAACATCACATCTTCAGGCTTACAGGAGAACGGGTACAGCGGCACCATCGCCAGCATGCAGCCGACTTTCATTTCCGGGTTGATGCGGCGTGCGGCTTTCACTGCCAGAGCGCTGGCCACGAACTGGTGATGCAGCACCTGGTACATGGTTTCTTCCGGGTTTTCATGCTCGGTATACACCACGCCGGAGCAGCAATAACCAAACAGCGGTGCGCGCCAGTTGCGCTGGTTGTTGATCTCGTTAAAGGTCATCCAGTATTTGACCTTGTGCTTGTAGCGCTCAAAAACGACTTCAGCAAATCGGACAAAGAAATCGACGACTTTACGATTGGTCCAGCTACCGTATTGTTGAACCAGGTGCAGCGGCATTTCAAAGTGGGAAAGGGTGATGACCGGTTCGATGTTGTACTTCAGCAGTTCATCGAACATGTCGTCGTAGAACTTTAGCCCTTCTTCATTCGGCTGGCTTTCATCCCCTTTGGGGAAGATACGCGTCCAGGCGATTGAGGTACGGAAGCATTTGAAGCCCATCTCAGCAAACAGCTTAATGTCTTCTTTGTAATGACCGTAAAAATCGACGGCTTCGTGGTTGGGGTAGTACTTACCGGGCACAACTTCCTGAGTGATTTCTCGCGGAACGCCGTGCGCACCACCGGTCAGTACATCGCAAATACTGGGGCCTTTGCCACTTTTGTTCCAGCCGCCTTCAACCTGGTGCGCCGCAACCGCGCCGCCCCATAAAAAATCTTTTGGTAAGGTAAGTTTTTTCATCTGCGCTCAGTCTCAAATTAATACAATCTGATTTTGAGTCTAACAAAGGAAAGATAAATGTCACGATATAACAAAATAGCGCTAATGTGATTTGTTACATCCAAAAAACAGATTGTTTTTTTACGCTATTCTTTTCGCCAGCTTGCGGCCGAGTGACTCCAGAATATAAATAACAGGGATCTGTGTGGTTATATCGTATACCCCGGCAATGCGCGTCTGTGGAACGTGCCAGGAGAGATTAAAGTCAGCCAATTTGGCCAGCCGCGAATGTTCATGACTGGTGACTGACAGGACCTTACAGTTATGCAGGCTGAACTGGCTGGCAAAACGCAGGATCTCTTCTGTTTCACCGGAAACGGAAAGCACGATCGCCAGCGCGTTTCTGGCCATGTCATTCGTTACCGGGAAATAAGGATCATCAATGTGATTACTGAATTTTCCAACGTTTGAGAAAAAACGTGCGCCATATTTGGCTAAGGCTCCGGATGTTCCCGCTCCGACGAATATAATGCGTTCGGAAGATAATATAATATCAACAGCCTGATCGAGCAGGTTATCGAACTCATCATTATTAACGCCTTTAAAGAAGCTGATAATTTCGCTGGCACCGAAATTAGCCTGTTGCGGTTCATTCTGCTCTAAATATAATTTGAAGCGCACGCGAAATTCTGAGTAACCTTCACACTTAAGCTTGCGGCAAAAGCGCAGTACGGTGGTAGTGGAAACACCCACGGCATCGGCCAGTTCTCGAATGGTCATGTACATGACTTTGTCACGGTTTTTGATGACATAGTTGTAGACCAGCATCTCAAGATTGTTGAGACTGGCGATGGCAGCGTGGGAGAACATACTCACAATGGCAAAACTCACTCATCAGACTTCATCTACAGGGAATAATAACATGCAGCCAAATGACATCACTTTTTTTCAGCGTTTCCAGGATGACATTCTGGCCGGACGCAAGACCATCACTATTCGTGACGAGTCTGAATCACACTTCAAAGCCGGGGACATTTTACGGGTTGGGCGCTTCGAAGATGACGGTTACTTCTGCACGATTGAGGTTGTTGGCACCTCAACCGTCACGCTGGATACGCTGACGGATAAACATGCCCAGCAGGAAAATATGACGCTTGAAGAACTTAAACATGTCATTGCCGAGATTTACCCGGATCAGACGCAATTTTATGTGATTGATTTTAAATGCCTTTGATTTTAATGGTACGCATGTTAGCTGAAATTCAAAATCTAACAGCATGATTTTTAATGACAAATATTTATCTGATAATTATTTTAGCTAACAGATGTTCACTGGAACCATTCTCAGTTACGCTAGAGGAGCAATCACGATAGTGTTCGTTTCTCGGGAGTAAGTTATGGTTCAGAAGCCATTAATCGCGCAGGGATATTCGCTGGCAGAGGAAATAGCCAACAGCATCAGTCACGGTATCGGGCTGGTGTTTGGGATTGTCGGACTGGTGTTGTTGCTGGTTCAGGCAGTGGATACCAATGCCAGCGCTATGGCGATTACCAGCTATAGCCTGTACGGCGGCAGCATGATCCTGCTGTTCCTCGCCTCAACCTTGTATCACGCGATCCCCCATCAGAGAGCGAAAGTCTGGCTGAAAAAGTTCGACCACTGTGCGATTTATCTGCTGATTGCCGGGACCTACACGCCATTTCTGCTGGTGGGGCTTGATTCGCCGCTGGCACGTGGACTTATGATTGTTATCTGGAGCCTGGCGCTGATCGGTATTTTATTCAAACTGACCATCGCACACCGGTTTAAAATTCTGTCGCTGGTGACTTACCTGACAATGGGCTGGCTTTCGCTGATTGTGGTGTATCAACTGGCGGTGAAGTTGGCGACGGGAGGCGTGACGTTGCTGGCTGTTGGCGGTGTAGTGTATTCGCTGGGCGTAATTTTCTACGTCTGTAAGCGTATTCCTTATAACCATGCGATCTGGCACGGCTTTGTGCTGGGCGGCAGCGTTTGCCACTTCCTGGCGATCTATCTGTACGTGGGGCAACACGCATAGATTCAGTGCAACCCCGGGGGCGGCGTAAACGCCTCGCCCGGGCTGTATTTTGTTGGCCGGACGAGGCAATGCCGCAATCCGGCGGCCTGTGCCGAATTGCCTAATGGCGCTGCGCTTATCAGGCCTACCAATTACTCTTCGTCTAACGAATATGGCAGCGGTACGATACGCAGCGTTTTTGCGTCGTCACGGACGCGGAACACGCTGTCGGCCTCCATGTCGTTATTCATCACAACCTGCACCAGTACCTGACCATCGGCCAGTTGTACTGCAGCAAGTACGGTACCAGTACGGCGCCAGTTCTCGCCCATTTTTAATTCAAGATCTTCGCCCGCTTCCGGTACCCGACTGGCGGCACCTGCCAGAGTCCACATGGCGCGCTTGTTGGCTCCGCGGAATTTTGCACGAGCCACCATTTCCTGACCGGTATAGCAGCCTTTTTTAAAGCTGATCCCGCCCAGAGCCTGCAGATTGGTAGCCTGTGGAATAAACTGTGCACTGTTGGCTGTATCAATAACGGGGATACCCGCTTCGATATCCAGCGCCAGCCACTGCTGGCTGTTATTTAACTCTGCTTCGCCACGCAGCTTTTCAACCAAGGTTTCTGCTGTGGTAGCATCAACGATCAGCAGAAAACGTTCGGCAGGGTGTTCGAACCACAATACCGTGGAGGCACCTTCGGTAATGACCTGCTTATCACTGTTCGGTAATTCGCTAAAGAGATTGGCCAGCGCTGCACGTGCCTGGAATCCCGCTACGCCCAACAGGACGCGCTCGTCGTCTGGGGCGATCGCCACCTTCGAGAAGACCGCGTATTTTTTCAGCTCAGTGAGCTGCGCATCACGCAGGCTACGGCGCTCAAGCCATGCAAAACCGTCACCCCGGCGGAACAGAAGCAGGTTGCTCCACATTTTACCTTTGGCGTCACAATGTGCAGCCAACAGGTGCTGATGCTCGGTCATCTGGCTGACATCCGCCGTGACCTGACCCTGAATATACTTCTCACTGTCGACACCGGTGATGGTGGCGAGCGCCCAGTCATCGAGCGTCATTAGCGTCAGAGGTAAACGCGTTGACGCAAAAGGCTGGCGAGGAGGAAAAGATGTAAAAGCCATAATAATGTCCTGATTTGCTTAACGCAGTGATGATGACTAATGGTAAAAGAGCTATGGCCCATTGCAAGCGGTTTAAACAGGCTATTTGTGCCATATATTGTGCTTTGCGAGGAGACATCTAAAATTGGTGAATCCTTTGGCTTAATAAGGTTTTATTTAGCGAGCGAGCTTCAGTTTACTGATATTCCCGTAAAAAGAGCGGGAAAAACACGTTACAATAGCGGGATACTTCGTTTTCGCGAGACAGGGAGAAGAACATGGATATTAACAACAAAGCACGTATTCATTGGGCATGCCGCCGCGGTATGCGCGAGCTGGACATCTCGATCATGCCGTTTTTCGAACATGAATATGACAGCTTAAGTGACGAAGAAAAACGTATCTTTATCCGTCTGCTAGAATGTGATGATCCAGATTTATTTAACTGGTTGATGAATCATGGGAAACCAGCTGATGAGCAGCTGGAACAGATGGTGCGACTTATCCAGACACGGAATCGGGAACGTGGTCCAGTGGCAATCTGATTTACGCGTATCATGGCGCGCGCAGTGGCTTTCACTGCTAATTCATGGGCTGGTCGCGGTGTTTATTTTATTGATGCCCTGGCCATTGAGCTACACCCCATTATGGCTGGTTTTGCTCTCTCTGGTGGTGTTCGATAGCGTTCGCAGTCAGCGTCGAATCAACGCCTGTCAGGGTGAGATTCGGCTATTGATGGATGGCCGTCTGCGCTGGCAAGGGCAAGAGTGGTCTATCGTTAGCGCCCCCTGGATGGTTAAAACAGGTATGATGCTACGCTTGCGATCTGATGCCGGAAAACGTCAACATTTGTGGCTGGCAGCAGACAGTATGGATGATGCAGAGTGGCGGGATTTACGGCGGTTGATGCTGCAAAAGGCGAAGCAAGGGTAACGCATGACACATGCCTGATGGCGCGCAGCTTGAAGGCCAACAGTTAGGTGCGTCATGCAGGCCGGATAAGGCATTTACGCCGTCATCCGGCAAATCGGTTATCAGGACCAGTGCTCGGCCATTTCCCCAAGAATTTGCTCGCACCAGGCCTGAATGCGTTCATCGCTGAGATCGTACTGGTTCGTCTCATCCAGCGCCAGGCCAACAAACAGCTGTCCATCAGCAATGACGGGTTTATCGCTGGTGAATTCGTAGCCTTCTGTGGGCCAGTAGCCGACAAACTTTACACCTTTGGTGATCAGTTTATCGTGCAGCATACCCAACGCATCCAGGAACCATTCGCCGTATCCCAACTGATCGCCCATACCGTAAAGCGCGACAATCTTGCCCTCCAGGTTGAGGTCGTCCAGTTGCTCCCAGACCGCTTCCCAGTCCTCCTGAATTTCACCGAAATCCCAGGTTGGGATGCCCAAAATGAGCACGTCATATTGCTCCATTAGGGTCGGAGAATCGTCTTTGAGGTTGTGCAGTGTCACCAGTTCGGGACCCAGGATATCGCGGATTTTTTCTGCTGCCATTTCGGTGTAGCAGGTGCTGGAACCGTAAAAAAGACCCATGTTCATGACGTAAACATCTCAATTCTGCTGTAGCGTTGCGGGTAGTGTAACAGAATCGCCGCATTCTCGGCACAATGAGGCATAATGCATCAAAAATGAGAGTGGAATAAGGGGCGCGAGTGGAACAGGATCTGGCGCGCATCGAGCAGTTTCTTGATGCCCTGTGGCTGGAACGAAATCTGGCGGAAAACACATTAAGTGCGTATCGTCGCGATCTGACCATGCTTGTGGAATGGTTACATCACCGCGGCGCTTCGCTTGCGACCGCGCAAAGTGATGATCTGCAAGCCTTGCTGGCTGAGCGGATGGATGGAGGGTATAAAGCCACCAGTTCCGCACGTTTGCTCAGTGCGACGCGACGTTTTTTTCAGCATCTGTACCGCGAAAAATATCGCGAAGATGACCCCAGCGCCTCGCTTGCATCACCTAAACTTCCGCAGCGCCTGCCTAAAGATCTCAGCGAAGCGCAGGTTGAGCGGCTGCTACAAGCGCCGCTTATTGAGCAACCGCTGGAGCTACGCGACAAAGCCATGCTGGAAGTGCTGTATGCAACAGGCCTGCGCGTGTCTGAACTGGTAGGACTGACGATGAGTGACGTCAGCCTGCGTCAGGGTGTGGTACGGGTGATCGGTAAAGGTAACAAAGAGCGCCTTGTCCCGTTGGGTGAGGAGGCTGTGTACTGGCTGGAAACATACCTGGAGCATGGGCGTCCATGGTTGCTCAACGGCGTATCGATTGATGTGCTGTTTCCTAGTCAGCGGGCGCAACAGATGACCCGTCAGACCTTCTGGCATCGTATCAAACACTATGCTGTGTTGGCGGGAATCGACAGCGAAAAGCTATCACCGCACGTCCTGCGGCACGCGTTTGCCACGCATCTGCTTAACCATGGCGCAGACCTGCGCGTGGTGCAGATGCTACTGGGGCATAGCGATCTCTCGACAACGCAAATTTATACTCATGTCGCAACGGAGCGCTTGCGGCAACTACATCAACAGCATCACCCGCGAGCGTGAGTGCTGACAGGATAGGATAGGCTATGAAAAAACGTTTTATGATCACCCTGCTGGCGACGGCGTTTTCCGGCATGGTACATGCAGACGACGCGGCAATTCGTCAGTCATTAGCAAAGCTGGGTGTGCAGAGCACCGAGATTCAACCTGCTCCGGTTGCGGGCATGAAAACCGTACTGACCAATAGCGGCGTGCTGTACGTTACCGAAGACGGTAAACATATTATCCAGGGACCGATGTACGACGTGAGCGGCGCAAGTCCGGTGAATGTCACCAACCAACTGCTGATGAAGCATCTGAACGCGCTGGAAAAAGAGATGATCATCTACAAAGCGCCGCAGGAAAAACACGTCATTACCGTTTTCACCGACATCACTTGTGGTTACTGCCACAAGCTGCATGAAGAGATGAAAGATTACAATGCGTTGGGGATCACCGTTCGTTATCTGGCCTTCCCACGTCAGGGGCTGGACAGCCAGGCTGAGCAGGACATGAAGTCTATCTGGTGTGCTAAGGACAAAAACAAAGCCTTTGATGATGCGATGGCAGGCAAGGGCGTGAAAGCGGCGACCTGTGATGTGGATATCGCTAACCACTATGCGCTGGGCGTACAGTTTGGCGTCAGCGGTACACCGGCGATTGTGCTGAGCAATGGCTATGTCGTACCTGGTTATCAGGGCCCGAAAGAGATGAAAGAATTCCTCGACGCACATGCAAAACAGACCAGCGGTAAATAATTCGCGTGAAACAACAGATACAACTTCGTCGGCGTGAAGCCGACGAGACAGCCGAGCTGCCTGATGACTTGCCGCCATTGTTGCGTCGTTTATACGCCAGTCGCGGTGTACGTAGCGCGCAGGAGCTCGAGCGTAGCGTCAAAGGAATGCTGCCGTGGCAGCATTTAAACGGTGTCGAAAAGGCGGTTGAGATCCTCTACAACGCCTTTCGTGCGGGAACTCGCATCATCGTTGTTGGCGATTTCGATGCCGATGGCGCGACCAGCACGGCGCTAAGCATCCTGGCGATGCGCGCGTTGGGCTGCAGTAACGTTGACTACCTGGTGCCAAATCGTTTTGAGGACGGTTATGGTTTAAGCCCGGAAGTCGTTGATCAGGCCCATGCCCGTGGTGCTCAGCTGATTGTCACCGTAGACAACGGCATCTCGTCTCACGCGGGTGTCGAACATGCCAGAACGTTGGGGATCCCGGTCGTTGTGACCGATCACCACCTGCCAGGGGATACGCTGCCGGGCGCGGAGGCGATCATCAATCCTAACCTGCACGACTGTGAGTTCCCGTCGAAATCGCTGGCAGGCGTTGGTGTAGCCTTCTATCTGATGCTGGCGCTGCGCACTTTCCTGCGTGACAAAGGCTGGTTTGATGAGCGAGGCATTGCACCGCCGAACCTGGCGGATTTGCTCGATCTGGTTGCGCTTGGCACGGTGGCGGACGTGGTACCGCTGGATGCCAATAACCGCATTCTGACGTGGCAAGGCTTAAGCCGTATCCGTGCTGGAAAATGCCGCCCTGGTATCAAAGCACTGCTGGAGATTTCCAATCGCGACCCCCTAAAGCTGGCAGCCAGTGATTTAGGTTTTGCCCTCGGGCCACGGCTGAATGCGGCGGGGCGTCTGGACGATATGTCCGTTGGCGTAGCGCTGTTGCTGTGCGACAACATTGGTGAAGCGCGCGTGCTGGCCAATGAGCTGGACGCACTCAACCAGACGCGCAAAGAGATTGAGCAGGGTATGCAGGCCGAAGCGCTTACCCTGTGTGAAAAGCTGGAACGCAGTAGCGATACGCTTCCGGGCGGCCTGGCAATGTATCATCCCGAGTGGCATCAGGGCGTTGTGGGGATTCTGGCATCGCGCATTAAAGAGCGATTCCACCGTCCGGTGATAGCGTTTGCCCCGGCAGGTGATGGTACTCTCAAAGGCTCCGGGCGTTCGATTCAGGGGCTGCACATGCGTGATGCGCTGGAGCGCCTGGACACCCTTCATCCGGGCATGATCATCAAGTTTGGCGGTCACGCCATGGCGGCGGGGTTATCGCTTGAAGAGGCGCAGTTTGAGCGTTTCCAGCAGCGTTTTGGCGAACTGGTTACCGAGTGGCTGGATCCCGCCTTACTGCAAGGTGAAGTGGTGTCGGATGGCCCACTGAGCGCAGCGGAGATGACCATGGAGGTCGCACAAATGCTACGCGATGCCGGACCGTGGGGACAAATGTTCCCGGAACCGCTGTTTGACGGGCATTTCCGTTTGCTCCAGCAGCGTCTGGTCGGTGAGCGTCATCTGAAGGTAATGGTCGAGCCCGTAGGCGGTGGTCCGCTGCTGGACGGCATTGCGTTTAACATCGATACCACCTGCTGGCCGGACAACGGCGTGCGCGAAGTTCAGCTTGCCTACAAACTGGATATTAATGAGTTTCGCGGCAACCGTAGTTTGCAGATTATAATCGACAATATCTGGCCACTTTAGCGTCACTAATCGCTATAAAAAAGGGCGTGGATTAGTTACAATCCCGCTCTTATCACCGCATTTTGACTAGTCCAATAAAAGAAATCAGACAATGTTTGAAATTAATCCGGTAAATAACCGCATTCAGGACCTCACGGAGCGCTCTGACGTTCTTAGGGGGTATCTTTGACTATGATGCCAAGAAAGAGCGTCTGGAAGAAGTAAACGCCGAG
The DNA here is from genome assembly GCF_043945515.1 of Citrobacter freundii complex sp. 2024EL-00216. NCBI lineage: Bacteria > Pseudomonadati > Pseudomonadota > Gammaproteobacteria > Enterobacterales > Enterobacteriaceae > Citrobacter > Citrobacter freundii complex sp. 2024EL-00216. The sequence goes on along the minus strand of NZ_JBIMRA010000003.1, from coordinate 301,458 downwards.
CTGGAACAGCCGGACGTATGGAACGAACCCGAACGCGCGCAGGCGCTGGGTAAAGAGCGTTCTTCTCTTGAAGCCATCGTTGATACGCTCGATCAGATGAGCCAGGGCCTGGAAGATGTCTCCGGCCTGCTGGAACTGGCTGTAGAAGCCGACGACGAAGAAACCTTTAACGAAGCCGTAGCAGAACTCGACACGCTGGAAGATAAGCTGGCCCAGCTGGAATTCCGTCGTATGTTCTCCGGTGAATATGACAGCGCAGATTGCTATCTCGATATTCAGGCAGGTTCTGGCGGTACGGAAGCGCAGGACTGGGCAAGCATGCTGATGCGCATGTATCTGCGTTGGGCTGAAGCGCGCGGCTTTAAGACTGAAATTATTGAAGAGTCTGAAGGTGAAGTGGCGGGTATTAAATCCGTAACCATCAGAATTGCTGGCGAATATGCGTACGGTTGGCTGCGTACTGAAACCGGCGTACACCGTCTGGTTCGTAAGAGTCCGTTCGACTCCGGCGGACGTCGCCATACGTCGTTCAGTTCTGCGTTTGTTTATCCGGAAGTTGATGATGATATTGATATCGATATCAACCCGGCGGATCTGCGTATTGACGTTTACCGTGCCTCCGGTGCGGGTGGTCAGCACGTTAACCGTACGGAATCTGCGGTGCGTATTACCCACATCCCGACTGGGATTGTGACGCAGTGTCAGAACGACCGTTCCCAGCACAAGAACAAAGACCAGGCCATGAAGCAGATGAAAGCGAAGCTTTATGAACTGGAAATGCAGAAGAAGAATGCCGAGAAACAGGCGATGGAAGACAACAAGTCAGATATCGGCTGGGGTAGCCAGATTCGTTCTTATGTCCTTGATGACTCCCGCATCAAAGATCTGCGTACCGGGGTTGAAACCCGTAACACGCAGGCGGTGCTGGATGGCAGCCTGGATCAATTTATCGAAGCAAGTTTGAAAGCAGGGTTATGAGGAACCAACATGTCTGAACAACACGTACAGGGCGCTGACGCGGTAGCCGACCTTAACAATGAACTGAAAACGCGCCGTGAGAAGCTGGCGAGCCTGCGTGAGCAGGGGATCCCGTTCCCGAACGATTTCCGTCGCGATCATACCTCAGACCAACTGCATGCTGACTTCGACGCGAAAGAAAACGAAGAGCTGGAAGCGCTGAACATTGAGGTATCCGTTGCTGGCCGTATGATGACCCGTCGTATTATGGGTAAAGCATCATTCGTTACGCTGCAGGACGTTGGCGGCCGTATTCAGCTGTACGTTGCTCGCGATGACCTGCCTGAAGGCGTCTACAACGAGCAGTTCAAAAAATGGGATCTGGGCGATATCCTCGGCGCGAAAGGTAAGTTGTTCAAGACCAAGACCGGTGAGTTGTCTATTCACTGCACCGAACTGCGTCTGCTGACCAAAGCGCTGCGCCCGCTGCCGGACAAATTCCACGGTCTGCAGGATCAGGAAGCGCGCTATCGTCAACGTTACCTGGATCTCATCTCTAACGATGAATCCCGCAATACCTTTAAAGTGCGTTCACAAATTATGGCTGGCATCCGTCAGTTCATGGTGGGTCGCGGCTTTATGGAAGTGGAAACCCCGATGATGCAGGTGATCCCTGGCGGTGCCGCTGCGCGTCCGTTCATCACCCATCATAACGCGCTGGATCTGGATATGTACCTGCGTATTGCGCCGGAACTGTACCTCAAGCGTCTGGTGGTTGGCGGCTTCGAACGCCTGTTCGAAATTAACCGTAACTTCCGTAACGAAGGCATCTCTGTTCGCCATAACCCAGAGTTCACCATGATGGAACTCTACATGGCTTATGCGGACTACAAAGATCTGATCGAACTGACCGAATCGCTGTTCCGTACGCTGGCGCAGAACGTTCTGGGAACGACTGAAGTGCCTTATGGTGAAGAAGTCTTCGACTTCGGTAAGCCGTTCGAAAAACTGACCATGCGCGAAGCGATTCAGAAATACCGTCCGGAAACCAACATGGCCGATCTGGATAACTTCGACTCTGCAAAAGCGATTGCTGAATCTATCGGCATCAAAGTTGAGAAGAGCTGGGGTCTGGGCCGTATCGTGACCGAGATCTTTGAAGAAGTTGCGGAAGCGCACCTGATTCAACCGACCTTCATTACCGAGTACCCGGCAGAAGTTTCTCCGCTGGCGCGTCGTAATGACGAAAACCCGGAAATCACTGACCGCTTCGAATTCTTCATCGGCGGACGTGAAATCGGTAACGGTTTCAGCGAGCTGAACGATGCGGAAGATCAGGCGCAGCGTTTCCAGGATCAGGTTAACGCTAAAGATGCGGGTGATGACGAAGCAATGTTCTATGACGAAGACTACGTTACCGCTCTGGAACACGGTCTGCCGCCGACTGCGGGTCTGGGCATTGGTATCGACCGTATGGTTATGCTGTTCACCAACAGCCACACTATCCGCGACGTGATCCTGTTCCCGGCGATGCGCCCGGTTAAGTAAGATGTGAAATGCCGGATGGCGGCTGACGCCTTATCCGGCCTACGATTCGTTATGTAGGCCAGATAAGCGTAGCGCCATCAGGCAATAATTTGTTGGCAGTAATTCCGCAACAGCGTACGCGCTTCTTTGTCTGCAACCTGCATTACCATCCACGGGCTAAAAGCCCACGGCGTCGCGTCAATCCCGCTTAAGACATCCTCAAGACTGCTCCACTGGCAATCCATCACTTCATCTGGGTTTAGCTGTAGCGGACTTACGATATGTGCGGCATAAACCGGGCACACTTCGTTTTCCACAATTCCACTCGGGTCTGTAGCGCGATAACGAAAGTCAGCATACACGGGGCTGAGCGAGTCGATGTCTGCACCCAGTTCGAAGCGAGCCCGGCGGACAATAGCGGCTTCGTGGGTTTCACCCAACTGCGGGTGACCACAGACAGAGTTGGTCCAGACGCCAGGCCAGGCTTTTTTGTGCAGCGAGCGGCGGGTGACCAGCAGTTGGCCCAGCTCGTTAAATATCCAGCACGAGAAAGCGGAATGCAGGGGGGTTGTGGCGGTATGCGCCGCATATTTTTCCAGCGTTCCGCAGGGTTGGTCCTGCTCATTCAATAAAATGACATGTTCCTGTCGCATAGCGTCCACCATCAATCTTAAGCATCCATATTATATGCTTAATTAAGTCAGATTGATTAACAGAGGGTGTGAAATGCCAGGGCCGACGGTTCGTTGCGCGATATGATTTGGCATCCGGTTTCTGGCTGCTATGATAAAGCGTCTGAAAATGTTGCGAGGTATTGTTTTGAGTGCAGGACGCCTGAAGAAAAATGGCCTGGGTATCGTGATGTTGCTGTGCGTCGGTCTGCTGTTAGCAGGGTGTTCCGGGAGCAAGTCGTCTGATACAGGAAGTTATTCCGGCTCCGTGTATACCGTGAAGCGGGGGGATACGCTATACCGTATTTCGCGCGCTACCGGGACCAGCGTGAAAGAGATCGCCCGCCTGAATAATATTTCACCGCCCTATACCATTGAAGTAGGGCAAAAACTGAAGGTCAGCGGTGGCGCGAAAACCAGTTCTAACTCTGGCAAAACAACCAAGAAATCCTCAACCAAAACGGCAGCGGTCAGACCGTCTTCGTCCGTACCGCAGTCTTCCTGGCCTCCGGTAGGGCAACGTTGCTGGCTGTGGCCTGCCAGCGGTAAGGTGATCCTGCCTTATTCAACCGCGGACGGCGGCAACAAGGGCATTGATATCTCGGCTGCGCGCGGTACACCGATTTATGCCGCCGGCGCCGGGAAGGTGGTTTACGTCGGTAATCAGCTGCGGGGCTATGGTAATCTCATCATGATTAAGCACAGTGAGGACTACATCACTGCGTATGCGCATAATGACACCATGCTGGTGAACAACGGTCAAAACGTGAAGGCCGGGCAGAAAATCGCGACGATGGGCAGCTCGGATGCGACTACGGTGCGGCTGCATTTCCAAATCCGCTACCGGGCGACGGCTATCGATCCGCTGCGTTATTTGCCGCCGCAGGGCAGTAAGCCAAAATGCTGACGGTGATTTAATCGCCAGTCAGTCGGTTAGTCCCTTGCCAAGAAGAGCGTAAGGTTTATAATCCCTTACGCACTTCGATGCGGGCGTAGTTCAATGGTAGAACGAGAGCTTCCCAAGCTCTATACGAGGGTTCGATTCCCTTCGCCCGCTCCAAAATTCTCTCCCTGTAATTAATCCTTAAAAACGTTAGATAGCGACACCGGAATCCGGTGGTAGCGTGCCGTTACCTTCACCCAGATTACGTTGTAGCAATACCGTGTCGAGCCATAGCCCATGTTTGAAGCCAATGTTTTTCAGTGTGCCGATTTGCGTAAATCCGGCCTGCTGATGGACTTTTAACGATCCCTGATTATTGCTGTCGCCGACGATGGCAATCAGTTGCCGATAACCCTGTGCTTCAGCCCAGCCAATCACATGACGCAGTAAGGCTTTTCCTACACCCTGACGCTGAGCCGTTGGAGCAATATAAATCGAATCCTCAAGGGTATAGCGGTAGGCATAGCGCTCGCGGTAGCGGGTGAGGTAGCAATATCCCATGACCTTATCTTCCTGCAGCGCGACGACCCACGGTAGCCCAAGGCTGCGGATTTTTTCCAGACGAGCAAGCATCTCGTTTGCATCCGGCGGGTCGGTTTCAAAGCTGCCGGTACCGTGAAGAACATGATGTGCATAGATATCGCGTATGGCGGGGATGTGCTTTTCTTCTGCGTTAACGATTTTCATTGACCGGCTCCCATTGGCGTCTTTGCCCAGATTACCTGAAAGACTGAGGGGAAGGTAAGTGCAAAAAATTATGCTTCTATCAGTTGCTTGTAATGCAAATAGGCTTGCATATTGTAAGGGGAAATAATTGATTGTGGTTGATATTGTCAATAGTACGCAAGGTTGGTAAATATATTAACAGGTAGAGTAATACACAATTATTCACGCATGTATTTGATTGAGTTTCCAAATACCAATTATGGTAGGTTTCGAAAAATGATAAATAAAGTTGTTTGATTTCAACGCATTGTTACTGTATCTAATTCTTCTTGCGCCTGTACCCTTATTTTCATTTCATTGGCCCTGTTTGAGCCCTAAAAATTAAGTTATATTTTGTTGTTAGCAGAGAGCCTATTATCAGATTTTTCTCTATTCACCTCTCAAAATAGTTACCATGCAAACAGTTGCGCGGTGTAGCTATGCTAACCAGCAATAGTAAGCATCGTCACATGATGTCACCGGGCAAACTTTGTTTAAATCCAGAATTCAATCCCAAGAGTATTAGGATTATTTAGTCTAAAATACTTTTTTGCCTAAGACTTTTCTTATTGCGTAGCCACGAACTACATGGAGTGATAAAATTCCCGAGTTTATGCCTCCTGTCCAACGATTAGAGGACGCGGTGCGGGTAGTCAATAAGACGAAAGAATTAATTGCTTCATAACCCTATTACGAAATAAGCGGCAGTGCATCTTACATGGTCGGCAACTGTCAGGGATTGACCGTAACTTATTGAAAACGCTTATTTTTACTCTGATGTAAGATATAAGGGCAGATATGTTCAGTATGCGTCGACATGCCAACTTCATTAAACGTTTTAAGTCTGTAAGCTGTTTATTTACGGCAAGCATTCTTTTCCCTATGCAAATCTCTGCTGCGGTATCAGATTATGATGCTTTGGTTATTGAAGCGCGGGGAGGGAATAGTGCGCCGCTATTGCGCTACCTTGAGGATCAGGGAAAGAAAAGTGCGCTAACGCCAAATCAGGTTGCCGACTGGTTGCAAGTTTCTGGTTGGGTCGATAACAACGATAAAACAACCATTGAAATCTGGCAGCGGTATCGTGGGCAGATGGATGTGCCTGCGCGCGGCAAAGTCGCCGCTGCACGTGCGTACCGTAACCAGAAAAACTGGAATGATTCATTGGCGGTGTGGGAAAGCGTTTTACAGGAAGAGCCTGATAACGTGGATGTACGCACCGGCTGGATAATGACGTTGGCGGATGCGCGCTACAACCAACAAGCCCTTACTGAAGCGAATAAATGGGCGCAGGCGCATCCGGGCGCAGACTCCGACGCACTGCTTGCCTACGTATATCATTCTCAGGGGAAAAACTGGGATGCACTGTTGGTTGCCAGCCAGGCGGATGATGTTGATCCAGGCAACAAAAATGCAAAATCCACGCTGCTATCTGCGCTGTCGGCGAACCGCGTTTCCGGACCCGCTTTAAATATGGCGGAGGTCGTTCCCACTGCTGATCCAGTGAAGCGCCGTCTTGAGCTTGATGCGGCGGCTGAAATGGTACGCTCCTCCTATACGTCCGCACGTAATGAAGAAGAACGGTTTATCGTGGCCGATAAAGCGCTGGCCCGTTATGACCAGTTGCTGGCGGCCTGGAAAGATGAGCCGTCTGCGCAGAATGATGTCCGTCGGGCGAGAATTGACCGTATGGGTGCCCTGTTGGTGCGTAAGCGTACTGCCGAAGTGATTGATGAGTATGAATCCCTTTCTGCAAGCGGCGAAGTACCAAACTATGCAAAACGCTGGGTGGCATCAGCATGGTTAAGCGAACGCCAGCCGGAAAAAACCGAAGCGATGCTGGCGAGCATCTACTACCCGAATGGACCTATCCCGGTGACGCCGCTCAGTCCTGAGGATCAACAAGATCTGTTCTACGCGCACATTGATAATGAAAACTTCGATGCTGCCAAAAAACAAGTCGATGATTTGATCAAAGAGAGTCCGTATCTGCGGCGTATCTATGGCTCGCCAACGCCGCAGCCTAACGATAACTGGCTGCTCGGACAGTCGCTACTGACGCAATATCATATCGCTGCCAATGAACTGCCAGAGGCAGAAAAGCTCGCAGAGCATCTGGCACGAACAGGCTCTGGTAACCAGGGACTGCGCATATCTTATGCCTCTGTGCTTGAAGCGCGTGGGTTGCCGCATGCGGCGGAGAAAGAGCTTAAGCTGGCGGAAGTCATTGAACCAAGCAACCTGGAGCTGGAACGTCAGCAGGCTTACGTTGCACTGAATCTTCAGGAGTGGAAACAGGCAGATGAACTGACGGATGACGTTATTGCCCGTAGCCCGGATGATGAAGCGACGCTGCGCCTCGCGCGTATTCGTGATGTCCACAAAATGTCGGAAGTGCGCATTAGCGGAACGCAGGGGATCTCGTCCGATAGCCCGGTCAGCGGTAAGAATGACTTCAACATCAACACGGCTATTTACAGTCCGCCGATTAATGACAACTGGCGACTGTTTACCGGATTCAACTTTGCTACTGGTGAATTTGAGGAAGGGAAGGGCATCAGCCGCGATCTGGCGGCGGGGGCTGAATGGACTTCCCGTGATTACTGGGCGGAAATGGAAGTGTCAGGCCGAAATTATGGCGATGGTCAGAAGATTGGCGGGCGTCTATCCGGCTGGCATGACTTCAATGACAACTGGCGCGTTGGTGGGTCGGCCGAGCGCCTCTCTCGCAATACCCCGTTGCGCGCGCTGCGTAGTGGCGTGTATGCCAACGGCGGCGATATGTTTGTTCGCTGGTATCAAAACGAACGACGTGAATATCAACTGTCGTTTGCCGCATCACATTTCTCGGACGGTAACGATCGCATCGAATATGGACTCAGCGGAAAAGAGCGCATGTGGACCACGCCGCGCTTCACGCTGGACTTTACGCCGGGTATCGGCGGGAGCACCAACACCAAAGAAAATGTTCCGTATTACAACCCGAAGAGTGATTTTTCGGTTGTCCCTGGCCTGAGCGCAGAGCAGGTTCTTTACCGCCACTATGATACCGTCTGGACGCAGCAAGGTCTGGCTGGCGTAGGTGGCTACTGGCAGCAAGGTGAAGATGCAGGCGCTATCGTCCAGGTGGGATACGGCCAACGGCTTAAATGGAACAACGTCGTAGACGGCGGGGTGATGCTGATTTGGGATAAACGCCCCTATGACGGTAAACGTGAGCGGAATATCTCCCTCGCTTTCGATTTAAATGTCAGGTTTTAAGGATTGTTCATGCTGAAAAGATGCCTGTGGCTTAGCGCATTAATCGCTGGCTGGCTGATGATTACCGCGTGCAGCAGCGCGCACAATACAACGCCTCGCTATGTTCCTCCCGCAGAGAGAACGCCGCTGACGGCGGATCATCCGTGGCCGAAAAATAGCTTTCTGGTGCTCGGCTACCATGATGTGGAGGATGGTGCAGCCGACCAGCGCTACCTCTCTGTGCGTACCAGCGCGTTGAGCGACCAAATGGCCTGGCTGCGTGATAATGGCTATCAGCCGATCAGCGTGCAGCAAATTCTGGACGCCCATGACGGTAAAATTGTACTGCCGGAAAAAGCGGTATTACTCACCTTTGACGACGGATATAGCAGTTTTTATACCCGCGTCTGGCCATTGCTGAAAGCCTATAACTGGCCTGCGCTCTGGGCGCCTGTAGGCAGTTGGGTTGATGCGCCAGCCAACAAAAAAGTCGATTTTGGCGGCTTAATGACCGCGCGAGACAAATTCGCCACCTGGAAAATGGTCGAAGAAATGGGCAAGTCGCCGTTGGTAGAAGTCGGTGCGCACACCTGGAACTCGCACTTTGGCGCTGAGGCCAACCCGCAGGGGAGTAAAGAGCCCGCTGTGGCGAACCGCCTGTATGATAAGAAAACCGGCACTTACGAAACGGACGAACAGTACACGCGACGTATAAACACGGATATCTCTCTGATCACTAACAAGATCAAAGCGGTGACCGGAAAATCGCCGCGCGCGTGGGTATGGCCTTACGGCGCAGCCAACGGTACAACGTTAAACCTGGCCAAAGAGCATGGCTATAAGATGGCCTTTACGCTTAATGAAGGGTTGGCAAATGCCGCGTTTCTCGATGATATTCCGCGCGTGCTGATTTCTGATAACCCATCCCTTAAGCGCTTTGCCAGTCAGGTCGCTCAGGTCCGTGAACCACAGACGATGCGCGTGATGCATGTCGATCTGGATTACGTGTATGACAAAGACCCTGCTCAGCAGAAGCGAAATATCGATAAGCTGATCCAGCGCGTTTATGACATGCGTATTTCTCATGTCTTCCTGCAGGCGTACGCCGATCCGCAGGGCGACGGGAATATTCGCGAACTCTATTTCCCCAACCGCTGGCTGCCGATGCGTGCCGATCTCTTTAACTATATCTCCTGGCAGTTACAAACGCGGGCAGGGGTGACGGTGTATGCCTGGATGCCGGTTCTGGCTTTCGATCTCGACGCGTCCATTCCACGCGTAACCGCATGGGATCCGAAAACGGGACGCACTGCTATCAATCACGAGAACTATGTTCGTCTCTCGCCCTGGGACAGCGAAGCGCGCAAACGCATCACTGAAATCTATGAAGACCTGGCGAAGCACGCCAGCTTCAAAGGTATTTTGTTCCATGACGATGCTTTCCTGACGGATTTTGAAGATGCGTCACCGGAGGCGTTAGCCGCCTACCGTGCCGCAGGGCTTCCGGGCAGTATCGAGCAAATACGTAATAATCCTCAGGCGTTCGAGCGCTGGACTCGCCTGAAAAGTAAGATGCTGATTGACTTCACCAAACAACTGACCCGGACGGTGCGTAATATTCGCGGTCCACAGGTGCAAACTGCGCGCAATATTTACGCCATGCCGGTACTGGAGCCTGAAAGTGAAGCCTGGTTTGCACAAAACCTGAATGATTTCCTCAATACCTATGACTGGACGGCGCCGATGGCGATGCCATTCATGGAACAGATCCCGGCCAATGATGCCAACGCATGGCTTGACCGACTGGTGAATGCCGTTGCACAAACCCCTGGGGCGCTGGATAAAACCGTGTTTGAACTGCAGGCACGAGACTGGCGTAAATCCGGGGATCAGGCTGAAATCAGCGGAAAACAAATAGCCGAATGGATGCGCCAGCTGAAATTAAGCGGTGCAGGTAACTACGGCTATTACCCGGATGATTTCATCAGCGACAAACCTGAGATGTCAGAGATTCGCTCGACGTTCTCCTCATACTGGTATCCGCAAAAATGACCGATCGCATTATTGCTTTCCTGATACTTTGCCTGATGTTCAGCCTGCCGTTTGGTGTGGCAGTCATCTTTACAGGTGAAGTGATGTTGAACTTCGTCTTCTTCTGGCCTTTGTTCATGTCTGCTTTGTGGATAAGCGGCGGGGTCTATTTCTGGTTTTACCGTGAACGTCACTGGAAATGGGGAGATGACACGCCACCACCGACCCTGCCGGGGAATCCGCTGGTGTCCATTCTGATCCCCTGTTTTAACGAAGGGATCAACGCGCGTGAAACCATTGAGGCAGCACTGGCACAGCGATATAAGAATATCGAAGTGATCGCCATCAACGATGGTTCGACGGATGACACTCACGACGTGCTGGAACAACTGGCAGTGGAATACCCCAGCCTGCGGGTGATTCATCTGGCTGAAAACCAGGGTAAAGCGCTGGCGCTCAAGACCGGTGCAGCCGCTGCGCGCAGTGATTACCTGGTGTGCATTGATGGCGATGCGTTACTGGATCGTGATGCCGTTGCCTATATTGTGGCTCCTCTGATCCAGTTCCCGCGCGTTGGTGCAGTGACGGGGAACCCGCGTATTCGAACCCGCTCTACGTTAATCGGTCGTGTGCAGGTCGGTGAGTTCTCTTCCATTATCGGCTTAATTAAGCGTACTCAGCGAGTCTATGGGCAGATCTTTACCGTTTCCGGCGTAGTTGCGGCGTTTCGTCGTCGCGCGTTGGCCGAGGTCGGTTACTGGAGCCCGGACATGATCACCGAAGATATCGATATCAGCTGGAAGCTGCAATTGCGCCACTGGTCGGTATTCTTTGAGCCGCGCGCGCTGTGCTGGATCCTGATGCCTGAAACGTTAAAAGGGCTATGGAAGCAGCGTTTGCGCTGGGCGCAGGGTGGTGCAGAGGTGTTTATCGTTAACATGCGTCGTCTGTGGTCGTGGGAGTTCCGTCGCATGTGGCCGCTGTTTCTTGAGTTCTGTTTTTCTACCGCCTGGTCTTTTGCCTATGCGATCAGTATCGTGCTGTTCCTGTTAGGACTGATGATCCCGATGCCGGACTCGCTGTATGTACAGCATCTTTTCCCGCCAGCCTTTACCGGGCTTATCCTCGGCGTGGTGTGCTTGCTGCAGTTTGCGGTGAGCCTGATGATTGAACGACGCTATGAAAAAGGCATTGGCGCCTCGTTGTTCTGGATTATCTGGTTCCCGGTGGTGTACTGGATGCTAAGCCTGTTCACCACGCTGGTCGCGTTCCCGAAAGTGATGCTCAAACGCAAACGTGGCAGAGCGCGTTGGGTTAGTCCTGACCGCGGTATTGGGAGGATTGAATCATGAACCAGCCACTGATCTTCACGGAGCGGCGTTTGCTGCCGCGCATCATCGATGTGTTGTTGACGGCCATCGCATGGGTTGGATTTATCTATTTGATCTATAAAGGGCTGATCACAGCCCTGGCGCATTCACCGTATATGGGTGTGCGACCCTTTTTCACCACGCTGGATACGGTCACGTTTTATATCCTTGTCGCCCTGGTCAACGGCCTGGTGCTGATTGGCTGGGCGAAGTACAACCAGTTTCGTTTTCGGGTCGAACGCCGCAGTCGCAGACCCGGGCTTGAAGACCATGAGCTGGCAGAAAGTTTGCGTATTACCCGGGAGCTGGTTACGGAACTGAACAAGGCGAGGGTGCTGACGGTCCACCATCATGAGAATGGCGAAATCAGTCATATCGATGTGGACAGGGATATTGCCGATAACCGCCTCCCGCCGCCGACGCCTGCGATGCTGGAGTATTTGCCGCCAGAGCCGCAGCCGTCGATACAGAAAAAGCCTGAATGATATTTCTGCTTTCAGCCGCTTCCTTCAGCCTCGCATAGGTCTATGATTAGACCCAGACAATAAAAAAATGCGAGGCAATGTCGTGGATAAGGAACTACTGGATGCAGGTTACCGGGCCTATACCGGCGAGAAGATTGACGTCTACTTCAACACGGCGATGTGTCAGCATTCGGGCAATTGCGTGCGGGGAAGCGCGAAGCTGTTTAACCTGAAACGTAAACCGTGGATTATTCCGGATGAAGTGGACGTTGCCACGGTCATCAAGGTCATCGATACCTGTCCGAGCGGTGCGCTGAAATATCGCCAAAAATGAGTGAGGGAAGCATGGAAATTCTTGCAGGCCATAACAAGTTTTATGTCAATGATGCTGAGGGCAACCAGGTTGCCGAGATTGTTTTCGTGCCGACGGGCGAGCATCTGAGCATCATTGAACATACCGATGTCGATCCCAGCCTGAAAGGTCAGGGCGTCGGCAAACAGCTGGTGGCGAAAGTGGTAGAGAAGATGCGCGCTGAAAACCGCAAAGTTATTCCGCTGTGCCCGTTTGCCAAACATGAATTTGATAAAACCCGCGAGTACGACGATATCCGCGCCTGATTATCTTATATGCACCGGAAGGTATAACAGCCACCCGGTGCATCACGCCCGATGCAGTAAATCCTGATAAATCCCCGTCAGTATCCCTTGTGGGCCAAACTCTTTTTTAATCCACTGAGTGACACGACCGGTTGCCGAATGCTGGGTTGCCAAAAGCATTCGTGAATCCTGACGTGGGTTGTGGATCTGCCGTGTCACCAGCAATGACTTTTCCATCGCCTCGCGCACCATATAGTCTGGCAGAAAACCGATGCCCTCCCCCAGGATCTGGCACTGGCACTTGGTATTAAAATCGGGAACCAGAATCGACTCTTGACCGTGTAACAGCCAACCGACTTTTTTGTTGATGGTGTGTGCGGTGTCTTCCACCATGATGTTCGGGTACAGGCGCAGTTGGCTCTCAGAGATGGGTTCAGGCATAAACGCCAGCGGATGATCCGGAGCAATCGCGAACGACCAACGGATCGCGCCGATCTCGGTGTAATCAATTCCGCCGCCGTCCAGTAATGTATCGGGCGCGCCAATGGCGATATTGGCCAGGTTATTGATGATCGAATCCCAGACGCCGTTATACACCTCTGTAGTGACGGTTATCTGGCAGGTTGGAAACTGTTTCTTGAGTACCTGCAGCAGCCTCGCCGTATGTTGAGGGGTATACAACAGCTGGTTAATGCAGATGCGCACCCGAGCCTCAATTCCCTGAGCGATGGTATCAATGCTGCGCTTGATGGCGTGGAAATCGTTGAGCAGGTCGGTCGCCTTGCGAAACAGGTAACGCCCGGACTCGGTCAGCTCAATGCTGCGAGTACTGCGGGTAAACAGCACCACGTCGAGACCCATTTCCATGCGCTTAATGGTGTAACTAATTGCCGATGTGGTTAAGCCAAGCTCCTCCGCTGCCTTGCTGAAACTGCTATAGCGGGCAGCCATCGTAAATGCCAGTAGGTTTTCCTCGGTAAATATTGAATTCATCTTTCTCCCCTCCGGCGACAATGCGCATCCGCACCACGATGATTGTTGAATGTATTTGTAATCCTTATACAGAGCAATCAGTTTTGAACAGAATTTAACACTAGTTTTACATTTGATTTGAAGGCAATCACACTTCTGTATTTTAATTGCAGGCCGCTATCCGTGCAGCATACCGCCTGATTTTCCGGACTACTGATTAGTGGCTAAAAGGGCCCCAGCCATAAGGGAAAGATTGCACTACAGCACGTTTTGCTCTCATTGTTAAAATTGATTCAATAATCGATGCGCTAACGATGAATGAAATTTAAGCGGATGTTATTCTCTGCACTCTATTGCTATTCTCAGGTTATCGGATATTTAAAAAGTCTAAAAAACTGCAGGAGAGCGATTATGTCAGAGAAAGAACTCATTACTGAATTTCTGCTGGCGGCAGAGCAGGGCAATGCCGATGGATTAAAATCCTGTCTGGCAAAAAATGTGGATATTAACGCCACCAACCGCCAGGGGCGTACTGCCATTATTATTGCCAGCCTGAATAAACATTATGACTGTGTTTCTTTATTGATTGCTGCGGGTGCCGATATTAATAAACAAGATCAAACTTGTTTTAATCCCTTCCTGATTAGCTGCCTGACTAATGATTTAACGCTGTTGCGTACGGTATTACCGGCTGACCCCGACCTCAATTGCCTGAGCCGTTTTGGCGGCGTTGGTATTACACCTGCCAGCGAAAAAGGTCATGTCGAGATCGTGCGCGAACTACTGCTGCGTACCGATATCAATGTCAACCATACTAATTTTGTTGGCTGGACGCCGCTCCTGGAAGCCATCGTGCTAAATGACGGCGGTGCGAAGCAGCAGGAGATCGTTAAGCTGCTGCTTGACCATGGCGCAAACCCGCACATGACGGATAAATACGGTAAAACCCCGCTGGAACTGGCGCGAGAGAAAGGGTACCACGAAATTGCCGAGCTGCTGATTGCGGCCGGAGCCTGACACAGGAGCGCCATTATCGCTACGCCATCACGGCGATGCGTACGGGCGCTAACCGCAGACAGCGCGTTTCTCACTTTCCGGGGAACGGGACGGGTTGAACAGGTTTTTTCCCACGCGGTAAACCTGTTGATACCCGAACAGCAGCGGCTGCTGACGTTACTGAGTGAAGATTGTGATAACGCCCCTAACAGCTGTCGGTTGGCGCTGACGCATTGTGAAGACCTGTTTCACCCCGGTGAGCGGGTCAATTTTAGCGGGTCGGGAATAGTTGTTGGCAATGATAAATGGATAGAAACCGCCGGTTGCCAGCTGTGGCGAATACCACGGTGGACATCTGATGCAGCAAGCCTTGCCGCAGTCGGCTGGCAGCACTGGGAAGAGGTTATCCGCCAACAGCTAAAAAGCGACGACACATTATTTCTGTACCGGGGTGACAATCCGTTTTATCAGGAAATCACCCGTCAATTACTCAACCGCCGACAAACATTACTGACGGCGTTGCGTACAGGAGAAAATATTACTACGGCGGTCAGCCATTTAATTGGTTTGGGGATAGGGCTGACGCCCTCATCGGATGATTATTTAGTAGGCTTAAGCACCATTTTATTTATTCCCGGACATCCGCTGAGGAAATATAGAGACGATTTTTTAGCGGCATTGCAACGTGCAGGAAATAATACAACGCTACTTAGCAAAATAACGCTAGAGGAAGCATTTAATCAGCGTTATCGGGAAAGCATCGGACGGCTGCTGAACCAATTTATTACTGAGCAACAACTCGTTTCTACGCAATATATTACTGACATTAAAAATATCGGTTCAAGTTCTGGCTGCGACATGCTGTATGGCATGGCGGATGCCTGCGCCCTGAGCCACAGGTCCGGAGGGAATTATGTCGATCAGGATAGTTGTTAAAAAGAACACGTATTTTGATTCTGTCTCACTGATGTCTATCTCCACGCGCGCAAATAAGCTCGATGGCGTTGAGCAGGCGTTTGTGGCTATGGCGACAGAGATGAATAAGGGTGTGCTGAAGAATCTCGGCCTGCTGACGCCTGAGCTGGAAGAGGCGAAAAGTGGCGATCTGATGATTGTCATTAAAGGCGCCAGCGAGGCGGCGAACGACCAGACGCTGGTGGCGATTGACGATCTGTTTACGCATAAAGAGCAGGGTGGCCAGCATGAAGCGCGCTATGCCACGCTTGCCAGCGCGAAGAAGCATGTTCCTGAGAGCAATCTGGCGGTGATCTCAGTCAATGGCCTGTTTGCCGCGCGTGAAGCGCGCCAGGCGCTGCAAAATAACCTCAATGTGATGCTGTTCTCTGACAACGTCTCTCTTGAGGACGAGCTGGCGCTTAAGCAGCTGGCGCATGAAAAAGGACTGTTGATGATGGGGCCAGATTGCGGAACCGCCATCATTAACGGCGCGGCGCTGTGTTTTGGCAACGCGGTGCGTCGCGGCAACATCGGAATTATTGGTGCCTCCGGTACCGGCAGCCAGGAGCTGAGCGTACGCATTCACGAATTTGGCGGCGGAATTTCCCAGTTGATTGGCACAGGTGGACGCGATCTTAGCGAAAAGATTGGTGGCCTGATGATGCTTGACGCGATTGGCATGCTGGAGGCCGATCCGCAAACTGAGATCATCGCACTTATCTCCAAACCGCCTGCGCCAGCGGTGGCGCGCAAGGTGCTGGAACGTGCGCGCGCCTGTCATAAGCCCGTGGTGGTGTGTTTCCTCGGACGTGAAGCCGCGCCTGCGGATGAAAAAGGCCTGCAGTTTGCCCGCGGTACTAAAGAGGCGGCGTTGAAAGCGGTACTGCTGACCGGCGTGAAAAAAGAGAGTCTGGATCTGCATCCGCTCAACTGGCCGCTGATTGAAGAGGTTCGCGCCCGTCTGACCCCGCAACAAAAGTACATCCGTGGCTTGTTCTGTGGCGGCACGTTGTGCGATGAGGCGATGTTTGCTGCCATGGAAAAACATGCCGAAGTTTACAGCAACATTCATCCGGATCCGGCATTCCGCCTGAAAGATCTCAACCGCAGCGTGGCGCATACCTTCCTCGATTTCGGTGATGACGATTTTACCAACGGCAAACCGCACCCGATGATCGATCCCACCAACCGCATTAGTCGTCTGTTACAGGAAGCGCGCGATCCTGAAGTTGGCGTGATCGTGATGGACTTCGTCCTTGGATTTGGATCGCATGAAGATCCGGTTGGCGTGATGCTCGATGCGATCGTTGAAGCCAAAGCGATCGCCGCCGCAGACGGTCGTCCGCTTGAGATCCTCGGCTATGTGCTGGGAACCGATCTTGATACGCCGTCGCTGGAAAAACAGTGTCAGATGCTGACCGACGCCGGGGTTATCTGGGCGAGCAGTAGCACCAACACCGGATTGCTGGCGCGTGAATTTATCTGTAAAGGGGAGGAAGCCTGATGAGCCAGACACTGTTTAACCAGCCGCTGAACGTGATTAACGTTGGTATCGCAATGTTCAGCGATGACCTGAAAAAGCAGAACGTACCGGTGACCCAGCTCGACTGGACGCCGCCGGGCCAGGGCAACATGCAGGTGGTAGCGGCACTGGACGACATTGCCGATTCACCGCTGGCAGACAAAATCGCGGCCGCTAACCAGCAGGCGCTGGAACGCATTATCCAGTCGCATCCGGTGCTGATTGGCTATGACCAGGCGATCAACGTCGTGCCGGGCATGACCCGTAACACCATCCTGCACGCCGGGCCGCCAATCCGCTGGGAAAAAATGTGCGGCGCAATGAAGGGGGCGGTAACCGGGGCGCTGGTCTTTGAAGGGCTGGCGAAAGATCTGGATGAAGCCGCCGAACTGGCCGCCTCGGGTGAAATCATCTTCTCTCCGTGCCACGAGCATGACTGTGTCGGCTCGATGGCGGGCGTGACGTCGGCATCGATGTTTATGCACATCGTCGAGAACAAAACCTATGGCAACCGCGCATATACCAATATGAGCGAGCAGATGGCGAAGATCCTGCGTATGGGCGCGAACGATCAGAGCGTTATCGATCGTTTGAACTGGATGCGCGATGTGCTGGGACCGATGCTGCGTGACGCTATGAAGCTGGCGGGCGAAATCGATCTGCGCCTGATGCTGGCGCAGGCATTGCACATGGGTGATGAGTGCCATAACCGCAACAACGCCGGGACGGCGCTGCTGATTCAGGCGCTGACGCCGTGGATTATTCAGACCGGCTATCCGGTTGAGCAGCAACGTGAGGTGTTCGAGTTCGTCCTTAGTAGTGATTACTTCTCCGGACCGACCTGGATGGCGATGTGTAAAGCCGCAATGGACGCTGCACACGGTATTGAATACAGCACCGTGGTGACGACGATGGCGCGCAACGGCGTTGAGTTCGGTCTGCGCATTAGCGGCTTACCGGGCCAGTGGTTTACCGGTCCGGCGCAGCAGGTGATTGGGCCGATGTT
Source organism: Citrobacter freundii complex sp. 2024EL-00216 (assembly GCF_043945515.1). Lineage (NCBI taxonomy): Bacteria > Pseudomonadati > Pseudomonadota > Gammaproteobacteria > Enterobacterales > Enterobacteriaceae > Citrobacter > Citrobacter freundii complex sp. 2024EL-00216. The sequence continues at coordinate 283,500 of NZ_JBIMRA010000003.1, read as the reverse complement.
TGCGGGCTATAAGCCGGAAGATTCCGGACGTGATATCGGCGATAGCGCGATAACAGAAACCTACGGCATTGGCGGTTTCGCGATGGCGACGGCACCGGCCATCGTAGCGCTGGTGGGCGGTACGGTCGAAGAGGCCGTTGATTTCTCTCGCCAGATGCGAGAAATCACTCTCGGCGAAAACCCCAACGTCACCATTCCGCTGCTTGGTTTTATGGGCGTACCGACCGCTATCGACATTACGCGCGTGGGCAGCACCGGCATTTTGCCAGTGATCAACACCGCTATTGCGCACAAAGACGCGGGGATCGGCATGATCGGCGCCGGAATAGTTCACCCGCCGTTCGCCTGTTTTGAAAAGGCGATCCTCAACTGGCGCGACCGCTACTGCCAATAACAATAACCGGGGCTAACGCGGTTAGCCCCACAGTAGCGAAGCGAAAAACGTTGCTTACCTGCAGGGCCGGGCGATCTCCGCGATCGCAAATGATGCTTAACCTGTTAAGGATATTCCATGAACAGCATAAAACTAGAATGGAAACGTGGTGACTGGGCGGCTTACTTTGGGCTGATGACCAACAACCTGACTAACCTGCTGACAATGATGGGGCTGCTCATTTTTGTCGTCGGGATCCCTACCGAAATTGTCTACGGTCGTATTGCGCCTGCCTTTGGTCTGGCGGTGCTGGTGGCCAGCGTCTGCTACGCCTGGTTTGGCCTGCAGATGGCAAAGCACACCGGGCGTAACGACGTAACGGCGCTGCCGTCCGGACCGAGTGCACCGTCAATCTTCACCGTGACCTTCCTGGTGCTGATGCCGGTTTATCAGCAAACCCAAGATGCCAACTTCGCTATCCAGATAGCCCTGGTGTGGTGCTTTGTCGAAGCGCTGATCCTGGTCGGCGGCTCCTTCCTGGGCGAGACCATCCGCAAGATGATCCCACGTACGGTACTGCTTTCTTGTCTGTCCGGCCTGGGGCTGTTGCTGCTGGCGATGAACCCGATGCTGCAGGCATTCGAAGCGCCGACGGTTTCTTTCATCGTCCTGTTGCTGATCTTCATTAACTGGTTCGGTAAGAAGCCGATTTTTGCCCGTATTCCTACCGGTTTACTGCTGCTGATTGCCGGTACGGCCCTGGCGTGGATCTCCGGTTTACAAAGCCCGGAAGCCATTAAAGCTTCGATGTCTTCCTTTGGCTTCAACCCGCCGGAAATTCATGTCGACAGCTTCTTGCAAGGTTTACCGCACGCACTGCCGTATCTGGCTTCTGCAGTTCCTTTGGGCCTGGCGAACTATATTTTTGACCTTGAGAACATTGAAAGTGCGCACGCGGCGGGCGATGAGTACAACACCCGTAAGGTCATGATGGCGAACGGCTTTGCCTCCATGCTCGGCTGCATGCTGGGTAACCCGTTCCCGGTGACCGTATATGTTGGGCATGCGGGCTGGAAAGCGATGGGCGCCAGCATCGGCTATACCCTCGCTTCAGGCATCACCATGTTCCTGGTGCCGCTGTTTGGGCTGGGCGCGTTTATGCTCGCCATTATTCCGATGACCGCGATAGTGCCGATTCTGGTGTTTATCGGCGTGGTGACCGCCAACCAGGTGGTGCGAGAAACGCCCAAAGTCGAGGTTCCCGTTATCTTCATCTGTCTGTTCCCGTGGATCGCCAACTGGGCATTGACCATCGTCAACAGCGTGATGGGTGCCGCCGGAACATCCGCGGGGAAACTGGGTAGTGACTTGCTGCACAGCAAAGGTGTCTATTACGACGGACTGGTGCATCTGGGAAGCGGCGCACCGCTGGCCAGCATGCTGTGGGGCTGCGTCGCTATCTTCGCCATTATGAACAAGCCGTTACGCGGGGCGATTGCCGCAGCCTTTGGCGCGCTGTTATCGCTGTTTGGCGTGATTCACTCCCCGGCGGTTGGCTTTGCGGAAGGCAGCTCGATGATGTTTGTTGTGGCCTACCTGATGATGAGTGGCATGTTTGTCCTCAAGCATGTTCTTGATAGCCGTGAAGCGGTGACTGCGCCTGAGCAGGAACCAACGAAAACGACCTGAATTGCCTGCAAGCGGAAGATAACACTATGAAAGAACTTGTGGTCGTTGCCATTGGCGGCAACAGCATTATCAAAGATAACGCCAGCCAGTCGATTGAACACCAGGCTGAAGCGGTGAAAGCGGTAGCGGATACGGTGCTGGAGATGCTGGCATCGGACTACAACATTGTGCTGACGCACGGTAACGGGCCACAGGTAGGGCTGGATCTACGGCGTGCGGAAATCGCACACGAGCGTGAAGGGCTGCCGCTTACCCCGCTGGCAAACTGCGTTGCCGATACGCAGGGCGGTATCGGTTACCTGATCCAACAGGCGCTGAATAACCGTCTGGCGCGGTGCGGTGAGCAGAGGGCAGTTACGGTGGTCACGCAGGTGGAGGTCGACAAAAACGATCCGGGCTTCGCTAATCCGACCAAGCCCATTGGAGCGTTCTTTAGCGAAGTGCAGCGTGATGAACTGCAGCGGGTCAATCCGGGCTGGCGCTTTGTTGAGGATTCGGGGCGCGGCTACCGTCGGGTAGTCGCCTCTCCACAACCGAAGCGCATTGTCGAGGCGGAGGCGATCAAAACGCTGACCCAGCAAGGCTTTGTGGTTATTGGCGCGGGCGGCGGCGGGATCCCGGTGGTGCGTAGCGATCAAGGGGATTACCAGAGCGTGGACGCGGTGATTGATAAAGATCTCTCCACGGCGCTACTGGCGCAGGAGATCCGCGCCGACATTTTGGTGATCACCACCGGCGTCGAGCAGGTCTGTATTCATTTTGGCAAACCCAACCAGCAGGTGCTGGATACGGTGGATGTCGCAACGATGACCCGTTACATGCAGGAGGGACATTTCCCGCCTGGCAGCATGTTACCCAAGATCGTTGCCAGCCTGGCGTTTCTGGAGCGTGGCGGTAAACGAGTGATCATCACCACGCCGGAATGCCTGCCTGCCGCACTGCGCGGCGAAACGGGCACCCATATTGTCCATTCCTGAGAGGAGACGTGAATGAAGGAAAGTAACAGCCGCCGTGAATTTTTAAGCCAGAGCGGAAAAATGGTGACCGCTGCCGCGCTGTTTGGCGCGGTCGCTCCGGTCGCGTATGCTGCTAATCCTGTCGGGAACACCTGCGGGTCGAAGAGCACAATGACGATTAACGATAAACACTATTACCTGGATAACGTCCTGCTGGAAGCGGGCTTTGATTACGAAAACTCGGTGGTGGTGCACACCCGTACCGCGCTGCAAACCGTTGAAATCCAGGACGGAAAAATCGTTGCGCTGCGCGAGAATAAGCAGCATCCGGATGCGACTCTGCCCCACTATGATGCGGGTGGAAAGCTGATGCTGCCCGCCATGCGCGACATGCACATCCATCTGGATAAAACCTTTTACGGCGGTCCCTGGCGTTCGCTGAACCGTCCGGCTGGCACCACTATTCAGGATATGATCCGCCTGGAACAAAAGCTGCTGCCTGAACTCCAGCCTTATACGCAGGAGCGCGCAGAAAAGCTGATCGATCTGCTGCAATCAAAAGGCACCTCGATCGCCCGCAGCCACTGCAACATAGAACCGGTTTCCGGGCTGAAAAATCTCGAAAACCTGCAGGCGGTACTGGCGCGTCGTCAACCGGGTTTTGCCTGTGAAATCGTGGCATTTCCGCAGCATGGCCTGCTGTTATCAAAATCTGAACCGCTGATGCGTGAAGCGATGCAGGCGGGAGCGCATTACGTCGGCGGTCTGGACCCAACCAGCGTCGATGGAGCGATGGAAAAATCCCTCGACACCATGTTCCAGATTGCGCTGGATTACGATAAAGGTGTAGATATCCATCTGCATGAAACCAGTCCGGCGGGTGTGGCGGCGGTGAATTACATGGTGGAAACGGTGGAGAAAACGCCGCAGTTAAAGGGCAAACTGACCATCAGCCACGCGTTTGCGCTGGCAACGTTGAACGAACAGCAGGTTGACGCGCTGGCGGGCCGTATGGCGGCGCAGCAGATTACCATTGCCTCGACGGTGCCGATCGGTACCTTGCACATGCCGCTCAAGCAGCTGCGCGATAAAGGCGTGGAGGTGATTACCGGAACCGACAGCGTAATTGATCACTGGTCGCCGTACGGGCTGGGAGACATGCTGGAGAAGGCGAATCTGTACGCCCAGCTCTATATTCGCCCCAATGAGCTTAACCTGTCGCGTGCGCTGTTTCTTGCCACCGGCGATGTGCTGCCGCTAAACGATAAAGGTGAGCGCGTGTGGCCGAAAGCGCAGGATGAAGCCAGTTTTGTGCTGGTGGATGCCTCCTGTTCGGCGGAAGCGGTCGCGCGAATTTCCCCACGCACCGCGACCTTCCATAAAGGGCAACTGGTGTGGGGGAGTGTCGCAAGCTAATCTGGTTTTACGCGCGGCGGCAATCGCTGCTGCGCTCTTTGCTTGTTAGCCGACAATTCCCAGATAGCCGTGGATCCCCATATACAACCCCACCATGCCAATGAGTGCGCTGGAAAAATAGGGAGCTTTGCGTGCCAGCGTGTTAAATCCGCTCCAGCGTTTGGCCGCCTGTTGCACGCTGATTGCCGCTCCCACGCCCACCGTTACCAGCGTCAGCGCCAGCCCGAGGCTGAAGCACAGCACCATGGTCGCACCCAGCGTGAAGGCTTTGAGCTGGATGCAAATCAGCAGCACCGTAATGGCGGCTGGGCACGGGATAAGCCCGCCGGTCAGACCGAACAGTAATATTTGGCCGTTGGTGACCTCTTTGCCCGCAAAGCGGCGCTGAATATCGGTGGCATGCGCCCGTTCGTGGGCATCCTGATACTCTTTCGATCCTTCGGTGAGTCCTGCCAGTGCGGCATGGTCGTGATTATGCTCGTGTTCGTGATGATGATGGTGATGATCGTCATCGTGGTCATGATGATGGTCATCATGATCATGATCATGGTGGTGGTGATGGTCGTGATTGTGGTCGTGATGCGTCTGGGCCAGCCAGTTCTGCTCTCCCTGCCAGGTTCGCCAGAACATCCAGAATGCGGTCCCGAGAATAATAATCGCCGAGACAAACTGCAGCCAGGGCTCAACGGCCTGGGCAGTAAACGCTTTGCTGATATACATCCCACCGAGCGCAATCAGCCATACCACGGCGGTATGCGACAGCGTTGCTGCCAGCCCCAGCATCACCGCCTGTTTGATGGTCCCCTTAATGGCAATAATAAAGGCCGCCATCATCGTCTTGGAATGCCCCGGCTCCAGGCCGTGCAACACACCCAATAGAATCGCGCTGGGAATGAAAAACCAGGCGTTACCTTGCTGAAGAAGCGTAGAAAACTCACCCATGAGAATGATTCTTAGTTGTTTAATTTCGCCTGATTCTACTCCCCCCCAGTATCAAATACTACCCCCCAGTAGAATGTCGATGGTATTGTCCCTACAGCCAGACGTTAAAAAGGTAAAGTTATGTCACATACGATCCGCGACAAACAAAAGCTGAAAGCCCGAACCAGCAAGATTCAGGGGCAGGTAGCGGCGTTGAAAGCCATGCTGGATGAACCGCATGAATGCGCGGCAGTATTGCAGCAAATAGCGGCGATCCGCGGGGCAGTAAACGGATTAATGCGTGAAGTGATTAAAGGTCATCTGACCGAGCACATTGTGCATCAGGGCGATGAAATTAAGCGCGAAGAGGATTTGGATGTGGTCCTGAAAGTGCTGGATTCGTACATCAAATAAGTCAGTTTAACGGCTCATCCACGTTCAATACCGTCCAGTTAAGCATGTAGGGTGAACATGTGATTCTTTCTCAGGGTTCCGTTCACCTCAGCAGTGTTATTTTTCTGAAGCATTGATACCCGTGAACGTGTAAAGGGCGTTCTTCGCCACGCCCTTTACAATCCCGCCGGGAGCCTAGGTTGCAAGGGAGGCGGCGGTGAGCCTCCCTTGCACGTTCACAGGAATCGGTGCTTCAGAGAAACGATGAACATGAGGTGAACGGAACCCTTCTCTGAGATAGCATGTTCATTACTTCCGCCAACACAGGTTGATACTTTCTGAAATTGAGTCGTTAACTGAACGACATCGCACCCACTTCCAGGAGAATGAGCCGTTAAACAACACGTTCTAGCCAAAAAACATCACAGATACGCACAGCAGACCGACAATCAGGGTGATCAGATTACCCACTGAACGGTACGGCTTCAGCGCCGGGATCAGATAGGTAGACAATGTCGGCATGATAAATAGAATCATGGCAATCAGCGGGCCGCTTATCGCGTAAATCATTGAAATAGCATTAGGATTAATGCAGCAGATGATAAACGTGATAGCCGAGACAAGCATGATGGACAGAGCGCGGTTAAAGGCCCGGCTTTTCTTCACACCCACCTGATGCAACGACGTTTTTACTACCTCCGTTGCCCCTTCAATCACGCCAAAGTAGGTGCCGAGGAACGATTTTGACATCGCGACAACGGCAACGATGATCCCGGAAATCGACAGCCATGCCGGTGCGTTTGGCATCATCGACAGCGCGGAAAGAATCGTCACGCCTTCATTTTTCGCGTCTTCGATATAGTTTGTCGGAATCGAAAGCAAGCAGCTGAAGACGAAAAACAGTACGCTCAGGCAGATGATGACGTAGGCTACCTTCATGATTTTTTTGCATTTACCCATGGCCTGCTCGCCGTATTTCTCTCGTCTGTCGATGGCGAACGTAGAGATAATTGGCGTATGGCTAAAAGCGAAAACCATCACGGGAATAGATATCCAAACCTGATGAAGCGTGTGCTGATCGAAAGACATCTGGCCGGTGAGTAGCGTTGGCTGCCAGCTTCCGGTCAGGTAGAGCGAAAGGAACAAAAAGTACGCGATGAGCGGGAACACCAAAAAGCCCATGACCCGAATAGTAGCTTGTCGGCCCATCAGAAAAATCAGGTTCAGCACCAGCACCACGCCAAGGCTGACCAACATGCGGATCCGCAGATCGATAGTGATATGTTTTGCCAGCTGTTCAGTGAGTGAATTGGTTATCGCTACGGCGTAGATCAGCACCACCACAAAGAAGGCAATAAAATAGAGGGTGGTGATCAGGCTGCCAATCTTCTTGCCGTAGTAGTGGGTAACCGCGCCAGTGATCCCTTCACCAGCCGACGTTTTTGAGGACAGGATAAACTGACACAGCGCCTTGTGCGGCCAGTAGGTTAAAGGCCAGGCGACGAGTGCGGTGATAAACAATACTACCGCGCCTGCAGAACCCAGCTGTATGGGTAGGAATAGGGTTCCTGCGCCGACGGCAGTCCCATATAGTGCGAAGCTCCAGAGAGTCTCTTCTTTTGACCAAAATTTCGACATTATTTGAACGTATCAACTATAAAATAAACAAAAAGAAGCGCAATTTACCACAAATGGCAGAGGCTGGGGGAGGTGTGAACAAGAGGGCGAGTGAATGGGACAATAGCCGGAACCGAGAAGATTCCGACTATTATTTTAATTATCAGGCAGTAACGCGCTGCTGGCGGCGCTTCATAACGCGCTCGCGTAACGTGTCATAAGCCCAGTTATAGAACATGGTGTACGGCAGGAAGAACAGGAAGAAACCTATTTCCAGCGTGAATGCCTGAACCAGGCTGACGTTCAGCACATACGCCACGATGCTCACCCCGATCACAATAAAACCGCTCTCGAAGCCTAACGCGTGAAATGCTCGCACTTTCGCCGTACGTTTTACCAGGTGCGACGGCCACAAACGGTCAAACAGGGCGTTATAAATGATATTCCAGATCATCGCTGTGGTGGCGAGAAGAATGGTCAGTCCGCCCATTTCCAGTACCGAGCGCTGCATCAACCATGCGGTGGTTGGTGCGAGGATCGCGGTGGCAATGCCTTCAAAGCAGACGGCATGAAAAATACGCTCAACTAACGAGCGGCGTTGGACAGTATCGTGTTGCATAACCTAAAACCTTCTTTGATGCCCGGATAACGGAATGGTGGCAATTTTATCGTTTTATGTGATATCTAAAAGATAGTATCCATCGATAAAGTAGATAGTTCATGCGTTATTCTCCTGAAGCATTAACGGCATTTGTGGAGACCGTTTCCTGCGGTTCATTTTCTGCGGCGGGCCGGCGGTTGCGTAAAAGCCAGTCCACTATCAGTACGGCCATTGCGCATCTGGAAGCCGATCTTGGTTTTGCGCTGTTTGACCGCTCATCCCGCCAGCCAACGCTGACCGAGGAAGGTAAGCGGGTGTTGGGCTATGTGCAGGCTATTCTGACGGCCAGCGAACGTCTCGATGAGGCGGCGATCTCGCTGTCGGGTGAAACTGAGGCGCGTCTGACCTTTGTGCTGTCTGACACGCTGCATCCGGATGTGCTGGAAGAGTTGATGGTGCAGTTTGATCGCAAGTTTCCCCATACCGAGTTTGAATGCCTGATTGGTGAAGATGAAGACGTGATCGATCTGCTGCAAAAAGGACGTGCTCAGGTGGGGTTGATCGAGGCGCGGGAGGATTACCCGACCGACATGGGCGTTACGCGTCTGCCGATGCAAACCTGGATGGGATTATACGTTGCAGCGTCGCATCCGCTCGCGGCTCAAGAAAAACTGCAGTGGGAGCAGCTACACACCTGGCGCGAGCTGCGCTTGAATACCTATCTGGAAAGCGGCACCAACGTGGCGCGCGGTCCCGTCTGGTCTGCTCCTAACTACCTGTTATTGCTAAGTATGGCTGTTCAGGGATTCGGCTGGTGCGCGCTCCCTTGTGCGCTGGTGGAGGAGTTTGCGGCAGAAAAACCACTGGTGCAATTAAAGATGCCTAGCTGGCCAAAGGCTATCTCTATCGATCTGTTGTGGAATAAGAAATCACCGCCTGGTGTGGCAGGAAGCTGGCTGCGTGACCATTTACAGCAGAGTGGCGTTCAGATGACCAATAAGTGATACGAATTTCCTTTGTGATAAAAATCACCGTTTTTAAACAACCTTGATAACTATTTTTAACAATCATCTACTATTGCGGTGTTATTTTGCGCTGAGGTAGTGATGAAAGAGGTTGTGATCGTCGGGGCATTAAGGACACCGATTGGCTGCTTCCAGGGGACGCTGGCGCGCCACTCTGCCGTTGAGTTAGGCAGCATGGTGGTCAAGGCGTTACTGGAACGCACGGGCGTGGACGTTCACGCTGTGGATGAAGTGATCCTCGGACAGGTGCTTACCGCAGGTGCCGGGCAGAACCCTGCGCGTCAGTCTGCCATCAATGGTGGGCTACCCAATACCGTTTCCGCCATCACCATTAACGATGTCTGTGGCTCGGGTCTGAAAGCGCTGCATCTGGCGACCCAGGCTATCCAGTGTGGCGAAGCCGACATTGTGATTGCGGGCGGGCAAGAGAATATGAGCCGTGCACCGCATGTCCTTACCGATAGCCGCACTGGCGCACAGCTGGGGAATAGCCAGCTGGTCGACAGCTTGGTACATGACGGTCTGTGGGATGCCTTCAACGACTATCACATGGGCGTTACCGCGGAAAACCTGGCGCGAGAATACGGAATCAGCCGCGAATTGCAGGATGCCTACGCGCTGCACTCGCAGCACAAAGCGCGGATGGCAATTGATGCCGGACGCTTTAAAGATGAAATCGTGCCGGTGGTAACACAGCGTAATGGGCAATCGTTCGTGGTGGACACCGACGAACAACCGCGTACCGATGCCAGCGCCGAAGGGCTGGCGCGTCTGGATCCTACCTTTGACAGACTCGGTTCGGTAACGGCGGGTAACGCGTCATCCATCAACGACGGTGCCGCTGCGGTGATGATGATGAGCGAGGCCAAGGCGCAGGAACTTAACTTACCTGTGTTGGCCCGTATTCGCGCCTTTGCCAGCGTCGGAGTCGACCCTGCGCTCATGGGGATTGCGCCAGTGTATGCAACACGCCGCTGCCTTGAGCGTGTGGGCTGGCAACTGGCTGATGTTGATCTTATCGAAGCTAATGAAGCCTTCGCCGCGCAGGCATTATCCGTTGGGAAAATGCTGGAGTGGGATGAACGGCGGGTGAATGTGAACGGCGGGGCCATTGCGCTCGGCCATCCGATTGGCGCTTCTGGCTGTCGTATTCTGGTTTCGCTGGTACATGAAATGGTGAAACGTCGGGCGCACAAGGGCCTGGCAACACTGTGTATTGGTGGTGGTCAGGGGGTGGCGCTCGCTATCGAACGAGACTAATCCCCGTCATACTTCAAGCTGCATGTGCGTTGGCTTTACTCGCTCACCCCAGTCACGTACTTATGTACGCTCCGGGGAATTCGCTGCGTCGCCGCGTGATTCGGCCTTACGGCCTCACCCCTTCGGGGCCAGCGCAAGCGCTGTTCAAAACGGCCGGGAAGTTTTGTCCTGCAACTCGAATTATTTAGGGTATATATTTTTCTTCTCGAACAGTTTTCTGCCGTGTTATCTCTTCCTCTATAAAAAAGCCCTCCAACAGGAGGGCAAGGCCAGTTACAGAAACATACACTCTAAACCCTGCCAACATATCAAAACGTTGTTTCATTTCATGTGGTTGATAGCGCACTTTGTTAGAAAAGGTGTGTGAATGACGTATGAGCCTGGCTGTATTTTCAATATCTTATCCCTGCCACTAATGATCTACTCTTTTGTTTTTTTATCTATCTAATTGTTTTAAATGATTTTATTGAAACCATTTTTGCGATTTATATGCGCTAGCGTGATCGCACTTACACTTTTGATAATAAGATGCGGAAAAAATGAAACATCGTTTTATTTATAATTGAAAACACATTCAGGGAGGGATATCATGAGCGCATAAGATAAAACGGAACAGCGTTTTGCTATTCGTTTAAGCATTCACGGTCAATTTATCACTGGAGGTAAATGTGGACGTAAGACAAAGTATCCATAGTGCGCATGCGAAAACCCTGGACACTCAGGGGCTGCGTAATGAGTTTTTGGTCGAAGAAGTGTTTGTCGCAGATGAATACACCATGGTCTACAGTCACATCGACCGCATCATTGTTGGCGGCATTATGCCAGTGGCCAAAACCGTCTCTGTGGGTGGCGAAGTCGGCAAACAGCTGGGCGTAACCTATTTCCTCGAACGTCGTGAGCTGGGTGTGATCAATATCGGCGGCCCGGGCACGATTACCGTTGACGGCCAGTGCTATGAAATTGGTCATCGCGACGCGCTGTACGTCGGAAAAGGGGCAAAAGAAGTGGTGTTCGCCAGTATTGATACGGCGAAACCGGCGAAGTTTTACTACAACTGCGCGCCGGCACACACGACTTACCCAACTAAGAAAGTCACGCCTGCAGACGTTGCGCCAGTGACGCTGGGTGATGACCTCACCAGTAACCGTCGTACCATCAACAAATACTTTGTGCCGGATGTTCTGGAAACCTGCCAGTTGAGCATGGGTCTGACTGAGCTGGCTCCGGGTAACCTGTGGAACACCATGCCGTGTCATACCCATGAACGTCGTATGGAAGTCTATTTCTATTTCAATATGGAAGAAGACACCTGCGTCTTCCACATGATGGGTCAGCCTCAGGAAACGCGTCATATTGTGATGCACAACGAGCAGGCGGTGATTTCTCCAAGCTGGTCTATTCACTCCGGTGTCGGCACAAAAGCTTATACGTTCATTTGGGGCATGGTCGGCGAAAACCAGGTCTTTGATGATATGGACCATGTTGCAGTAAAAGATCTGCGCTAGTTGCGGGCGACAGCCGTGCCTGCTGCGGCGGGCATTATAAAAAATTAAGGATTTACAATGATTTTGAATGCATTCTCTCTTGAAGGTAAAGTCGCCGTTGTGACCGGTTGTGACACAGGTTTGGGTCAGGGTATGGCGCTGGGCCTGGCTGAAGCGGGCTGCGATATCGTCGGTATCAATATTGTTGAACCGACAGAAACCATCGAACGCGTGACCGCACTGGGCCGCCGTTTTTTAAGCCTGACCGCCGATCTGCGTCAAATCGATGGTATTCCGGCACTGCTGGAGCGCGCAGTGGCAGAATTCGGCCATATTGATATTCTGGTCAACAACGCGGGTCTTATCCGTCGTGACGATGCGATCGACTTCAGCGAAAAAGACTGGGATGACGTGATGAACCTGAACATTAAGAGCGTGTTCTTTATGTCTCAGGCTGCGGCGAAGCATTTTATCGCTCAGGGTAACGGCGGCAAAATTATCAACATCGCCTCTATGCTTTCCTTCCAGGGCGGGATCCGCGTGCCGTCTTACACCGCGTCTAAAAGCGGCGTAATGGGTGTTACCCGTCTGATGGCGAACGAGTGGGCAAAACATAACATCAACGTCAACGCGATTGCACCGGGTTACATGGCGACGAATAACACTCAACAGCTGCGTGCTGATGAGCAACGTAGCGCAGAGATCCTCGATCGTATCCCGGCGGGTCGTTGGGGTTTACCGAGCGACCTGATGGGGCCTGTCGTGTTCCTGGCGTCCAGCGCATCTGACTATATCAACGGCTATACCGTTGCAGTAGATGGCGGCTGGCTGGCACGTTAATTCACTTTCCAGAACCGTTAAACCCTGCCCTCTGGCAGGGTTTTTTTATATCCGGATTAATAAAATCCATATTGTGGTTATAAATTATTCCATATTAAATTTCATACGTATAAATTTATTGTTTTTAATATCCTTTAATATCAATAAATTAAATTTAATTGAGTGATTGTCGGTAAATTTTAAAATTGGAATATCCATCACATAACCATGTGGTGTAGCTATTTAATCCATATTTTTGCCGTTTCCCGCCTGACGCTTCCTGCAAGGGATCCCTTACTTTCAATGGCATGGTTACTCTGTATCTGGCAGGAAAAAATGGTCTCAATAAATAATGATGCTGCTTTAGCGCCGCGCCCAGTGCGCGATACGCGACGTATGAATATGTTTGTTTCTATCTCTGCGGCCGTCGCAGGGTTGTTATTCGGCCTGGATATTGGCGTGATTGCTGGCGCGTTGCCTTTTATCACCGATCACTTTGTGTTGACCAGCCGCCTGCAGGAGTGGGTGGTAAGCAGCATGATGCTGGGTGCGGCAATTGGTGCGCTGTTTAACGGTTGGTTGTCATTCCGCCTGGGGCGCAAATACAGCCTGATGGCGGGCGCGATCCTTTTCGTCGTCGGATCTCTGGGCTCGGCGTTTGCCTCCAGCGTAGAAATGCTCATTTTTGCTCGCGTGGTGCTGGGCGTAGCGGTGGGGATCGCGTCTTACACCGCACCGCTCTATCTCTCTGAAATGGCCAGCGAAAATGTGCGTGGCAAGATGATCAGTATGTATCAGCTGATGGTGACGCTGGGCATCGTTCTGGCCTTTTTGTCCGATACCGCGTTCAGCTACAGCGGTAACTGGCGCGCTATGCTTGGCGTGCTGGCGCTTCCGGCTGTATTGCTGATTATTCTGGTTGTTTTCTTGCCCAACAGCCCGCGCTGGCTGGCGGAGAAAGGTCGCCACATCGAAGCTGAAGAAGTACTGCGCATGTTGCGCGATACGTCAGAGAAAGCCCGCGATGAGCTGAACGAAATCCGTGAAAGCCTGAAGCTAAAGCAGGGGGGTTGGGCGCTGTTTAAAATTAACCGTAACGTGCGTCGCGCGGTTTTCCTCGGAATGTTACTGCAGGCGATGCAGCAGTTCACCGGGATGAACATCATCATGTACTACGCGCCGCGCATTTTTAAAATGGCGGGTTTTACTACCACAGAGCAGCAGATGATTGCCACGCTGGTAGTTGGCTTAACGTTTATGTTCGCCACCTTTATTGCCGTCTTCACGGTCGACAAAGCAGGACGTAAACCGGCGCTGAAAATTGGTTTCAGCGTAATGGCCATCGGGACGCTGGTGCTCGGATATTGCCTGATGCAGTTTGATAACGGCACGGCTTCCAGTGGACTATCCTGGCTGTCAGTTGGCATGACGATGATGTGTATTGCAGGCTATGCAATGAGCGCCGCGCCGGTGGTGTGGATTCTGTGTTCGGAAATTCAGCCACTGAAATGCCGTGATTTTGGTATTACCTGCTCCACCACCACCAACTGGGTGTCGAATATGATCATTGGCGCAACGTTCCTGACGCTGCTCGACAGCATTGGTGCCGCCGGTACGTTCTGGCTCTATACTGCGCTGAACGTCGTGTTTATTGGCATCACGTTCTGGCTGATTCCAGAAACCAAAAACGTCACGCTGGAGCATATCGAACGTAAGCTGATGGCAGGCGAGAAGTTAAGAGATATTGGGGTGTAAGTCAGACAAGCATGCCGGATAGCGGTTCAGCCTTATCCGGCCTGCGAGTGGAGTCTCTTATAGGCCGGGAAAGCGTCAACGCGACCCGGTTTTTTTATTTAGCGCCTTACCCGTGCAGAAAATCTTCGCGAATTGGGGTAAAGGTATCCAACAGCGTTCCCGGTTTTAAGCAGACGCAGCCATGCATAATGTTGGGCTGTTTATACAGGGTATCGCCCGCCCTAACGATATGTTTCTCTTCGCCGATGGTAAATTCAAACTCACCGGACAACACGTAAGTCAGCTGCTCGTGCGGATGATTGTGCATCGGGCCGATTGCGCCTTGCTCGAAGTTCACCTCAACCGCCATCATGTTACCGCCGTGAGCAAGAATGCGCCGGGTAACGCCATTGCCCAGATCGTCAAGCGTGGTCTCTTTATGAAAAATAAACATCCGGCCTTCCTGTAATTAATTAAAACAATGTTTCATTAAAGTTATATCAGAAAATTAAAAAAAGAAATGCACGCCAACAGATGTGGAAAGTTGATCACATCTTTGGTTCACTGGAGAGACAACAACGAGTCAGGGGAAATGATGAAAACGATCGGTCTGTTAGGCGGTATGAGCTGGGAATCTACCATTCCTTATTACCGACTCATTAATGAAGGGGTAAAACAGCGTCTGGGTGGCCTGCATTCGGCACAGATTCTGTTGCACAGCGTGGATTTTCACGAGATTGAAGCCTGTCAGTCAAGCGGTGACTGGCAGCGAGCCGGTGAGATCCTCGCGCAGGCCGCCACAGGGCTACAGCAAGCCGGGGCGCAAGGAATTGTGCTGTGTACCAACACCATGCACAAAGTTGCTGAGGCGATTGAAAGCGCCTGTGATGTGCCGTTTCTGCATATTGCTGACGCGACGGGGCGGGCGATACAAAAGCAGCAGATGAACAACGTGGCGCTACTGGGTACGCGTTACACCATGGAGCAGGATTTTTACCGCGGGCGTTTACAGACTGAATTCGGCATTAGCACGTTGATCCCTGAAGCTGATGATCGTCAGAAAATAAACCAGATTATTTTCGATGAGCTGTGTCTCGGTGAATTCAGCGAGGCTTCCCGCGATTATTACCTGAGCGTCATCGACCAACTGGCGAAACAGGGGGCGCAAGGGGTTATCTTTGGCTGTACCGAGATTGGTCTGCTGGTTCCCACCGAGCTAAGCCCACTACCGGTTTTCGACACTGCGGCAATCCATGCGCAAGATGCGGTGGCGTTTATGCTTTCGGCTGCGGATGCAAAATAGCCTCCAGTGGGTCAATAAGCCTCGGTAGATGGGCCTGCAGATGCGCCGTAAAAGCATCAACCAGCGCCGAGGCGGGGCGATGAAGCGGGTGAATCAGGCTGACTGTAAAGGGTACCGAAATACTGAAGCGGCGGATAACGACTCCGCTGCTGGCGTAATCCAGCGCGGTAAGTGGGTTCACCACCGAGATCCCAACGCCTGCCCGTACCATTGCACAAATTGAAGCGGCGCTATGGGTTTCAATCACCATGCGGCGCTTCACCTGGTGCTCATTAAACAGGGTATCCAGTAGCTGACGGTAGCTGTCGGTGCGCGACAGGCTGATGTAGTTTTCTCCCTGAAAATCCTGCGGCGTTAACACCGCTTTCTTAGTCAGCGGATGGCCCTGCGGCAACACGCACACTTCATCCAGCGCCAGCAATTCGGTGCGTTTCGTTCCGGCAGGCGTATGCAGCGTTTCCGTTAACCCCAGATCGTGGCGCTGCGCCGACAGCCACTCTTCCAGCAGCGGTGACTCCTGCGGCACTATCTGAATATTGACTTGTGGATAGCGTGCGAGGAATGGCTGCAGCAGCGGCGGTAAAAAAGACTGTGAGAATACCGGCAGGCAAACAATCGACAATTCGCCCTGGCGAAACTCGCGCAGGCTTTCGGCGGCGCTCACAATTCTGTCCAGGCCATACCACGAACGTTGCACCTCTTCAAACAGACGTAACCCTTGCACGGTTGGGTGCAGTCGGCCACGCGTACGTTCAAACAGCGTTAATCCCAGCACTTTCTCGAATCGGGCCAGTTCCCGGCTGACGGTGGGCTGCGAGGTATGTAGCATGCGCGCGGCTTCTGTCAGATTGCCTGCCGTCATGATGGCGTGAAAAATTTCGATGTGTCGCAGGTTAACGGCGGGCATGGGCAATCCTCAAATGAATCAATCCATATCATTTTTGCATAGACTTACGATAAAACGATATTTTTTATTCTTTTCGGGCTGTGGCGTAATCATAAAAAAGCCAATACCGGAGCACACCATGCCACGCCCACTCAATAGTACTGACACTGACCTGACCGCCGACAACCTGCTGCGCCTGCCTGCCGAATTCGGCTGCCCGGTGTGGGTCTATGATGCGCAGATTATCCGCGGGCAGATTGCCAAATTGAGTCAGTTTGACGTGGTGCGTTTCGCCCAAAAGGCATGTTCGAATATTCATATTTTGCGCCTGATGCGCGAGCAGGGCGTGAAGGTTGATTCCGTCTCGCTTGGCGAAATTGAACGTGCGTTGGCGGCAGGCTTCGTACCGGGGAAAGATGAAATCGTCTTTACCGCCGATATGATTGATGAAGCGACGCTCGCGCGGGTGCATGAATTGCGCATTCCGGTAAATGCCGGGTCGGTGGATATGCTGGAACAACTGGGCCAGGTCTCGCCGGGCCATCGCGTGTGGCTACGCGTAAACCCTGGCTTTGGGCATGGGCACAGTCAGAAAACCAATACCGGCGGCGAAAACAGCAAGCACGGGATCTGGTATAGCGATCTTCCCGCGGCGCTGGAGGTGATTCAGCGCTATAAGCTGAAGCTGGTGGGGATTCATATGCATATCGGCTCCGGCGTGGACTATGCGCATCTGGAGCAGGTGTGCGGTGCGATGGTGCGCCAGGTGGTTGAATTTGGCCAGGATCTGGAGGCGATCTCCGCAGGTGGCGGTTTATCAATCCCGTATCACGAAGGCGAAGAGGCAATCGATACCGATCACTACTTTGGATTGTGGAACGCTGCGCGTGAACAGATTGCTAAACACCTGGGTCACCCGATCGCGCTTGAGATAGAGCCGGGGCGTTTTCTGGTCGCGGAAGCTGGCGTGTTAGTGGCGCAGGTGCGTAGCGTAAAAGAGATGGGTAGCCGCCACTTTGTGCTGATCGATGCGGGCTTCAACGATCTAATGCGCCCGGCCATGTACGGTAGTTATCACCATATCTCCGCGCTGGCAGGGGATGGTCGCTCTCTGGAACACACCCCACATCGGGAAACCGTGGTAGCCGGGCCGCTGTGCGAATCTGGCGACGTGTTTACCCAGCAGGAGGGCGGAAATGTGGAAACCCGTCTGTTGCCTGCGGTGGTGCCGGGCGATTATCTGGTGCTGCATGATACCGGGGCGTACGGCGCGTCAATGTCGTCAAACTACAATAGCCGTCCGCTGCTGCCGGAGGTTTTGTTCGATAACGGCGTGGCGCGGCTGATTCGCCGTCGCCAGACCATTGATGAGCTGTTAGCGCTGGAATTAATCTGATTACAGCGTTGTGAAATGCCGGATGGCGCTACGCTTATCCGGCCTACGAGATTAACTGCGCCGCCATCCGGCATTTGATTACTTAAAGTATGGCCCGAGCGTTACTGAGTCACGTAGTACCAGTTTGCCGGTGAACGGTGGGATTGGCTCGACGCTCTCGCCGTTGGCCAGCCGGATAGCCTGGTCGATTGCCGTGGTTATCATGGTATCAATCGGTAGATAAACGGTAGACAGCCCCGGCTCCAGCCATTTGGCGCTGGGCGCATCATCAAAACCAAACAGTGAGACGTCCGTTGGGATCCTTAGCCCGGCCTGATGTAACGCTTTTGATGCGCCTAATGCCATGTCATCGTTACAGGCGAACAGGGCGCTAAATTTCACCCCTTCCTCCAGCAGTTCACGGCAGGCCTCATAGCCTCGCGTCATCGTGGAGTCGCCGTATTTGACCTTATCGGGATCCCAGGGAATACCGTTTTTTTCCAGCGCTTTACGATACCCCATCAGGCGTGATTTACCGGTAGGCGTATGGCCAGGCACAGTGATACAAGCAATATCGCTATGGCCCTGCGAGATCAGATAATTGACCGCCTGATAGGCCGCGTCTTCCTGTTCAAAGAAAATTGCGCGATCGCGGGCCTGGCTGACATCACGGTTGATGACCAGCAAGGGCATAGCAATGCTGTTCATCAACGACATAATCGCCTTTTCACTCATATAGCGGGTATAGAGAATAATGGCGTCGCACTGCCTGTCCGCCAGCATTTGCACGGCTTCCTGCTCACGCTCTGGTGTGTCGTGTCCGTCGGTGACGATCAACTGCTTGCCGTGAGATTCCGTCTGGCGTGAAGCCTGTTGCAGCAGGCGGCCAAAGTAGAATCCATCAAATGTGGAAACTACCAGACCAATGCTGTTGCTGGTGCGGTTTGCCAAAGAGCGCGCTAAAAAATTAGGCCGATAATCAAGTGCCTGCATGGCCTTAAACACTTTCTGGCGCGTGCTCTCTTTTACCTGACCCGTGCCATTCAGTACGCGCGAAACGGTCGCTTTTGAGACGCCTGCGTGTCGTGAAACGTCCAACATCGTAGTCATAACGCTATCCTGGTTATTCGTTTGACGATGAATTACCCGGCTCTGTCAGCGTCGAAACGGAATGGCGACGCACCAGAGTTGGGTTAAAAACGTGGGTAATTTCAGGCACGGGGCGCTTTTCCGCCAGCGCGAGCGCCAGTTCGGCAGCCTGGGTTGCCATCGTCACGATCGGGTAGCGCACCGTGGTCAGACGTGGGCGCACGTAGCGGGAAACCAGCACATCATCAAAACCAATCAGCGAGATTTCTCCCGGCACATCAATGCCGTTATCATTCAATACGCCCATGGCACCAGCCGCCATTGAGTCGTTGTAGCAGGCTACCGCAGTGAAGTTTTTGCCACGGCCAAGTAACTCGGTCATGGCCTGCTCACCGCCGCTTTCATCTGGTTCACCAAACGTTACCAGTCGATCGCTGACAGGAATATTGCTCTCTGCCAGCGCGTCGTAATAGCCTTGCAGACGATCTTCCGCATCTGAAATCGTGTGATTGGAGCACAGATAGCCAATGCGTGTATGGCCCTGCTGAATGAGGTGTCGGGTCGCGAGCCATGCGCCGAAACGGTCATCAAGGGCAACGCAGCGTTGTTCGAATCCCGGCAGAATACGGTTAATCAATACCATGCCGGGGATTTGCTTCATGAGTGATGCCAGCTCAGCATCCGGGATAATTTTTGCGTGGACAACAAGGGCTGCGCAGCGGTGGCGAATGAGCTGTTCAATCGCCAGTCGTTCCTTCTGTTCGTTATGGTAGCCGTTACCAATCAGTAAAAAATTACCGGTGTTATACGCCACCTGCTCGACAGCTTTAACCATTGCCCCAAAAAATGGATCGGACACATCACCTACCACCAGACCGATGGTTTCAGTGGATTGTTGTGCCAGCGCACGCGCATTGGCGTTGGGGTGGTAGCTGAGTGATTCCATTGCACTCGTTACGGCCAGGCGCGATGCTTCGCTGGCTTTAGGGGAATCATTAATCACTCGAGAAACGGTGGCGACTGATACACCAGCTAGTCGGGCTACATCCTTTATGGTCGCCATGATAGTACCTGTTGTGGGTAAACGCTTACATTCCGTCAGTGTTACGGAAAATGGCTGGCTGTTCAAGCAGATTGCCCGTCAGAACGTCGCAAATGTGAGCGCACACGAGCGAAGTAAGACAGAAAATAGAAAATGCTAATTTTTGCTTACACTTTGCGATGTGCTGTTGCGATTGTTCGCTGGTGAGGGAACTGAGCAGATTGCTAGAGTTGAGATCCCAGAGGTATTGATAGGTGAAATCAACTTTCGGGTTGATCACTAGAATTACACCAGCCTGCGCAGATGCGCAGGTTTTTTTTTACCTTCAGCCTATCTGTAACAGTAACCGATAATTTACACAACTCGTTGCATTTGGGTTCATTCCTTTGCGTTTTCGCACTGGCGTATCTGGCTGCTGACGACCACAATCAAGATCCCAGAGGTATTGATTGGTGAGATTATTCGGTACGCACTTCGTACCTGTCTCTTGCACCAACCTGCGCGGATGCGCAGGTTTTTTTTCGGATTGTATTTACCAGTTACCTGTCGCGCCCATTCCCCAACTCGTATACTCTCCCACCATTGATGTTCATATAATTAATGGCACAGGGAGTTGAGATGCTATTTGGCTTTTTTCGTAATCTGTTTCGCGTGCTTTTCCGCGTTCGCGTCACGGGCGATGTCAGCGCGCTACAGGGAGAACGCGTTCTAATCACTCCCAACCATGTCTCATTTATAGACGGCATCCTGTTGGCGCTCTTTTTACCGATTCGTCCCGTCTTCGCTGTTTACACCTCGATCAGCCAGCAATGGTATATGCGCTGGCTAACCCCGTTGATTGATTTCGTACCGTTAGATCCAACCAAACCGATGTCGATTAAACATCTGGTTCGTCTGGTCGAACAGGGCCGTCCGGTGGTTATTTTCCCGGAAGGACGTATTTCGACGTCCGGTTCGTTAATGAAAATTTATGACGGCGCGGGGTTTGTTGCCGCAAAGTCTGGGGCGACGGTGGTCCCTGTGCGCATTGAAGGCGCGGAGCTTTCCCACTTTAGCCGCCTGAAAGGTTTGGTTAAACAGCGATTCTTCCCGCGCATCCGCTTACATATCCTACCGCCGACACAACTGCCGATGCCGGAAGCACCGCGTGCTCGCGATCGCCGCAAAATTGCCGGAGAGATGCTGCATCAAATTATGATGGAAGCACGCATGGCGGTTCGTCCGCGTGAAACGCTATACGAGTCGCTGCTGGCGGCGAAATACCGTTTTGGCGCAGGCAAAAACTGCATTGAAGATGTTAACTTTACCCCGGACAGCTACCGCAAACTGCTGACAAAGACGCTCTTTGTGGCCCGTATTCTGGAAAAATACAGCGTCGAAGGTGAAAAAATCGGCCTGATGCTGCCAAACGCGGGGATCAGCGCGGCGGTTATTTTTGGCGCCATTGCGCGTCGACGCATTCCGGCCATGATGAACTACACCGCGGGCGTGAAAGGATTGACCAGCGCCATTACTGCGTCTGAAATTAAAACGATCTTCACATCCCGACAGTTTCTCGATAAAGGCAAACTCTGGCATTTACCGGAACAGCTCACCCAGGTGCGTTGGGTTTATCTGGAAGACTTAAAAGCTGATGTGACCTTCAGCGATAAGCTGTGGATTTTCTCACATCTGCTGGCACCGCATCTGGCGCAGGTGAAGCAGCAGCCGGAAGACGCTGCGGTGATCCTCTTTACTTCTGGCTCAGAAGGCCATCCGAAAGGTGTGGTTCACAGTCATAAAAGCATTCTGGCGAACGTTGAGCAGATCAAAACGATTGCCGATTTCACCGCCGATGACCGTTTTATGTCGGCGCTGCCGCTGTTCCACTCCTTTGGCCTGACGGTGGGATTATTCACGCCGCTACTGACTGGCGCAGAAGTGTTTCTTTATCCCAGCCCGCTGCATTACCGCATTGTGCCAGAGCTGGTATACGACCGGAACTGCACCGTGTTGTTTGGTACTTCAACGTTCCTCGGCAACTACGCGCGTTTTGCGCATCCGTACGATTTCCACCGCCTGCGCTATGTGGTGGCGGGAGCGGAAAAACTTCAGGACAGCACAAAGCAGCTGTGGCAGGAGAAATTTGGCCTGCGCGTTCTTGAAGGCTATGGCGTGACGGAATGTGCGCCGGTTGTGTCGATTAACGTACCAATGGCGGCAAAATCGGGAACGGTAGGGCGCATCTTGCCTGGTATGGATGCTCGACTGTTGGCCGTTCCGGGAATTGAGGACGGTGGGCGTTTACAGCTGAAAGGTCCTAATATTATGAGCGGCTATTTGCGCGTCGAAAAACCTGGCGTGTTGGAAGTGCCGACGGCAGAAAATGCGCAAGGTGAGATTGAGCGCGGCTGGTATGACACCGGAGACATCGTGCGCTTTGATGAAAACGGCTTTGTACAGATTCAGGGGCGCGCTAAGCGTTTCGCTAAAATTGCCGGAGAGATGGTTTCGCTGGAAATGGTTGAGCAACTGGCATTGGCGGTATCCCCAGACAAAATGCACGCCACGGCGATCAAGAGTGATGCCAGCAAAGGTGAGGCGCTGGTGCTGTTCACTACCGACAGCGAGCTGACACGTGAAAAACTACAGCAGTATGCGCGGGCGCACGGTGTACCTGAACTCGCCGTACCGCGTGATATTCGCCATCTGAAGCAACTCCCCTTACTCGGCAGCGGTAAGCCGGATTTTGTTACGCTGAAAAGCTGGGTCGATGAGCCGGAAAAACAACATGAGTGAGTCAGTGCACACTAACACTTCAATCTGGTCCAAAGGGATGATGTCCGTTATCGCCGCGCAGTTTCTGTCGGCGTTTGGCGATAATGCGTTGCTGTTTGCTACGCTGGCGTTGCTGAAAGAACAATTCTATCCGGACTGGAGTCAGCCAGTCCTGCAAATGGTGTTTGTGGGCGCTTACATTCTGTTTGCTCCCTTTGTGGGACAGGTGGCGGATAGCTTTGCCAAAGGCAGAGTGATGATGTTCGCGAACGCTCTGAAACTGCTGGGCGCGGCGAGTATTTGCTTCGGTATTAATCCGTTTCTTGGGTATACGCTGGTGGGGATCGGCGCGGCGGCATATTCACCGGCCAAGTACGGCATTCTCGGTGAACTGACTACCGGCGACAAACTGGTGAAGGCTAACGGCCTGATGGAAGCCTCCACCATTGCCGCGATTTTGCTCGGTTCTGTCGCCGGCGGCGTTCTGGCCGACTGGCACGTGATTGCCGCGCTTTCTGCCTGTGCCCTGGCCTATGCTGGCGCGGTGGTGGCTAACCTGTATATCCCGAAACTGGCCGCGGCTCGTCCTGGCCAGTCCTGGCATCTGGGGAAAATGACGCGCAGTTTCTTCTGTGCGGCTTCATCGTTGTGGCGTAATGGCGAGACGCGTTTCTCGCTGGTGGGAACCAGCCTTTTTTGGGGCGCGGGCGTTACGCTGCGTTTTCTGCTGGTGCTGTGGGTCCCGGTGGCGCTCGGCATCACCGATAACGCCACCCCGACCTACCTCAATGCCATGGTAGCAATCGGGATTGTGGTCGGTGCGGGTGCGGCCGCGAAGCTGGTAACGCTGGAAACCGTGTCGCGCTGTATGCCTGCTGGGATCCTGATTGGCGTCGTGGTGCTGATTTTCTCTCTTCAACATTCGCTGCTTCCGGCCTACGCATTGCTGATGCTTATCGGCGTGTCGGGTGGCTTCTTTGTGGTGCCGTTGAATGCGTTGCTGCAGGAACGGGGTAAGAAAAGCGTCGGCGCGGGTAATGCGATAGCGGTGCAAAACCTGGGTGAAAACAGCGCGATGCTGTTGATGCTGGGGATTTACTCACTGGCGGTGCTGGTGGGGATCCCGGCAGTTGCGATTGGTATTGGATTTGGTGCGCTGTTTGCGCTGGCGATTGCGGCGCTGTGGATTTGGCAGCGCCGCCAATAGTCTGTTGTATGCTGTTGCCGGATGGCGACGTTGCCTTATCCGGCCTACAGGATGCTCACTTTGTAGGCCTGATAAGCGTAGCGCCATCAGGCGCTAACTGTTACGGTGCAGGATAGGTATACACCTGATGCACCGCTTCAATCTCCGCCAGTACTTCTTCGCTCAACTCCAGATGCAGACTTTCAACGTTGGTTTTTAGCTGCTCCATCGTCGTGGCGCCCAGCAAAGTACTGGCGACAAACGGCTGACGACGCACGAATGCCAGCGCCATTTGCGCAGGATCCAGATTATGGCGCTTCGCGATATCCACATAGGCCGCAACGGCTTTCTGCGTCTGCTCGCCGCTGTAGCGCGTGAAACGACTAAACAACGTATTGCGTGCACCGGCAGGTTTCGCGCCGTTCAGGTATTTCCCGGTTAACGTACCGAAGCCCAGGCAAGAGTAAGCCAGCAGCTCAACGCCTTCATACTGGCTCACTTCAGCCAGTCCAACCTCAAAGCTGCGGTTCAGCAGGCTGTAGGGGTTCTGGATGGTGGCGATGCGTGGCAGATCGTGTTTGTCCGCCAGGTGTAGATAGCGCATCACGCCAAACGCGGTTTCATTAGAAACGCCGATGTAGCGAATTTTCCCAGCGCGCTGAAACTCGGCCAGCGCGTCCAGCGTATCGAGAAGGGAAACGACCGGCGCGGAGTCTGTCCAGCTGTAGCCTAACTTACCAAAACAGTTGGTCGGGCGCTGCGGCCAGTGAACCTGATACAGATCCAGATAATCGGTTCTCAGTCTTTTCAGGCTGTCGTGCAGCGCTTCACGGATATTTTTACGGTCCAGCGCCTGATTCGGTCGAATGCCGCTGTCGTTGTTACGTGATGGTCCGCTGACCTTAGAAGCAACGATCAGCTTTTCGCGGCTGCCGTGTTTGGCGAGCCAGTTACCTACGTAGGTTTCGGTGAGACCCTGGGTTTCAGGACGTGGCGGTACCGGATACATCTCGGCAACGTCGATCAAATTAATGCCCTGTGCTACGGCATAATCGAGCTGTGCATGTGCGTCGGCTTCGCTGTTTTGTTCACCAAACGTCATTGTGCCCAGCCCCAGTGTACTGACTTCCAGCGAGCTGTGGGGTATACGGTGATATTGCATAGCCGTTTCCTTTTTATAATCACGACATAAGGATTATAAAAATGGCTGAGGGAAGAGAAAAAGGGAAGTAAAATTGTTAAGGCCAGCGCGCTGCTGACCTCAACCATCAGCGTTCAATGATTTGAGACACATCATCGCGGTTAATCTGCATCGCATTGCCCTGCTGGTCGTGATAGCTCACCAGACCAGTATCATCGTCAATTTCTGGTTTTCCATCGGTCAGGATCATTCGACCATCTTTTGTCGCCATAACATAATCGCTGCTGCATCCGGAAACGGCAAAAGCCAGTCCTACGGCGGAAATCAAAACTGCCCATTTTTTCATCTGCTTATCCTCACATGGCCTGCGTCTGACAATAGTTTAGTAATAACGCGAAGTTGTGCAGGGTGAAAGCAGTAAAATCTTAAACTGTGAGAAGGGGTAGGTGTGGCTGGCATTCGCTCCCCTTGCGGGGAGCGATGGATTTCATCAGAGCGGATTTTTTTTATTACGCCACAGGTTCAGGGTCTCTACCGCGATAGAGAAGAACATGGCGAAATAGATATATCCTTTTGGAACGTGGACGTCGAAACTTTCCAGAATCAGCGTAAAACCGACCAGAATCAGAAACGAGAGCGCCAGCATTTTTACCGAAGGGTGGCGATCGACAAACTCACCAATCGGGCGAGCAGCAAACATCATCACGCCTACGGCAATCACCACCGCCGCCATCATGATAAACAGATGATCGGACAAACCAACCGCAGTAATCACGGAATCCAGACTGAAGATAATGTCTAACAACATGATCTGTACAATCGCGCCCAGGAAAGAAGATACGCGGGTTTTTAACCCCTCTTCCTCACCTTCAATGGATTCGTGGATCTCTTTACTGGCTTTCCAGATCAGGAACAATCCCCCCAGCAGAAGGATCAGGTCGCGTGCTGATATCGCCTCTCCAAACAGCTCGAATAACGGGTTTGTCAGCCGCGTTACCCAGGCGATAGAAGCCAGCAGTGCCAGACGCATGATCATCGCCGCCGCCAGCCCAATACGTCGGGCATGATTGCGTTGCGCTGTCGGGAGTTTGGCTACAACCAGAGAAAGGAAAATAATATTGTCGATCCCAAGAACGATCTCCAGCAGCGTCAGCGTACCGAGCGCAAGCCAGGCGTTAGGATCGGTTATCCATGCAAATAACATCGAACAAAGTCCTGCCAAAAAAAAGAAGCGGTAATTATAGGCCCGTAACGCGGCGGGTGAAAGGCCGGACGGTGCCTATTGCGCCTGGAACAAGAAATGTCGCTCAAGCAATGCGCGGGTGAAGTTCTTTTTCAGGTAAAAGCCGCGTGGCAGGGTCAGGATGGGTTCGCCGTTGGCGCCAATGGCCTCGGTAAGCGCGCGGGCGTTGGCGGCTTTAGGACGCAGTTGCAGTACTTCCCCATGGCGAGCGGTGATGCGTTCGACATGTCCTAACACAATCATGTCCATTAACTCTTCCCAGTCCAGACGCAATTGCCGGTCTTCTTCTTCATTCGGGCTCCACAGCAGGGGAGAGCCGACGCGGCGCTCAGCCAGAGGGATGCTGCGTTCGCCTTCTACCGGGATCCACAGAACACGTTTGAGTTTGTGCCGTACATGGCTGGTTTCCCAGGTGACGCCGGTATTGCCGGTTAACGGCGCCACACACACAAAGGTGGTTTCCAGCGGTCTGCCAAGACTGTCCACAGGGATCGTTTTCAGCTCCACGCCCAGCGCCGCAAAATCCTGCTCTGGTTTACTGCCCGCGCTGGCACCGAGCCAGATTTCCAGCAGGACGCCAATCCAGCCTTTATCGCGCTTAAGATCCTTCGGCGTAACGATTCCCGCCATTGCCGCTAATTCTCCTAACGCGTAGCCCGAAAGCTGCCGTGCCTGGCTCAGCAACTGGGCTTCAGATTCAGGGGGAGAAAGCAACGGACGGAGTTCTGGCATCGGGTTAACCCTTAGGTGAAAAAATGAGCAATGATTTTATACCGTGTGGACAGAGTTTATCTTTTTCCACATGCTTTATTCAATTCTATGATTTATATTGGTTTTTAGATTCACGTTCGCAGAGTTGCGCAACAGCGAAGCGGGTTTTCCAATTCTGGTCACTGACAATGAACAGGATCTTACACCATGTTATCCACAGAAAGATGGGATAACTGTGAAAAACCCCCACTACTGTTTCAATTTACAGCCTTGACGTGCGACGAAAATCGAATTTTCACACAAATTGTGCCTAACTTATTGGCATAATCTGTGGATAAAACCAACGCTGGTCGATCTTTCATCAGCGTGAAGATCGTATGCGTGATGCACATCACATTTCTGTGTGTTAATCTGCGTGGATCGGTTTTAACTTTATGAATGTATAAGAGTATTTTTGATATGTGACGAATGTCTTATTCGGACTGTTCTGGGTTTTCCCATAGTAATTCCGTACTTCTTCACAACTATATCCACAGAAAAGGTGAATAAAATCGCCTTGCTTGCCCTTCTTCTGTTTATAACTCGGCATTTAACTGTGAGTTATTCAATTGTTATTAGAATATCGCACCCTTAACAGAGTGGTTTACCGCCCCTCAGGAGTGTGAAACAATCGTTTGTATATAAGGTTTATGTTGAGGTAGTCCGGTGATTGATGACGATGGCTACCGCCCGAATGTAGGGATAGTAATTTGTAACCGCCAGGGGCAGGTCATGTGGGCCCGGCGATTTGGTCAGCACTCCTGGCAATTCCCACAAGGTGGGATCAACGCAGGAGAGACAGCAGAGCAGGCGATGTACCGGGAACTCTTTGAAGAAGTGGGTCTCAGTCGTAAAGATGTACGGATCCTTGCTTCTACTCGTAACTGGTTGCGTTACAAGTTACCGAAACGTTTGGTGCGTTGGGACACAAAGCCGGTTTGTATCGGCCAGAAACAAAAATGGTTTCTTCTGCAATTGGTCAGCAGCGATGCTGAAATCAATATGCAAACCAGCAGTACACCTGAGTTCGACGGCTGGCGCTGGGTGAGTTACTGGTATCCGGTTCGACAGGTGGTGTCATTTAAACGCGATGTCTATCGCAGGGTGATGAAAGAATTCGCAAGTGTTGTCATGGCGCTTCAGGAGAGCACTCCTAAACCGCAAAGCGCACCTGCGTACAGACGTAAAAGAGGTTAAGCTACGCAAATTATGCTCACCCGCCTGCGCGAAATAGTCGAAAAGGTGGCCAGTGCTCCGCGTCTGAACGAAGCGCTGAATATACTGGTTACCGACATCTGTCTTGCGATGGATACAGAGGTCTGTTCGGTTTATCTGGCCGATCACGATCGACGTTGTTATTACCTCATGGCGACCCGGGGACTAAAAAAACCACGTGGTCGCACTGTCGCACTCGCGTTTGATGAAGGTATCGTTGGCCTGGTTGGCAGGCTGGCGGAACCTATCAACCTCGCCGATGCGCAAAAACATCCCAGCTTCAAATACATTCCTTCGGTAAAAGAAGAGCGTTTTCGTGCATTCTTAGGCGTACCGATCATTCAGCGTCGCCAGCTTTTAGGTGTGCTGGTGGTGCAGCAGCGTGAACTGCGTCAGTACGATGAAAGTGAAGAGTCTTTCCTCGTCACGCTCGCCACGCAAATGGCGGCCATACTTTCGCAGTCGCAGCTAAACGCGCTGTTCGGCCAGTACCGTCAAACGCGCATCCGTGCGCTGCCTGCCGCTCCTGGTGTGGCAATAGCCGAAGGTTGGCAGGATGCGACGCTGCCGTTGATGGAACAGGTCTACCAGGCTTCAACGCTGGATCCTGTGCTTGAACGCGAGCGACTGACCGGTGCGCTGGAAGAAGCGGCGAACGAATTCCGCCGCTACAGCAAGCGTTTTACCGCTGGGGCGCAGAAAGAAACGGCGGCGATCTTTGATCTTTACTCGCACTTGCTTTCCGATACCCGTCTGCGCCGCGAGCTGTTTGCGGAAGTGGATAACGGTTCGGTGGCCGAGTGGGCGGTTAAAACGATCATTGAAAAGTTTGCCGAACAGTTCGCCGCGCTGAGCGATAACTACCTCAAAGAGCGGGCCGGAGATTTACGCGCGCTGGGCCAGCGTCTGCTGTTCCACCTTGATGACTCTATCCAGGGGCCGAATGCCTGGCCGGAACGCTTTGTGCTGGTGGCGGATGAACTTTCAGCAACCACGCTGGCGGAGCTTCCTCAGGACCGGTTAGTTGGCGTGGTTGTCCGGGACGGCGCAGCCAACTCTCATGCGGCAATTATGGTGCGTGCGCTGGGTATCCCTACCGTTATGGGGGCCGATATCCAGCCGTCGGTGCTGCATCGCCGTACGCTGGTGGTGGACGGTTATCGTGGTGAACTGCTGGTCGATCCGGAACCGGTATTGATCCAGGAATACCAGCGTCTTATCAGTGAAGAAATTGAGCTGAGCCGCCTGGCGGAAGACGACGTCAACCAGCCAGCACAGCTGAAAAGCGGCGAGCGCGTGAAGGTGATGCTCAATGCGGGCCTCAGCCCGGAACATGAAGAAAAGCTGGGTAGCCGAATCGACGGCATTGGCCTGTATCGCACCGAAATTCCGTTCATGCTGCAAAGCGGATTTCCTTCGGAAGAAGAACAGGTTGCGCAGTATCAGGGTATGCTGCAAATGTTTAACGACAAGCCGGTGACCCTGCGTACGCTGGATGTCGGCGCCGATAAACAGCTGCCCTATATGCCGATCAGTGAAGAGAACCCCTGCCTTGGCTGGCGAGGGATCCGCATAACGCTCGATCAGCCGGAGATCTTTTTGATCCAGGTTCGCGCTATGCTGCGTGCGAATGCGGCAACCGGAAACCTGAGCATTTTGCTGCCGATGGTAACCAGCATCGATGAAGTGGACGAAGCGCGACGTTTGATTGAACGCGCCGGACGCGAAGTGGAGGAGATGATCGGTTACGAGATCCCGAAACCGCGCATTGGCATCATGCTGGAAGTTCCGTCGATGGTGTTCATGCTGCCGCATCTGACAAACCGGATAGACTTTATCTCGGTTGGAACCAACGACCTTACCCAGTACATACTGGCCGTCGATCGTAACAACACACGGGTAGCCAGCATTTATGACAGCCTGCATCCGGGGATGTTGCGTGCGCTGGCGATGATTGCGCAGGAAGCCGAAAGAAGCGGTATCGATTTGCGCCTGTGTGGTGAAATGGCGGGCGACCCGATGTGCGTGGCTATTCTGATCGGTCTCGGTTTCCGTCATTTGTCGATGAACGGTCGTTCTGTCGCTCGCGTAAAATATCTGCTGCGTCATATCGATTTTGATGAGGCGCAAACGCTGGCGCAGCGCAGCCTGGAGGCACAGATGGCAACAGAAGTACGCCATCAGGTAGCGGCCTTCATGGAGCGTCGTGGCATGGGGGGCTTGATTCGCGGGGGATTGTAGGTCTGACAAGCGTAGCGCTATCAGGTATTACGGGGGATAGAGATTACCTATACAGATCTTTTACATCTTCCCGGCATCCGCTTCTAACCCCTTGTGCTATCATTCGCACCTTTGGAGCGCCTGCATTATGCAGGCGCGCTTATCAATTGCTGTCTGACTTCAGCGAAATAACAAGAACTTGTGGTGACAGATGACCAGTAGCTATCTGCATTTTCCGGATTTCGATCCGGTCATTTTCTCAATCGGACCCGTCGCGCTTCACTGGTACGGCTTAATGTATTTGGTGGGGTTTATTTTCGCGATGTGGCTGGCGACGCGCCGCGCGAATCGTCCGGGCAGTGGCTGGACCAAAAATGAAGTAGAAAACTTACTGTATGCGGGCTTCCTCGGGGTTTTCCTCGGTGGGCGTATTGGTTACGTACTGTTCTATAACTTCCCGTTATTCCTCGATAATCCCCTGTATCTGTTCCGCGTCTGGGACGGCGGTATGTCCTTCCACGGTGGACTTATCGGTGTGATCCTGGTGATGATTATCTTCGCCAAACGCACTAAGCGTTCGTTCTTCCAGGTTTCTGATTTCATTGCCCCGCTGATTCCCTTTGGCCTTGGTGCAGGGCGTCTGGGCAATTTTATCAACGGTGAGCTGTGGGGACGCGTTGACCCGAACTTCAAGTACGCCATGCTGTTCCCGGGCTCCCGTACCGAAGATATTTTACTGCTGCAAACTAACCCGCAATGGCAGTCTATTTTTGATACCTACGGCTCGCTGCCACGCCACGCCTCACAGCTTTATGAGATGGCGTTGGAAGGCGTTGTGCTGTTTATTATTCTGAACTTGTACATTCGCAAACCGCGCCCGATGGGCTCGGTATCCGGTCTGTTCCTGATTGGTTATGGCGCGTTTCGTATTATTGTTGAATTCTTCCGCCAGCCGGATGCGCAGTTTACCGGCACCTGGGTACAGTACATCAGCATGGGGCAGATCCTCTCTATCCCGATGATTGTCGCAGGCATTATTATGATGGTTTGGGCGTACCGCCGCAGCCCACAGCAACACGTTTCCTGAGGAACCATGAAACAGTATTTAGAACTGATGCAAAAAGTGCTGGATGAAGGCACACAGAAAAACGACCGTACCGGAACCGGAACGCTTTCCATTTTTGGTCATCAGATGCGTTTTAATCTGCAGGAAGGGTTCCCGCTGGTTACGACTAAACGCTGCCATTTACGCTCGATCATTCATGAGCTGCTGTGGTTCTTGCAGGGTGATACTAACGTTTCCTACCTGCATGAAAACAACGTCTCAATCTGGGACGAATGGGCGGATGAAAACGGTAATTTAGGCCCGGTTTATGGCAAACAATGGCGCGCGTGGCCTACGCCAGATGGTCGCCATATCGACCAGATCACCACCGTGCTAAACCAGCTGAAAAATGATCCGGACTCTCGCCGCATCATCGTTTCAGCATGGAACGTCGGCGAGCTGGATAAAATGGCGCTGGCACCGTGCCATGCGTTCTTCCAGTTCTACGTGGCGGATGGCAAGCTCTCCTGCCAGCTGTATCAGCGTTCGTGCGATGTGTTCCTCGGCCTGCCGTTTAACATTGCCAGCTACGCTTTGCTGGTACACATGATGGCGCAGCAGTGCGATCTGGAAGTGGGTGATTTTGTCTGGACCGGCGGCGACACGCACCTGTACAGCAACCATATGGATCAAACTCATCTGCAGCTTAGCCGTGAACCGCGCGCGCTGCCGAAACTGGTTATCAAACGTAAGCCTGAATCAATCTTTGACTATCGCTTCGAAGACTTCGAAATTGAAGGCTACGATCCGCACCCGGGTATTAAAGCACCGGTAGCTATCTAACCTGTTTCATGCTGTCACAACCGACGCCCATGTGCGTCGGTTTTTTTTGTCTCAAATCGCGTTCTTCGGCGTGGATTCCTGAAATATTGCAACGGCCTGTAACGCGCTAAATATTCCCCATAGCTCGCCGTAGAAACCGAATTTCCCGCTCGTTATTCATTTTCCTCACGCCATACTGGCGACATGAAAAAACAACAAGGTTACACGCTTCTTGAAACCCTGATTGCGATGCTGATTGTCGCGGCGCTTGGTGCATCTGGGCTGTATGGTTGGCAGCGCTGGCAGCAGCAACAGCGGCTGTGGCAGACCGCCTGCCAGGTGCGGGACTACCTGCTGCAACTGCGTGAAGATGCTAACTGGCGTAACCGCGATCACGTGATAAGCGTGATTCGGGATGGCACATCATGGTGTTTTGTCAGCTCTGCGGCTTCGCAAACCACGTGCCGACCCGTTTCGTCTTTGGTTTTTACACCGCCCTGGGACGACGTCGAAATGGCAGAGATAACACCTTCACTGGCCTTTTTTGGACTGCGCAATACGGCATGGGCCGGACATATACGCCTGAAAAATGCGACTGGGGAATGGCGCGTGGTGGTGTCTGGCTGGGGGCGAATCAGGCTTTGCGAGCGTGATGAGGCCAGATTATGTCAGTAAATGAACGGGGATTTTCACTGCTGGAGATGCTCATTGCCATGGCGATTAGCAGTATTTTATTGCTTAGCTCAGCACGATTTTTACCGGCGCTACAGCGAGAGATTCTGCGTAACACGCGCCAGTTAGTACTGGAAGATGAAATATGGCAGCGGGTCTACACCGTGGCGAAGCATCTTCAGCGGGCGGGGTATTGCCGGGGAAACTGTGTCGGAGAGGGACTGGTGATATCGGCTAAGGGAGACTGTGTTATTGCCCGCTGGGATGCCAACAGCAATGGCGTTTGGGAAAGCGGTCCCGTGAAAGAGGATGATTCTATAGGGTTTCGTTTACAGGACAAGGTGTTGGAAACCGTGCGTGGAGCCACCGGCTGCACTGGCAAAGGATGGGACAAAATGACCGATCCGGCCACGATGCAGATTGAGGTATTCCAGGTTGAAAGGCTGAAATTCAGCGGATATTCCCCGCTTCTTACGCTGCGTTTGCGTGGAGTGAGCAATGACGAACCACAAAAAGTTGTTGAAGCGGTCTACAGCGTTACGGGATTCAACCTGTGAACCGTGAGCGAGGCGTATCTTCTCTGGCAATGGTCCTGTTGCTGCTGGTGCTCGGTAGTCTGCTGCTGCAAGGTGTTAGCAGACAGGAGGCCAGTTTTGCTGCGCGTGTGGTCACACAAAGTCAGGCGCTGCAGCGTCAGGCGGTAGTGCAATCCGCGATGGAATGGGGGCGTACGCAGCCCTGGCGCTTACAACCCGCCGTACAGTGTCGGCGCGATCCCACGCAGGATGCCGCGGTTTGCCTGCGCCTGCTTACCAATAATTTTGTTCTGCTTATTGCCCACTATGAAGGGATATCGTTATGGCGTCAGGGGGGGATTATTGATGGCAACATAGAATTCTCGGCGCGTGGCTGGAGCGATTTTTGTCCGCTAAAGGAGCAGACGTTATGCCAGATCCCCTGAACAGACAGCGTGGCTTTAGTCTGCCGGAAGTGATGCTGGCAATGGTACTAATGATCATGATTGTGACCGCGTTGTCAGGATACCAGCGGGTGCTAATGAACAGCTTTATCATCAGAAACCAGTATCAGCAACTCTGGCGCCACGCCTGGCAGCAAACCCAGCTGTACCCGTTTTCATCGCCTGTGAACTGGCAGGTTAACCGAATGCAGACAACGAGAGCGGGATGTGTCAGCATCAACGTTATAATTTCTTCACCCCTCGGCAGGCAGGGTCAGATGACGCGTCTGCATTGCCCGAATCGTCAGTAGTCAGGAGTCGCTATGTTAAGGGTCTACCACTCCAACCGTCTGGATGTGCTGGAAGCGTTAATGGAATTTATCGTTGAGCGCGAGCGGCTGGACGACCCCTTTGAACCTGAGATGATCCTGGTTCAAAGTACCGGTATGGCGCAGTGGCTACAAATGACTCTTGCACAGAAGTTTAGTATTGCCGCCAATATCGATTTTCCGCTGCCCGCGAGTTTTATCTGGGATATGTTTGTGCGCGTGCTGCCGGATATCCCGAAAGAGAGTGCGTTCAGCAAACAGAGCATGAGCTGGAAGTTGATGACGCTGTTGCCACAATTGCTGGATAGCGATGACTTCGCATTGCTACGCCACTATCTGACGGACGACACTGATAAACGTAAGCTTTTTCAGCTTTCCTCGCGCGCGGCTGACCTTTTCGATCAGTATTTAGTCTACCGCCCTGACTGGTTGACCCAGTGGGAAGCGGGGCGACAGGTTGAGGGACTTGGCGAGTCTCAGGCCTGGCAGGCACCGTTGTGGAAAGCGCTGGTGGAATACACCGCGGAATTGGGCCAGCCGCGCTGGCATCGTGCCAATTTATACCAACGATTTATTCAGACGTTGGAAAACGCGTCCGAGTGCCCGCAGGGACTGCCTTCTCGGGTCTTTATTTGCGGTATTTCGGCGCTACCGCCGGTTTACCTGCAGGCCTTGCAGGCGCTGGGTAAGCACATTGATATTCATCTGCTGTTTACCAACCCTTGTCGCTACTACTGGGGGGATATTAAAGATCCGGCCTGGCTGGCGAAGCTGATGGCACGTCAGCGTCGGCACAGCTTTGAAGAACGGCATCTGCTGCTGTTTCGTGATAATCAGAAAGCCGAAGGATTATTTAACAGCGATGGCGAACAGGATGTGGGCAACCCGATGCTGGCCTCGTGGGGCAAGCTGGGGCGTGATTACATTTATTTGCTTTCGGAGCTGGAAAACAGTCAGGAAATGGATGCGTTTGTCGACATTACGCCTGACAACCTTTTGCATAATATTCAATCGGATATTCTGGAACTTGAAAGTCATGCCGTGGCGGGCGTTACGCTGGAAGAATATTCCCGTAGCGACAATAAACGCCGGCTTGAGCTGAACGACACCAGCGTGACTTTCCATGTCTGCCATAGCCCACAGCGCGAGGTGGAAATTCTTCATGACCGGCTTTTGGCCATGCTGGAAGCGGACCCAACGCTGACACCGCGCGATATTATCGTGATGGTGGCGGACATCGACAGCTACAGCCCATTCATTCAGTCGGTCTTTGGTAGCGCGCCAGCCGAGCGTTACTTACCTTATGCGATATCTGACCGTCGGGCACGCCAGTCTCATCCCGTCTTACAGGCCTTTATCAGCCTGCTGTCGCTGCCGGATAGCCGTTTTGTCTCAGAGGATGTCCTGGCGTTACTGGATGTTCCCGTGCTGGCGGCGCGTTTCAACATTGATGAAGAAGGGTTGCGCTATCTTCGTTTATGGGTCAATGAATCCGGGATTCGTTGGGGAATTGACGACGATAACGTGCGTGAACTGGAACTTCCACCTACAGGTCAGCATACTTGGCAATTTGGTTTAACGCGTATGCTGCTCGGCTACGCGATGGAAAGCTCGCAGGGCGAGTGGCAATCGGTATTGCCTTACGATGAGTCCAGCGGCCTGATTGCCGAGCTGGTAGGGCATTTGGCCTCGTTGCTGATGCAGCTTAATCTCTGGCGTAGAGGGTTGGCGCAGGAACGACCGCTGGAAGAGTGGCTACCCGTTTGTCGGGAAATGCTTAATGATTTCTTCCTACCGGACGCGGACACCGAAGCGGCAATGACGCTGATTGAACAGCAGTGGCAGGCCATTATTACCGAAGGTTTAGGGGCTGAGTACGGCGATGCTATACCGCTCTCTCTGTTGCGTGATGAGCTAGCCCAGCGCCTTGACCAGGAACGCATCAGCCAGCGCTTCCTGGCGGGGCCCGTTAACATTTGTACGCTGATGCCGATGCGCTCCATTCCGTTCAAAGTGGTGTGCCTGCTGGGTATGAACGATGGGGTTTATCCGCGTCAACTTGCGCCGCTGGGCTTTGATTTAATGAGCCAAAAACCGATGCGGGGCGATCGCAGTCGTCGCGATGATGACCGCTATTTGTTCCTCGAAGCATTAATTTCGGCACAGCAGACGCTCTACATCAGCTACATTGGCCGCTCTATTCAGGATAACAGCGAGCGCTTCCCGTCGGTGCTGGTGCAAGAACTGATGGACTACATTGGACAAAGCCATTATCTGCCGGGCGATGAATCGTTGACCTGCGATCAAAGCGAGGCAAGGGTAAAAGCGCATATAACCCGTTTGCATACCCGTATGCCCTTTGATGCACAAAACTATTTGCCGGGCGAACAGCAAAGCTATGCCCGGGAATGGCTGCCTGCGGCGAGTCTGTCAGGAAAAGCGCACACGGATTTTGTGCAGCCTCTTCCCTTTGAAATGCCAGAAACGCTAACGCTGGAAACGCTGCAGCGATTTTGGGCACATCCGGTACGCGCCTTTTTCCAGATGCGTTTAAGGGTCAACTTCCACTCTGAAGAGAGTGAGATCCCGGATACGGAACCTTTCACTCTTGAAGGGTTAACCCGCTACCAGCTTAATCAGCAATTGCTTAATACGCTGGTTGAAGAGAACGATGCTGAACGACTGTTCCGCCGTTTTCGTGCGGCGGGCGCGCTACCCTATGGGCCGTTTGGCGAAATTCTGTGGGATACGCAGCGTCAGGAAATGCAGTCGCTGGCTGAACGCATTATCGCCTG
Organism: Citrobacter freundii complex sp. 2024EL-00216; assembly: GCF_043945515.1. Lineage (NCBI taxonomy): Bacteria > Pseudomonadati > Pseudomonadota > Gammaproteobacteria > Enterobacterales > Enterobacteriaceae > Citrobacter > Citrobacter freundii complex sp. 2024EL-00216. The sequence continues at coordinate 246,384 of NZ_JBIMRA010000003.1, read as the reverse complement.
TCGTCAGCCCTGTCAGAGCATGGAAATCGATCTTAACTGTCACGGCGTGCAAATCACCGGTTGGCTGCCGCAGGTGCAAGAGGACGGTTTGTTGCGCTGGCGCCCATCTTTGATAAGCATTGCGCAGGGTGTGCAACTTTGGCTGGAACATCTTGTCTATTGTGCCAGTGGCGGTAGGGGAGAGAGCCGATTGTTCCTGCGTAAAGACGGAGAATGGCGTTTTCCGCCGCTGGATGCAGAACAGGCGCTGCTGTACCTGTCGCAACTCATTGAGGGGTATCGGGAAGGCATGTCGTCACCGTTGCTGGTATTACCCGAAAGCGGTGGTGTATGGATAAAAACCTGTTATGACGCCGCAAATGATGCCATGTTAGATGACGATGCAACGTTGCAAAAAGCGCGCAGTAAGTTTCTGCAAGCCTATGAAGGCAACATGATGGTACGTGGCGAAGGTGATGATATCTGGTATCAGCGTCTTTGGCGTCAACTGGATGCTGATACGCAGGAGGCTATTGTTTTACAGTCTCAGCGCTACCTGTTACCGATTTTTCGCTTTAATCAGTCATGATGATTGTATAAAAATTGCGCAATTCGATGGCTTCCACTATGATGCGCATTCTGTCACGGACTGATTCTTACAAAGAGAAGATGCTGATTTGTTCAGCACAAAGTCTTGCCCTGTTCAGGCCACGTATTGATACGTGGTTTGCAGTGAACAGGTGAATACGTTAATGATGAGGTTTGTGAATGCCCCGCAGCACCTGGTTCAGCGCATTATTGTTGTTCGTCGCCCTTTGGGTTCCCGTAAGTCAGGCAGATACCGGTTGGCAGCCTTTAGCTGAAACCATCCGTAAAAGCGATAAAGACACCCGTCAGTATCAGGCCGTGCGCCTTGATAACGGCATGGTTGTGCTGCTGGTATCCGATCCTCAGGCCGTGAAATCCCTTTCTGCACTGGTAGTCCCCGTGGGCTCGCTGGAAGATCCGGACGATCATCAGGGGCTGGCGCACTATCTCGAACACATGTGTCTGATGGGCTCGAAAAAATACCCACAGCCGGACAGCCTGGCTGAATTCCTGAAAATGCACGGCGGTAGCCACAATGCCAGCACTGCGCCTTATCGTACGGCCTTCTATCTTGAAGTCGAAAACGACGCGCTGGTGGGGGCGGTGGATCGCCTGGCGGATGCTATTGCCGATCCATTGCTGGATAAAAAATATGCCGACCGCGAGCGTAACGCGGTTAACTCCGAGCTGACACTGGCGCGTACCCGAGACGGGATGCGTATGGCGCAGGTGAGCGCTGAGACGATCAACCCGGCGCACCCAGGTTCGCGTTTCTCTGGCGGGAATCTTGAGACATTAAGCGATAAACCGGGCAACCCGGTGCTGCAAGCATTACAAAAATTTCATGAAAAGTACTACTCTGCGAACCTGATGAAGGCGGTGATTTATAGCAATAAACCGCTGCCAGAGCTGGCGCGGATAGCGGCTGACACCTTTGGGCGCGTACCGAACAGGAATATCGCAAAGCCTGAGATTACCGTCCCGGTCGTCACTGATGCGCAAAAGGGCATCATCATCCACTATGTTCCGGCAATGCCGCGTAAAGTATTGCGCGTCGAGTTTCGTATCGATAACAACAGCGCGCAGTTCCGCAGTAAAACCGATGAACTGGTGACCTACCTGATTGGCAATCGTAGCCCGGGCACGTTGTCTGACTGGCTGCAAAAGCAGGGCCTGGTTGAAGGTATTCGCGCAGACTCCGATCCGGTGGTCAACGGGAACAGCGGCGTATTAGCCATTTCCGCGACGTTAACCGACAAGGGGCTGGCGAACCGCGATGAAGTTGTCGCAGCAATCTTTAGCTACCTCAATTTGTTACGCGAGAAAGGTGTCGATAAACGCTATTTTGACGAGCTGGCGCACGTGCTGGATCTCGATTTCCGTTATCCCTCCATCACCCGTGATATGGACTATGTGGAATGGCTGGCTGATACCATGATCCGCGTTCCTGTCGAGCATACGCTGGATGCGGTGAATATAGCTGATCAGTACGATGCGAAAGCCGTTGAGCAACGTCTGGCAATGATGACGCCGCAGAATGCGCGTATCTGGTATATCAGCGCGAAAGAGCCACATAATAAAACCGCTTATTTTGTCGATGCGCCTTACCAGGTGGATAAAATCAGCGACAAAACCTTTGCCGACTGGCAGCAAAAAGCGCAGGGCATTGCGCTGTCGTTACCGGAGTTGAACCCCTACATTCCGGATGATTTCACGCTGATTAAGACGGATAAAAAATACGCTCATCCTGAGCTGATCGTTGATGAGCCGGATTTACGCGTGGTGTATGCCCCGAGCCAGTATTTTGCCAGCGAGCCGAAGGCTGACGTCAGCGTGATCCTGCGTAACCCGAAAGCCATGGACAGCGCCCGCAACCAGGTCTTATTCGCACTTAACGATTACCTGGCAGGGATTGCGCTCGATCAGTTAAGTAACCAGGCATCGGTAGGTGGAATTGGTTTCTCTACCAACGCTAACAATGGGTTGATGCTTAACGCCAACGGCTACACCCAACGTTTGCCGCAGCTTTTTCAGGCGCTGCTGAGTGGCTATTTCAGCTATACCTCAACGGACGAACAGCTGGAACAGGCGAAATCCTGGTATGCCCAGATGATGGATTCCGCAGAAAAGGGTAAAGCTTACGATCAGGCTATTATGCCGGTGCAGATGCTTTCTCAGGTGCCGTACTTCTCCCGCGACGAGCGCCGTAAGCTGCTGCCTTCCATCACCCTGAAAGAGGTGATGACCTACCGCGACGCCTTAAAAACCGGTGCGCGACCTGAATTCCTGGTCATTGGCAATATGAGCGAAGCTCAGACGACGAGCATGGCGCGGGATATCCAAAAACAGCTTGGTGCGAACGGGTCACAGTGGTGTCGCAACAAAGATGTGGTTGTGGACAAGAAGCAGTCCGTCATCTTCGAAAAAGCAGGCAGCAGCACGGATTCAGCGCTGGCCGCGGTATTTGTGCCAACCGGATACGATGAATACGCCAGTTCAGCCTACAGCGCTATGTTAGGTCAGATTGTTCAGCCGTGGTTCTACAATCAGCTGCGTACTGAAGAACAGTTAGGCTACGCCGTATTTGCTTTCCCGATGAGCGTTGGCCGTCAGTGGGGAATGGGGTTCCTGCTGCAAAGCAGTGATAAGCAGCCGTCTTACCTCTGGGAGCGTTATAAAGCGTTCTTCCCGACGGCGGAAGCGAAGCTGCGGGCGATGAAACCTGAAGAGTTCGCGCAAATTCAGCAGGCGATTATTGCGCAAATGCTACAGGCGCCGCAAACGCTGGGGGCAGAAGCCTCACAGTTAAGCAAAGATTTTGATCGCGGCAATATGCGCTTCGATTCACGTGATAAAATAGTGGCTCAGATTAAACTGCTGACGCCGCAAAAACTTGCCGACTTCTTCCATCAGGCGGTGGTTGAGCCGCAAGGCATGGCGATATTGTCACAGGTTTCCGGCAGTCAGAATGGGAAAGCAGAATATGTGCACCCGGAAGGCTGGAAAGTGTGGCAGACCGTCAGCGCGTTGCAGCAAACCTTACCCCTGATGAGTGATAAGAATGAATGATGCCGCTGAGTCCCTTGATCCACTGCGCTTGCCCCTGACGGGCGAGCGCCTGATTGAAGCCTCTGCGGGCACCGGTAAAACCTTTACCATCGCCGCCCTGTATTTACGTTTACTGCTTGGACTGGGCGGCTCTGCCGCCTTTCCTCGTCCTCTGACCGTCGAAGAACTGCTGGTGGTTACCTTCACCGAGGCGGCTACCGAAGAGTTGCGTGGTCGAATTCGTAGCAATATTCATGAACTGCGAATTGCCTGCCTGCGTGAAACCACCGACAACCCGCTATATGCCCGTTTGTTAGATGAAATTGCCGATAAAAAACAGGCCGCGCAGTGGCTGCTATTGGCTGAAAGACAGATGGATGAAGCGGCGGTGTTTACCATCCACGGCTTTTGTCAGCGTATGCTCAGTCTCAATGCCTTTGAGTCAGGCATGCTGTTCGAACAGCAGCTGATAGAAGATGAATCGCTGCTGCGCTATCAGGCCTGCGCGGACTTCTGGCGTCGGCACTGCTACCCGCTGCCTCGCGACATTGCGCAGGTGGTTTTTGAAACGTGGAAAGGACCGCAAGCGCTTCTGAGAGATATCGATCGCTATCTGCAGGGGGAAGCGCCGGTTATCAAGGCGCCACCGTCTGATGACGAAACGCTGGCCTCCCGGCATGAACAAATTCTCGCGCGCATTAACCAGATCAAGCAGCAATGGCGTGATTCTGTTGATGAGCTGGATGGCCTGATGGAAGCCTCCGGAATTGACCGGCGTAAATTTAATCGCGGTAATCAGGGCAAGTGGATCGAAAAGATCAGCGCGTGGGCGCAGGAAGAAACACAAAGTTACCAGCTTCCTGACGCGCTGGAGAAATTCTCACAGCGTTTTCTGGAAGAGCGCACCAAAGCGGGCGGGATAACCCCTCAGCACCCGCTGTTTGTCGCTATTGATGAACTGCTTAGCGAACCGTTAACTCTCCGCGATCTGGTGATCACCCGGGCGCTGGCGGAGATCCGCTCGGCAGTTGCCGAGGAAAAACGTCGCCGCGGCGAGCTGGGTTTTGACGATATGCTCAGCCGTCTGGATGCGGCGTTGCGCAGTGAAAGCGGCGATGCGCTGGCGACGGCTATTCGTACTCGTTTCCCGGTCGCCATGATCGATGAATTCCAGGATACCGATCCGCAGCAGTACCGTATTTTTCGTCGGATCTGGCAGCATCAGCCGGATACCGCACTGCTGCTAATTGGTGATCCGAAACAGGCAATTTACGCGTTTCGCGGCGCGGATATCTTCACCTATATGAAGGCGCGCAGCGAAGTCAGCGCACACTATACGCTCGATACCAACTGGCGTTCGGCCCCCGGCATGGTCAATAGCGTGAATACGCTTTTCAGCCAGATGGACGACGCCTTTATGTTCCGCGAAATCCCTTTCAGCCCGGTAAAATCCGCAGAAAAAAACCAGGCGTTACGGTTTGTTTTGCACGGCGAAACGCAGCCAGCTATGAGTATGTGGCTGATGGAAGGAGAAAGTTGCGGCGTAGGCGATTATCAGAGCTACATGGCCCAGGTGTGCGCCACACAAATTCGCGACTGGCTTAAAGCCGGGCATTCTGGCGCAGCGCAACTGGTCAGTGGCAAAGCATCCAGCCCGGTACGCGCGTCAGATATCAGCGTACTGGTGCGTAGCCGCCAGGAGGCGGCGCTGGTCCGTGATGCGCTGACGCAACTGGCCATTCCCTCTGTCTACCTCTCCAACCGTGACAGCGTATTTGAAACACTGGAAGCGCAGGAGTTGCTATGGGTGCTGCAGGCGGTGATGACGCCGGAACGTGAGAACACGTTGCGTAGCGCGCTGGCGACCTCAATGATGGGTCTGAATGCGCAGGATATTGAAGCGTTAAATACCGACGAGAATGCCTGGGATGCGGTGGTCGAAGAATTCGACGGCTATCGTCAGATCTGGCATAAACGCGGCGTGATGCCGATGCTACGTGCGCTGATGACGGCTCGCCAGATTGCAGAGAACCTGCTGGCGACGGCGGGAGGCGAACGTCGACTGACCGACATTTTACATATCTGCGAACTGTTGCAGGAAGCGGGCTCGCAGCTGGAAAGCGAGCATGCGCTGGTGCGCTGGTTGTCCCAGCATATTCTTGAACCCGACAGCAACGCGTCCAGCCAGCAGCTCAGGCTGGAAAGCGACAAGCATCTGGTCAAAATCGTCACCATCCATAAATCGAAAGGGCTGGAGTATCCGCTGGTCTGGCTGCCGTTTATCACCAATTTCCGCGTTCAGGATCAGGCTTTCTACCACGATCGTAGCTCTTTTGAAGCCGTGCTGGATCTCAGCGATGCTGAGGAGAGCGTTGAGCTAGCCGAAGCAGAGCGTCTGGCGGAAGATCTGCGTTTGCTGTATGTCGCGCTAACCCGTTCGGTATGGCATTGCAGCCTTGGCGTTGCGCCGTTGGTACGACGTCGGGGCGATAAAAAAGGGGATACCGATGTGCATCAGAGCGCGCTTGGTCGCCTGTTGCAAAAAGGTGAGCCGATGGATGCCGTGGGTCTGCGTAGCGCGATTGAAGCGCTTTGTAGCAACGATATTGCTTGCCAGACTCCCGCGCAGCCTGACGGTGAACCCTGGCAGGTTGCGCAGGCTGTTAGCAGCGAACTGAGTGCGAAAATACTGCAGCGTAAGCCCGGTGATAGCTGGCGCGTGACCAGTTATTCCGGTTTGCAACAGCGTGGACAGGGTATCGCGCAGGATCTGATCCCAAGACTGGATATCGATGCCGCAGGCGTCGGTGAGGTTATTGAAGAACTAGGACTCACACCGCACCAGTTCCCGCGTGGCGCTTCGCCGGGTACGTTCTTGCATAGCCTGTTTGAAGACCTCGATTTTACGCAACCGGTGGATCCGCATTGGGTCGAGGAGCAACTGGCGTTGGGCGGTTATGACGCGCACTGGACGCCGGTTTTGACCGAATGGCTGGACGCCATTTTGCAGGCGCCTCTCAACGAGACGGGCGTGAGTTTGAGCCAGCTATCCGCGCGTGAAAAACAGGTGGAGATGGAGTTTTATCTGCCGATTTCGCAGCCGTTGATGGCCAACCAGCTTGATGCGTTAATTCGCCAATACGATCCGCTCTCGGCGGGGTGCCCTGCGTTGGACTTTATGCAGGTTCGCGGCATGCTGAAAGGTTTTATTGACCTGGTATTCCGCCACCAGGGGCGTTATTACCTGCTCGATTACAAATCGAACTGGCTGGGCGAAGACAGCTCCGCCTATACGCAGCAGGCGATGGCCTCTGCCATGCAGGCGCATCGCTACGACCTTCAATACCAACTTTATACCCTCGCGCTGCATCGCTACTTACGCCATCGCATTGCTGATTACGATTATGAACACCATTTTGGCGGCGTTATCTATCTCTTCCTGCGCGGCGTTGACAGTGAAAATCCGCAGCAGGGAATTTACGCGACCCGACCTGACGGAGAGTTGATTGCGTTGATGGACGAGATGTTTGCCGGTGCGGTGCAGGAGACGATGCTATGACAATCCAGAAACGATTTCTGGAGGCTGTTGAGCAAAAACAGCTCCGGCCTCTGGATGCTCAGTTCGCGCTGGCGGTTGCCGGAAGTGACAACCCTGCCGTTGCGCTGGCTGCGGCGTTGCTCAGTCGTGAAGCGGGAGAAGGGCACGTCTGCTTACCGCTTTCACGGTTATCTCTGAGCGAGGACGCGCATCCTCTGTTAAGCGCCTGGCTAGCTGAAACGGGCGAGCCAGAAGACTGGGCGGAATGTCTGCTGGCTTCCAGTGCGGTAAGCCGTGGCGAGCAACCCACGCCGCTGGTGCTGTACGGCGATCGCTTGTATCTGAACCGGATGTGGCACAACGAACGTAAGGTAGCTCGCTTTTTCAGTGAAGTGAACCACGCCATTGAAGTGGATGAACAACGGTTGACCCACACGCTGGCGGCGCTGTTTCCGCCATCGGAGGGGGTTAACTGGCAAAAAGTAGCCGCTGCTGTTGCGCTCACCCGCCGGATATCGGTGATCTCCGGCGGACCGGGGACGGGAAAAACGACAACGGTCGCAAGGCTGCTGGCGGCGTTGATTCAAATGGCAGACGGTGAGCGTTGTCGTATTCGACTGGCGGCGCCAACGGGAAAAGCGGCTGCGCGCCTGACCGCCTCACTGGGCGCGGCGTTACGAGAGCTACCGCTAACCGATGAGCAAAAGAAACGCATCCCCGATGACGCCAGTACGCTGCATCGATTATTAGGCGCTCAGCCTGGCAGTCAGCGCCTGCGTCATCATGCGGGAAACCCGCTGCATTTGGATGTGCTGGTGGTGGATGAAGCCTCGATGATTGATTTGCCGATGATGTCGCGCCTTATCGATGCGCTGCCGCCGCACGGACGGGTGATTTTTCTGGGCGATCGCGACCAGCTCGCTTCCGTCGAAGCGGGGGCCGTGCTGGGGGATATCTGTGCTTTCGTTGGTGACGGGTTTACCCCGGAACGCGCCCGCCAGCTCAGTCGCCTGACCGGGAGCGCTATTCCTGCCGGTTCGGGAATTCAGGCAGCAGCGTTGCGCGACAGTCTGTGCCTGCTGCAAAAGAGCTACCGTTTCGGCAGCGATTCCGGAATCGGTCAGTTGGCTGCGGCAATTAATCGCGGCGACAAAACTGCGATAAAAACGGTGTTCCAGCAGGGATTTAGCGACATCGAAAAACGCACGCTACACAGCAGCGAGGATTATGCCGCGATGCTGGATGAGGCGCTGTCGGGATATGGGCACTACCTGGATTTGCTGCACGAGGGTGCCGAGCCGGGGGCTGTCATTCAGGCCTTCAATGAGTATCAACTGCTATGCGCCCTGCGGGAAGGTCCGTTTGGCGTTAGTGGTTTGAATGAACGCATTGAGCAGGTGATGGCGCAAAAACGTAAAATTCATCGTTCGACCCATAGCCGCTGGTATGAGGGAAGGCCGGTGATGATCGCGCGCAATGACAGTTCGCTGGGATTATTTAACGGTGATATCGGCGTTGCCCTCGACCGTGGACAGGGCCTGAGGGTGTGGTTTGCGCTGCCGGATGGTTCTATCAAATCGGTGCAGCCCAGCCGCTTGCCTGAACATGAAACCACCTGGGCAATGACGGTGCACAAATCGCAGGGATCTGAGTTTGATCACGCGGCGTTGATTTTACCCAGCCAACATTCACCCGTGGTTACCCGCGAGCTGGTCTATACCGCCGTTACCCGCGCGCGTCGCCGCCTGTCGCTGTATGCCGATGAGCGGATATTGAGCCGCGCCATTGCCACCCGCACTGAACGTCGCAGCGGGCTGTCAGCATTATTTAATGACGGCATGATGTAGATGTAGGCCGGATAAGCGTCAGCGCCATCCGGCCTAAAAAAGATGTGCCAGCGATGTAGGCCGAATAAGGCAGTTATGCCGCATCCGGCAACCACTCCTATGCCAAATCCGCCATCAGCACTTTTGACCGCCGCTGATAGTTGTACATCTCTTTCTTGCTTTCCGGCAGCAGGTCGATATCCACCGGCGTGAAGCCGCGCTCCTGGAACCAGTGGATGCTGCGTGTGGTTAACACAAACAGCTTGCTCAACCCCATTTGCCGGGCCTGCGCGGCGATTCGTTCCAGCAACACTTCCCCGCGTGACGAGCTACGGTAGTCCGGATGCACTGCTACACACGCCATTTCGCCAATCCTCTCTTCCGGGAAAGGGTACAGAGCGGCACAGGCGATGGTCAGGTTATCACGCTGAATAATCGTGAATTTGTCGATCTCCATTTCCAACTGCTCGCGCGAGCGGCGCACCAGAATACCTTGCTGCTCCAGCGGGCGGATAAGCTCCAGAATCCCGCCGATATCGTTAATGGTAGCGCGACGGATCTGCTCGGCGCTTTCCATTACGATCTGCGTACCGATCCCGTCGCGGGAGAACAGTTCCTGCAGCAATGCACCATCTTCCTGATAGCTGATCAGGTGGCAACGGCGTACGCCACTGCGACAGGCCTTCACTGCCCCGCGCAGGAAGCGCACCGTGCCGGAGCTGTAATCGCCTTTCTCTTCCTGCAACTCAACGCGAGCCTGAGCTTCGTTAGGAAACAGCTCGGAAATAATATCGCCGTCATCGTTGGTGACACCCTGAGAGGAGCAAAAGCCGATCATTTTCTCGGCCTTCAGTTTGATAGCCAACTGCGTGGCGACCTCTTCTGACGTCAGGTTAAAGCTCTCACCGGTGACGGAAACGGCGACCGGGCCCATCAGCACAATTGCGCCGCTGTCTAACTGGCGGTGAATGGCATCTTCATCAATACGACGAATACGCCCGCTATGGCAGTAATCTACGCCGTCATCAACGCCCAGCGGCTGAGAGATAATAAAATTACCGCTGACCACATTGATGTGAGCACCCTGCAATGGCGTATTATTCAGGCTCATCGACAGGCGGGCGGTAATATCAAGCTGAAGTAAACCCGCAGCCTGTTTGACCAGCTCCAGCGTTTTAGCGTCGGTAACGCGCGTATTTTTGTGGTACACCGGCTCATGATGATGCGCCGCAAGATTGGCATCAATCTGCGGTCGTGCGCCATAGACCACGACCAGGCGGATGCCGAGGCTATGAAGAAGACCAATGTCATTGACGATACTGGAAAAGTTTTCATGCTCGATGGCTTCGCCGCCCAGCATAATGACAAACGTTTTTCCCCGATGGGTATTGATATAGGGAACAGAATGGCGGAATCCCTGTACCAGTTCGGTTCTACGCTCCTTCACCACGGCACACCCTCATTGCATGATTATTCGTAATTTGTGTATTTTTATTCTGTTTTTGCGCTATGCGCAAGCGTAATTTTTACCCATGCCGAAGATTTTTCTCAGTAATGCCGTGAATATAAAAAGAATGTTTACCCTTTTATAGATGACAGATTATGCGTCATTCGCTAAAGTTTCCGGTCAATTCGGACGTTTTACGTATTACCTCTAAAAAAGATTTCTTTGCTCGGGAGAAGCATGTCGGGATCCAATTCAGCAATCAGTCGCCGCCGTTTATTGAAAGGTGCGGGTGCTATGTGGCTTTTGAGCGTCAGCCAGGTGGGTCTGGCGGCCGTGAGTCAGGTCGTTGCCGTACGTATCTGGCCTGCGTCCAGCTACACTCGCGTCACGGTAGAATCTAACCGTCTGCTGAAATACAAACAGTTTGCCCTGAGTAATCCTGAGCGTGTGGTTGTGGATATTGAAGACGTTAATTTGAACTCGGTGCTCAAGGGTATTGGGACGCAGATTCGTCCTGACGATCCGTATATTAAGTCGGCGCGCGTTGGCCAGTTTGATCCAAAGACCGTGCGGATGGTGTTCGAGCTGAAACAGAATGTGAAGCCGCAACTTTTCGCGCTGGCTCCGGTGGCAGGCTTTAAAGAACGTCTGGTGATGGATCTCTATCCAGCGAATGCCCAGGACGTTCAGGATCCGCTGCTGGCATTGCTGGAAGATTACAACAAGGGCGATCTGGATAAACAGGTGCCACCTGCACAAAGTGGCCCGCAGCCGGGTAAAGCGGGGCGCGATCGTCCCATTGTCATTATGCTGGATCCAGGCCACGGCGGAGAAGACTCCGGTGCGGTGGGGAAATACAAGACGCGTGAAAAGGATGTGGTGCTGCAGATTGCCCGCCGCCTGCGAGCCCTCATAGAGAAAGAGGGCAACATGAAGGTCTTTATGACACGAAATGAAGATATCTTCATTCCGCTTAAAGTCCGCGTGGCGAAAGCGCAGAAGCAGCGTGCTGACCTGTTTGTCTCTATTCACGCCGATGCCTTTACCAGTCGACAACCCAGCGGTTCGTCGGTGTTTGCGCTCTCGACCAAAGGTGCGACAAGTACCGCCGCGAAATATCTGGCGCAGACCCAGAACGCATCGGATCTCATTGGTGGCGTCAGTAAGAGCGGTGACCGCTATGTCGACCACACCATGTTCGACATGGTGCAGTCGCTGACCATCGCCGACAGTCTGAAGTTTGGTAAAGCGGTATTGAGTAAGCTTGGCAAAATCAACAATCTGCACAAGAACCAGGTTGAACAGGCCGGGTTTGCGGTACTAAAAGCTCCGGATATCCCGTCTATTCTGGTCGAAACGGCATTTATCAGTAACGTTGAGGAAGAGCGCAAACTCAAAACGGCGACCTTCCAGCAGGAAGTTGCAGAGTCGATTCTGGCAGGGATTAAAGCCTACTTTGCCGATGGGGCGACGCTGGCGAGAAGGGGATAACAAAAAAGCGCTGAAAAGCGCTTTTTTTATGGGCGGCAGAAACAAAAAAACACCCGTTGAGGTGTTTAATGTGTTGGTTGCGGAGGCCGGATTTGAACCGACGACCTTCGGGTTATGAGCCCGACGAGCTACCAGGCTGCTCCACCCCGCGTCACCGTACTGCTTATATTTTATCAAATTTGATTGGTTGCGGGGGCCGGATTTGAACCGACGACCTTCGGGTTATGAGCCCGACGAGCTACCAGGCTGCTCCACCCCGCGTCCGTCTTTTTGCTTCGTATTTCAAACCACATCAGCGTTGGCTTTCCTCGTTCACCTCAGTCACTTACTGGAGTAAGCTCCTAAGGATTCACTGCGTCGCCGCCTTGCTGTGATTCGAACTACTTTGCAAAAATCTTACATCAAATTTTAATTGGTTGCGGGGGCCAGATTTGAACTGACGACCTTCGGGTTATGAGCCCGACGAGCTACCAGGCTGCTCCACCCCGCGTCCGTGGATGCGCACTATACTCTGCTCGCATTTTCATGCAACCCTTTTTTCACCTTGATCACGTTTTTAGGGTGAAAATGAACAAAAACAACGCATTCTGGATTATTTTTTGCTCAAAATTTGCGTTCGGGTATGTATACGCATTTCATTAGGTTCGGGGGTTTGTTATCTTCGTCTCGCATTCAGGCAACATAAGACGAGAACAATGAAAGGACGTTGGGCAAAATATCTTCTGGCGGGAGCTGTAGTCGCGATGCTCGCCGCGTGTTCCTCAAAACCCACCGATCGTGGGCAGCAGTATAAAGACGGGAAATTTACCCAGCCTTTCTCACTGGTGAACCAGCCTGATGCGGTTGGCGCGCCAATCAATGCCGGAGATTTCGCCGAGCAGGTTAATCAAATTCGCAGCGCTTCGCCACGTTTGTACGGCAACCAGAGCGACGTCTACAACGCTATCCAGCAATGGTTACGTGCGGGCGGTGATACGCGCAGTATGCGCCAGTTTGGTATTGATGCCTGGCAAATGGAAGGGGCGGACAACTACGGTAACGTCCAGTTTACCGGTTACTACACACCGGTTATCCAGGCGCGCCATACGCGCCAGGGCGAGTTTCAGTATCCTATCTATCGCATGCCGCCAAAACGTGGGCGCTTACCCTCTCGTGCCGAGATCTACGCGGGCGCGCTAAGCGACAATTATATTCTGGCATACAGCAACTCCCTGATGGATAACTTCATTATGGATGTTCAGGGCAGTGGTTACATCGATTTTGGCGATGGCAGCCCGCTCAACTTCTTTAGCTATGCCGGGAAAAACGGCCACGCCTATCGCAGTATCGGTAAAGTGCTTATCGACCGTGGCGAAGTGAAAAAAGAAGATATGTCGATGCAGGCTATTCGCCACTGGGGTGAAACGCACAGCGAAGCCGAAGTGCGTGAGCTGCTGGAGCAGAACCCATCGTTTGTCTTCTTTAAACCGCAATCTTTTGCTCCGGTGAAAGGGGCCAGCGCGGTGCCGCTGATTGGCCGCGCGTCCGTAGCTTCTGACCGTAGTATCATTCCTGCGGGCACAACGTTACTGGCGGAAGTCCCGTTACTGGACAATAACGGCAAGTTTACCGGCCAGTACGAACTGCGCCTGATGGTGGCGTTAGATGTGGGTGGGGCTATTAAAGGGCAACACTTCGACATCTATCAGGGTATTGGCGCTGACGCCGGACACCGTGCCGGGTGGTATAATCACTACGGTCGCGTATGGGTACTAAAAACAGCGCCGGGTGCGGGTAACGTGTTCAGCGGTTAATGGCGGGATGGCACTTCGCTTATCAAGCCTACATTATTGAGTAGGCCTGATAAGGCGTAGCCGACATCAGGCAGTCAGACTGCTCGGTATTAATGAATTTGAGGTTCTATGTCTGTGGTTATTAGCGATGCCTGGCGCCAACGTTTTGGCGGTACGGCACGTCTGTATGGCGAAAATGCGTTGCAGCTGTTTGCCCAATCACACGTTTGCGTTGTTGGGATTGGTGGAGTAGGGTCATGGGCGGCGGAAGCGCTGGCGCGAACCGGTATTGGCGCTATCACACTCATCGATATGGATGATGTGTGCGTCACCAATACAAACCGCCAGATCCATGCGCTGCGTGATAACGTCGGTCTGGCAAAAGCTGAAGTGATGGCGGAGCGTATCCGACAGATTAACCCGGAGTGCCGGGTGAACGTGGTCGATGATTTTGTTACGCCAGATAACGTTGCTGAATATATGAATGCGGGATTTTCGTACGTCATCGATGCGATTGATAGCGTGCGCCCAAAAGCGGCACTGATCGCGTACTGTCGGCGTAACAAAATTCCGCTGGTGACCACCGGTGGTGCGGGCGGACAGATCGATCCTACGCAGATTCAGGTCGTTGATTTGGCAAAAACCATCCAGGATCCGCTGGCGGCCAAGCTACGTGAGCGGCTGAAAAGCGATTTTGGCGTGGTGAAAAACAGCAAAGGCAAGCTGGGCGTGGACTGCGTGTTCTCGACCGAAGCGCTGGTTTACCCGCAGGCGGATGGCTCGGTATGTGCGATGAAAGCGACGGCGGAAGGGCCGAAGCGTATGGATTGCGCCTCCGGGTTTGGCGCGGCCACCATGGTGACAGCCACCTTTGGCTTTGTTGCTGTCTCCCATGCGCTGAAGAAGATGATGGCGAAGGCCGCGCGTCAGGCCTGATTGTGTCGGATGTCGCTACGCTTATCCGACCTACAGTTCGTGCAGTGTTGTAGGCCGGATAAGACGTATCTGCGTCGTCATCCGGCTTTCTGGGCCGCCTCGAGAATCGCCTCGTTCAGAGCATGTAGTCCCTGGCTACGCGAGGCGCTGAGCTGAGCGCGTAAACCCAGTTCGTCAAATAACGCCATCGGCGAACGCGCCAGTAACTCGGCTGCCGTTTTACCTTCGACCGCGGTGAGTAATACCGCCAACAGCCCGCGTACTATTCGACCTTCGCTGTCGCCGAAGAAATGCAGAGTGCCATTCTCATGAAGAGTATGCCCTAGCCAGACGCGGTTTTCGCAGCCCGCAATTTCTTTGGCCTGCGCCTTTAACGCATCCGGGAGCACCGGCAACTGCTTACCCAGCAGAATCAGCTGGCGATATTTATCTTCCCACTGAGTATGCGGGATAAAGGTATTGCGTAACGTCTCTTCGGTTACGGTTGTGCCAAACGGGTGTCCGGCGAACTGAGGGCTTGTCATTAATCCACCAATATTTCCAGCGCGCGGTCGACGGCTGCGACCAACGCATCCACATCGCTTTGGGTATTATAAGGGGCAAATGAGGCGCGTAGTGTTCCGGATACGCCGAGTTCCGCCAGCAGCGGTTGTGCGCAGTGTTGCCCCGCGCGCAGCGCAATGCCATATTCGGCCAATAGAGTGACCATATCGCTGTGATGAACACCCGCGAAATCAAAGGCTAACAGACTGGAGTCCTGGCAGCGGAAGGAACGAAAGCCAGGGCGTTTCGCGAGGGCATCTTCTGCCAGCGTCGCCAGACCCCGGCTCCAGTTTTCGGCCTGCGCAACGTCGACGTCCGCCAGCCATTCGAGCGCCGCGCTTAGCCCGATAACGCCTGCAACGTTAGGCGTACCGGCTTCCAGCTTCCATGGTGCGGGCTGAGTGGTGAAACCGTCAAAACTGACTTCGCTAATCATCTTACCGCCCCCAAGCCAGGGAGACATGGCTTCCAGCAGTTCCGGCTTACCGTACAGCACGCCAATACCGGTGGGGCCATATAGCTTGTGGCCTGAAAACGCATAGAAATCAATATCCAACTGCTGTACATCGGCAGGGTAATGCACAATCCCCTGGGCACCATCAACCATCACCACCATGCCAGCCGCATGGGCGAGCGTAATGGCGCGGACCAGATCCGGGCAGCCACCGGTGACGTTCGACATTTGCCCGAGCGCCAGAATGCGGCTGCGCGGGGTGATGAGCTGCGTGAGGCGCTCAACGTCTGGCAATAAATGGGGGGTGAGTGGGAGTTTGACAACCTTAGCCCCCGTTTGCTCCGCGACCATCAGCCAGGGAACGAGGTTGGCGTGATGTTCCGCTGCGCTAACGATAATCTCATCACCCGGTTGAAGGCGTGGACGCGCATAGCTTTGGGCAACCATGTTGATCGCTTCCGTTGTGCCGCGGGTCCAGACGATGGTTTTGTCATCCGACGCATTAATCAGGTGTGCGACTTTTTCCCGCGCGGCTTCATAGCGTGCGGTCAGGCGCTGGGCTTCAGCAAACTGGCTGCGATGGACGTTCCCGGCACTCAGGCTATAAAACTGATGGGTAGCCTCAATGACCGCCTGTGGCTTTAGCGCCGTAGCAGCGCTGTCGAGATAGACGCCAGCATCGTTGAGTGCGGGAAATTGTGCGCGAAACTGCGCGGGGTTAAAAGCGTTCATGGTATTCCTCAGTTCAGTAAACCGATCGTGGCGCAAAAAGGGCATTGATACAAGGGTTGTGCTAACCATCGGAATACTCTGGATATCCTGGCAAAGCCCGTTCAGTGTCTTATGCTAAATAGCGTTAGGCGAACAATTTTGCCTGTTACGGAGTATGTTTTTAATAGCATAAATCGCTTTAAGGAGAAGAAGATGAAAAAGACTGCCGCCATTATTTCTGCCTGTATGCTGACTTTTGCCCTGAGCGCCTGTTCTGGTTCGAATTACGTGATGCACACCAATGATGGTCGATCAATCGTAGCTGATGGTAAACCACAGACCGATAATGAGACGGGGATGATTTCGTATAAAGACGCTAACGGCAACAAACAGCAGATTAACCGCACTGACGTGAAAGAGATGGTAGAACTGGAGCAATAATAGCCGGTCGGCCATCGACGAAACGTGGACAAAAAAAAGCACCGCAATTTGGCGGTGCTACATTAATCACTATGGACAGACAGGGTAAATGTACAGGAAGTGAAAAAGGGTAGCTTTGCTACCATGGTCTGAATCGCAGACCAATTGCAAACACAACAACACAACATCACAACCGTAAGCCAAAAGCCCACCAGAACACGCATTCCGATAAAACTTTTCGTTCCGGCTTCAGGAAGTGCCGCCACTATAGGTATTTGCTGGTAGAACCTCAACGGACAATTTATAATGGCTCAGATAAAAAAAACTAATAGGTTACAGCCTGTTAGCTAATTGTTAAATTCATTTAACATCAAAGCCTAAAAGTCATGTCAAAACGATTACCACCCTTAAATGCGTTACGTGTTTTTGATGCTGCAGCGCGTCATTTAAGCTTTACTCGCGCAGCAGAAGAGCTTTTTGTGACGCAGGCCGCAGTAAGTCACCAAATCAAGTCACTTGAGGATTTTTTGGGGCTAAAACTGTTTCGTCGACGCAATCGATCTTTGCTGTTAACGGAAGAAGGTCAAAGCTACTTTCTCGACATTAAAGAGATTTTTTCGCAATTAACCGACGCGACGCGTAAACTTCAGGCACGCAGTGCAAAAGGTGCGCTTACCGTTAGTTTATTGCCCAGTTTTGCGATCCAATGGCTGGTGCCCAGACTCTCTAGCTTTAACTCAGCTTATCCGGGAATCGATGTCAGGATCCAGGCGGTGGACCGTCAGGAAGACAAACTGGCTGATGATGTTGATGTGGCGATTTTCTACGGACGCGGCAACTGGCCGGGTCTGCGCGTTGAAAAATTGTACGCAGAATATTTATTGCCGGTCTGCTCTCCGCTGTTGCTTACCGGTGATAAACCGCTAAAGACACCGGACGACCTGGCAAAACACACTTTATTGCATGATGCGTCGCGGCGAGACTGGCAAGCCTATACGCGCCAGCTTGGCCTGAATCATATCAACGTGCAGCAGGGACCTATCTTCAGCCATAGCGCCATGGTGCTACAGGCTGCAATCCATGGACAGGGGATCGCGCTGGCTAACAACGTCATGGCGCAGTCCGAAATTGAAGCCGGACGTCTGGTCTGTCCGTTTAACGATGTTCTGGTCAGCAAAAACGCATTTTATCTGGTTTGTCATGACAGTCAGGCAGAACTGGGTAAAATAGCCGCCTTCCGTCAGTGGATTCTGGCGAAAGCGGCCACGGAACAAGAAAAATTCCGCTTTCGTTATGAACAATAATTTACGTAGGGTATTCAAATGACCAGCCGTTTTATGCTGATTTTTGCCGCCGTAAGTGGCTTTATCTTTGTGGCGTTGGGCGCCTTTGGGGCACATGTTCTGAGCAAAACCCTCGGTGTTGTTGAAATGGGGTGGATTCAGACCGGCCTTGAGTATCAGGCGTTTCATACGCTGGCTATCTTTGGCCTGGCCGTCGCCATGCAACGGCGCATTAGTATTTGGTTTTACTGGAGTAGCGTGTTTCTGGCATTAGGTACAGTGCTGTTTAGCGGCAGCCTGTATTGTCTCGCGCTCTCTCATTTACGCCTGTGGGCGTTTGTTACCCCTGTCGGCGGCTTCAGCTTCCTCGTAGGCTGGGCGCTGATGTTAGTGGGCGCTATTCGATTGAAACGTAAGGGCGTTAGCCATGAATAAGGTTGTATTGTTGTGTCGCCCAGGTTTTGAAAAAGAGTGCGCCGCAGAAATTACGGATAAAGCAGGACGCCGGGAAATCTTCGGTTTTGCCCGCGTGAAAGACAATGCGGGTTACGTCATCTTCGAATGCTATCAGCAGGACGATGCTGAAAAGTTAGTGAAAGAGCTGCCGTTTAGTTCGCTGATTTTTGCTCGTCAAATGTTTGTGGTGGGCGAGCTGCTGCAATACTTACCGCCGGAAGATCGTATTACACCGATCGTTGGCATGTTGCAGGGCGTGGTGGAAAAGGGTGGCGATCTGCGAGTAGAAGTTGCCGACACCAATGAAAGCAAAGAGCTGGTTAAATTTTGCCGTAAATTTACCGTACCGTTGCGTGCAGCGCTGCGCGAAGCGGGCGTACTGGCAAAGTATGAAACGCCAAAGCGTCCGGTGGTTCACGTCTTCTTTATCGCCCCTGGCTGTTGTTATACCGGCTATTCCTGGCCTGACAATAACTCACCGTTTTACATGGGGATTCCGCGTCTGAAGTTTCCAGCCGATGCGCCGAGCCGTTCAACGCTCAAGCTGGAAGAAGCGCTGCACGTGTTTATCCCTGCCGATGAATGGGATGAGCGTCTGGCGAACGGAATGTATGCGGTGGATTTAGGCGCCTGCCCGGGCGGATGGACCTATCAGCTGGTTAAACGCAATATGTGGGTTTACTCCGTGGATAACGGTCCGATGGCGCAAAGCCTGATGGATACCGGACAGGTCACCTGGCTACGTGAAGACGGATTTAAGTACCGTCCGAATCGCAATAACATTTCGTGGATGGTCTGTGACATGGTGGAGAAGCCGGCGAAGGTTGCCGCGCTGATGGCACAATGGCTGGTCAACGGCTGGTGTCGTGAGACGATCTTCAACCTCAAGCTGCCGATGAAAAAACGCTACGAAGAGGTATCACAGAACCTGGCTTACATTCAGGCCCAGCTTGATGAACATGGTGTAAATGCCCAGATTCAGGCGCGTCAGCTGTATCATGACCGTGAAGAAGTAACCGTTCACGTACGTCGTCTGTGGGCTGCCGTCGGCGGTCGTCGCGACGAGCGATAAGGCTACAACCCAGGCCGGATGGCGGCATAATTGCCCTATTCGGCCTGGATTGCTTCAATCAGCTGTGTATCTGAAACAATATGCGTCACATCATCCAGATGCCCAATTCTGGCCTCTCCCGAACGATTAAATTTACTTTTATCGATCAGTAATAAAGACTGCGATGCACGCTTAAGCAGAATGGATTTGAAGTCTGCGTTGGTTGCATTTGAGTCCCAGAGCGCACCGTCGCTGTCGATCCCTTCGCAGGAAAAAATAAACAGGTCAATCTCGAGTGGTTTTAGCTGCGAGATAAGCGAGGGATTAACGTAGCAACCGTATTTGCGCTCAAGGCGACCGCCGGAGCTGATAAGCTGAATCTGTTCACGTTTAGCCAATTCCTGGCAGATGGGCTGGCTGTTGGTAAAAACGTGAATGTTGATGTCCGGTAATTGTCGCGCCAGATACCAGCAGGTAGAGCTGGCGTCTAAGGCAATCACCATACCTTCTTCGATCCAGGCCAACGCTTCACGGGCGATATCCGCTTTGTGCGCATAGTGGCTTTTGAGTCGAATATGAAATGGGTCACCGCTGTCCTGATTTTCCCGGTGAATAACTTTGGCCCGACCGTGGTTGCGTAACACTTTTCCCTGGGTCTGTAACTCGCTGAGATCGCGGCGGATGGTCTCTTTGCTGACGTTAAGCTGCAAAGCCAGGGCTTCGGTTGTCAGGCTTTTGTGGTTAGTAAGCAGATCTACGATTGCCTGCTGGCGCGCCGCTTTCATGTTCTGATCCTCATCTTATGATGAATGCCCGTACCTGACGGGCATTCTGACCAGAGATTACGGCGTTACCCCTTTTTTTAAAAGAATATTCCCGTACTTTGCCCGCTCTCCTGTGATAACGATCGCAAACGCCTTTTGTGCTCGTTCGTAAAAGGCAAAGCGGTCAATACGCGTGATGTCCGGGCAGGGGGGCTGTATTGAAAGTGCCTGACGATAGCGAGCCTCAACGTCAGGATCGAGAGTGTCGCCTTCAACCGCAGCCATCATCACCAGCGGTGGGGCGTAGCTGTCCAGTTCAAATAGCGGAATAAGCGCCCGCAGCAGATCGCTGACCAGCAGACCGTCAGCGCGGATGACCTGTGGCCCCATGCTGTTGGCCGGGAAGTGGGCATCGGAAAAGATAATCTCATCGCCGTGTCCCATTTCGGCCAGCACTTTCAGTAAGTCGGGGGAAATTAAGGGAGATATCGTTTTAAGCATGTTACTCGACTCCTGTGAGTTCGGATTCGGTTTGCGGATAGAAGTAACGGTACTGATAGCGCACCTGTTCGCGCGCCTGCTCCGGGGAGGTAAATTCCCCGATGCCTGACCAGGCAAACATTGCGGCGCCTGCCACGGTGGTTTCGGCATCATCCAGCACTTTGACAGGGATCCCGAGAACGTTCGCTTTGATTTGGTTCCACAAGATGTTGCGGCTGCCCCCGCCAACTAATAGCAGTTCAGTGGCCTGGAAATGGCCGATTTTTTCCAGCGTTTGCAGATTCCGCTGCAGTTGTTCTGTCAGTCCTTCCAGCGCGGCGCGATAAAAGTGTCCACGGGTAGTATTGAGGGTAACCCCTTGCCAGCCCGCATTCTGACAGGCCAGGAGGTCGCAGTGCATCTTCACCCCTTCGGCACCAGCGGGAATATCCCGAGCTTCATCAATCAACGTTTGCCAGGGCGTGTCCGCGGTCCATAACAGCTTTCGAACCCATTCAAGCACGCCGGAGGCCAGCCACTGCATACCGGGATTGTTAAGCCCAGCCTGACTATCCAGCTCACAGGTGGAGCCCGCATAATGACTGAGCAGGGAGGTGTTTACCTGCGCACTGCGTACCATCAAAATTTCCCATGTGCCGGAAGAGAGTACTGGTTCATCCTGTTGGGCTCCTGCGCCAAATAGCGCAAACTGTGTGTCGTGTCCGGCAGAGATGACTGGAATACCCTCTGGAAGTCCGAGCTGGCTGGCGGCCTCGCGTTGCAGTACCCCAATTTGTTCGCCTGCTTCAACCAGACGCGGGAACAGGCGACGCGGTATGCCTGTTGCCTGCAAAATGTCCTGGCTGAAATCACGTTGCTGGATATCCAGCATCTGGCTGGTTCCCGCCATGGTGATGTCAGTTGTGAACTCGCCGGTTAAACGTTGGTTGATAAGCGACGAGATAAACAGCCAGGCGTGCGCCTGTTCCAGTAATTGCGGGTGGTTCTCTTTCAGCCACACCAGTTTGTACAGCGTATTGAAGCTAAACGCCCCAACGCCGGAGATTTCCTGCAGTTGCTGCGGTGACATGTAGCGATGGATATTCTCCATTACCGCTGCGGTACGTGGGCATTTCCAGCTGATCACCGGGTACAGTTGTTTGCCGTTCTTATCCACCAGCGCGCCGTCCACGCCGAAGGTGGTGACGGCGATCCCGCGAATTTGGCAGGCGGCCAATTGTGAGGAAAGCCGCTGACAGCAGTCGGCAAAGCGTTGCAGAATGGCCTCCAGCGACCATTGGTGCCAGGCACTGTTTTCTGCGGCGATGTCACTGGCGTTCGGGGTCGCTGCGCGGGCGACAATCTTCCCCTGTCGGTCAACGGCAATGGCCCGTACGTTGGTCGCGCCACAGTCGAGAACCAGAATAACCTCTTGTTTCATAATTGCTCCTGGGAGATTACCTATTACCTGATGGCGGCTTCGCCTTATCCGGCCTACAAAACCGTGTGCTTCGTAGGCCGCGCCGCCATCAGGCAATCGCTCGATGTTTAACGCTTATACAGCGGACCGTAGTTCTGACAAGCGCGGTAATCCTGACCTTCCGTATCCATACCGTGGGCGGCCCAGGAGGAAGGACGATAAATTTTCTCGTCTTCCACGTTGTGCATGCACACCGGGATACGCAGCATGGCAGCCAGAGTGATAAAGTCCGCACCTACGTGACCAATTGTCAGCACCCCGTGGTTAGCGCCCCAGTTAGCCATGACGGAATAGACATCGCTGAACGGGCCCTTGCCGGTTAAGCGCGGAGCAAACCAGGTGGTTGGCCATGTGGAGTTGGTACGCGCATCAAGCTGGTCGTGCATATCTTTCGGCAATTCCACGCTCCAGCCTTCCGCGATTTGCAGCACCGGTCCCAACCCTTTGATGATGTTGATACGGCTCATGGTGAACGGCACACCGCCTTCAGTCAGGAAGCGAGATGAGTAACCGCCCCCGCGGAAGTATTCGTGAATAGCCGGGCACCATTCGGTTGCCGCCAGGCATTCATCCGCCTCTTTCTGCGAGATTTCCCAGTGTGGTTTCATGGTCGGTTTACCTTCGCTGTCGCGCTGTTTGCAGGAACCGTCCAGTGCCGCAGAACCGGAGTTAATCAAGTGAATGATGCCGTGCTCAGCAAGGCCGGTCAGCGGTTTACCCGTCACGCGTTCAACCGCCTCTGGCGACCAGTAGGTGCGCACATCGGCAAAGACCTGGGCCGTGCCGGTGAGTTGATGGCCGAACAGCATCGCTACGCCGTTCAGGCTGTCGTTTTCGGTTGCGACAACGAACGGTTCACGAACGCCATTCCAGTCAAAGGAACTGTTGAGCAACGCTTCGGCGGTATCGCCATTTGGGTATTGATCGGTCCAGTGACGTTGCCCCTGGAAGCCCGCGGCGATCGCGTTATAGCCCAGGGATTCTTCGACCAGACCTTTGTCTGCCAGCTTTTTGTTACCCTGCATCATGTCGCGAATGCACATAGCCATCAGCAGGCTTTCTTTCAGCACTGCGCGGCTTTGTTCAGCGTTACGCTTATATTGCTGCGCGTTCTGATCTTCGCCGTAGCGGAAGTTTTTGTCCGCCCACGCCAGCGCCATTTCCAGCTCGGTTTCATCATAGATTTTCTGGTCAATGCGACGACGCAGCTCGGTCATATCAACCGCCTGCACCTTCATACCCAGCCAGGATTCAAAGAAGTTATGGTCGACGATAGAACCGGCGATGCCCATTGATACACCACCGACAGACAGGTAGCTTTTCCCTTTCATACTGGCGACCGCTAAGCCGGCACGGGCAAAGCGCAGCAGTTTTTCTTCAACATCGGCAGGGATAGATGTGTCGTCTGCATCCTGTACGTCATGACCATAGATGGAGAAGGCAGGAAGGCCTTTTTGGCTGTGAGCTGCCAGTGCGGCGGCCAGGTAAACCGCCCCCGGACGTTCCGTGCCGTTGAAGCCCCAGATCGCTTTCGGGCGCATCGGATCCATGTCGATGGTTTCACTGCCGTAGCACCAACATGGGGTAACGGTAATCGTCACGCCAACATTCTGGCTGCTGAATTTTTCTTCACAGGCTGTGGATTCCGCCATGCCGGCGATACAGGTATCGGCAATCACACATTCAATTTGTGCGCCGCAGGCATGACGAAGTTTTTCAGTGATAAGCGCTGCGGTAGCTTTAGCCATATTCATGGTTTGCTCTTCGAGCGACTCACGTACACCCATACGACGTCCGTCAATAACCGGGCGAATACCAATTTTTGGTAAGCTGATTTTTTTCATCACAGATTCCTCACGTTATTCGGATAAATATTCAGTTGGCTGCCGTTTGTGAACGGAAGCGGGCAAAAATAAAGATGATGGCGAAGCAAAGCGCCGGGACCAGTTCAGCGGTCGGGATATTGCCAGCGGCATCGCTGACAAAGCCCATCACCGGGGTCACAATGCCGCCGCCAATGATGGTCATGACGATAAAAGACGAGCCGTATTTGGTGTCTTGTCCCAGATTTTTGATCCCCAGAGAAAAAATGGTTGGGTACTGAATCGACATAAATGCGCTGCACAACGTCAGGGCCAGCAGGCCGATCTGGCCACCGGTGAAGGCGGAAATCAGGCACAGAATCATGGCAAGCAGGGCATATGCGGCCAGCACTTTATGCGGCGCAAAGCGACTGATAAGCCAGGTGCCGGAGAAACGACCGATAAAGAAGCACACCATGGTGCCGGTCAGGTAGTTGGCGGCGAAACCTGGCGTCATGCCTGGGATCTCTTCGATTGCGTAGCGAATCAGGTAGCTCCAGCAGGCAGTTTGTGCACCGACGTAGCAGAACTGCGCCAGCACCGCCCAACGCCAGTGGCGAATGCGCACCAGGCGGGAAAGGGACGCGGAGAATGAACTCTGAGCGTTGTCACTGTGATCGTCACTTTGCAGGGTCGGAAACTTGGTAAACATGATCAGCAGGGCGACCAGCAAAACGACCGCGACGATGATCATATAAGGGGTTTGAACCGATAACACCAGGCTGTGCTTGTAGGCGCTTAGCTGTTCTGGCGCCATCTTATCGAGTACGTCTTGAGATTGATGTGGCACATTAGACAAAATAAGACTTTGCCCAAAAACAACCGCAATAATGGCACCAAATGAGTTAAAAGTTTGCGCGAGATTTAATCGGAAGTGACCGCCGCTTTCCGGGCCCAGTACGGTTACAAAGGGGTTGGCAGCCGTTTCCAGACAACCTAAGCCCGCCGCAATAATAAATAGTCCAATCAGGAATAAGGTGTAATTCATTACCTCAGCCGCTGGCCAGAATAATGCTGCACCGATGGCATATAAGAATAATCCGGTAATAATGCCTGCTTTATAACTTAGTTTTTTCATCAGGATCCCGGCTGGGATTGGAATGACGAAATAACCAAAATAAAAAGCAGATTGAATCAGGCCAGCCTGAAAGTTTGTTAATGTAAAAGCTTGCTGAAATTGTGGTAATAAAATGTCATTAAGATTATTGGCAACCGCCCAAAGAAAAAACAGTGAACAGAGTAACGCGAAGGGAATGACATAATTTTTTGTCTGCCCCCGCTCTACCGCATGAAAACTTTGTGTTTGTATTGATGTGTTTCCCATAGCATCCTCATCAGTTCATAAGCATGTTCAACAGCTTAAGAGTACGATTGGTGATTTTTACCAACCTGCTAATCCAGGTGAGTTCCGGTAACCTGCCAGATAAAATTGGCCTTCATGAATGAACTCATGAATTCATTTTCAAATAAAAACCGGCCATTAATATGATGGTGGTCACATTTATGCTCAGGGTGTGGGTTTATGTGATTATCATCACTTTAATTTCTTTAAAACAATGACCGTTTGAGAAAAATAAATTAAAAAGCCACAGGGATAATGCCCGAATTAATTAGTTAAGTGGAAAACGGGCAATGATAACATTTTATTTGCAAATGACCGTTTTACAATGGTTTTATTAAGAACGGACATTTTGCAATTGTAATATTATGCCTGCATGTTTTTATTCAGCGTTATTAGTTGATGAACATCACAAAATCCAGTGCTAAAAATTCCCTTCTCTTTATTCAGCATGATGATAGTTAGCAAATACCCGCTTAAATCAACAGAGCGTCGAGGTATTAGCAATGTTCTGTTGTCGCATTTTGACTCACTGAGAGAGGTAAGTAATGGAACGAAATACGCTGGCACGGCAGATTATCAATACCTGCCTGGAAATGACCCGTCTGGGGTTGAATCAGGGGACTGCGGGTAATGTAAGTGTGCGTTACCAGGACGGGATGTTAATTACCCCGACGGGTATTCCGTATGACAAACTCACCGAATCCCACATTGTGTACATCAACGCTGAGGGGCAGCACGAAGAAGGGAAATTACCTTCCAGCGAGTGGCGGTTCCATATGGCCGCTTATCAGACGCGTCCCGATGCTCAGGCGGTGGTCCATAATCATGCCGTGCATTGTACTGCTGTTTCTATTCTCAATCGGCCAATCCCGGCAATCCATTACATGATTGCGGCGGCTGGCGGTAACTCAATTCCCTGTGCGCCATATGCGACGTTTGGTACGCGTGAGCTTTCCGAGCACGTTGCGGTAGCGCTGAAAAACCGAAAAGCAACGCTGTTGCAGCATCATGGGCTGATCGCCTGCGAGGAAAATCTGGAAAAAGCCCTGTGGTTAGCGCATGAAGTGGAAGTGCTGGCGCAGCTTTATCTCAGCACGCTGGCGATTACCGATCCGGTTCCGGTACTGGACGATGAGGCTATTGCTATTGTGCTGGAAAAATTCAAAACATATGGATTGCGTATTGAGGAATAGGAGATAAAACGATGGCGAACAGAATGATTCTGAACGAAACGGCATGGTTTGGCCGGGGAGCTGTTGGCGCATTAACCGATGAAGTTATTCGTCGTGGTTATCGCAAAGCATTGATTGTGACTGATAAAAATCTGGTGCAGTGCGGCATTGTTGAGAAGGTGACTTCCCGAATGGATGCTGCAGGTCTGGCATGGGAAATCTATTCAGGCGTTATTCCTAATCCAACCATTGCGGTAGTGCAGGAAGGATTGAGTGTCTTTCAGCAAAGCGGCGCAGACTATCTGGTCGCCATTGGCGGTGGCTCCCCGCAGGATACCTGTAAAGCGATTGGCATTATTAACAATAACCCGGAGTTTGCGGATGTACGCAGCCTTGAAGGGTTATCGCCGACACGCTTCCCGAGCGTGCCAGTTATGGCTATACCAACCACTGCGGGAACGGCGGCGGAAGTGACCATTAACTACGTGATCACTGACGAAGAGAATCGGCGTAAGTTTGTTTGTGTCGATCCACATGACATCCCGCAGGTGGCGTTCATTGATGCTGACATGATGGACGGCATGCCTGCTGCATTAAAAGCGGCTACTGGCGTAGATGCACTGACTCATGCCATTGAAGGCTACATCACGCGGGCTGCGTGGGCGCTTACCGATGCGCTGCACATTAAAGCCATCGAAATTATTGCCGGGTCATTACGCGGTTCCGTTGTGGGTGACAGCCAGGCGGGGGAAGCGATGGCTCTGGGCCAGTACGTTGCCGGGATGGGTTTCTCCAACGTAGGTCTGGGATTAGTGCATGGCATGGCACACCCGTTAGGCGCGTTCTACAACACGCCGCACGGCGTCGCGAATGCCATTTTGCTGCCACACGTGATGCACTATAACGCCGAATTCACCGGGGAAAAATTCCGCGATATCGCCCGGGTAATGGGGGTTAAGGTTGAAGGACTGACGCTGGCAGAGGCACGCAAAGCGGCGGTGGATGCCGTCTTCGCCCTTAATCGCGATGTAGGTATCCCACTGCATCTACGCGATGTTGGCGTCCGTAAAGAGGATATTCCTGCGCTGGCGCAAGCCGCATTTGACGATGTTTGTACCGGGGGAAATCCGCGTGAAGCGAGCCTTGGAGATATCGTTGAGCTGTACCATACCGCCTGGTAATCACCTGGCGTTTATCTGGCCTACAGGGTTGTACAATAAGTAGGCCGGATAAGCGCAGCGCCATCCGGAAATAAGACTACCGCGCCAGCCGTAGCTGCTGTAGGTTTCCGTCGATATGTAAGTCTGTTTGCAGCCGCGCGATATCGCGACACAAAAACGCCATCTCCCGATGTTCTTCGAGTTTCTTGCGCCATTTCTCCGGTACATCATCCAGGTGTTCATACAGCGCTTCCAGCGTTGGAAACTGTGCCAGCAGTTGTGTGGCGCTTTTAGGACCAATACCGGCTACCCCCGGTATTTTAGAACTGCTGATCCCAGCCAGTCCCCAGTAATCAGGCAACTGTTGCGGCAGTACGCCGAACTCTTTCTCGATAAACGGCGCATCCAGCCAGCGTTTCTGGAAATAATCGCGAATCCGCAGCGTTGGGGAGAGTAGCTGACAGTAGCCTTTATCGGTTGAGACGATAGTCGCCTGGTGTCCCGCCTGGCTAACTTTCACCGCCAGAGTGGCGGCTAAATCATCGGCTTCATTCCCGCTGGATACCCAGCAGCAGACGCCGCGCTGTTCAAAAGCGGCGCGTAAGGCGGGCATTTCCTGGTGTAAATCGTCAGGCATCGGCGGGCGACCGGCTTTGTAGTCAGGTAACCGTTGGTGACGCCAGCCGCTGTTACGCGCTTCGTCATCAAATACCGCCACGGCGTGCGTGGGCTGACTGTGCACAATCAGCTGATCGAGTGCGTGCTGGCATGTCTCCACGCAGGGGGAGCCCTGTACGGCGTGAATACGGCGGATGAGATTCAGTGCATCAACAATGAGCAGGTGGACGGCCACGGTGTTCTCCCTAACAAATTAGTCTGTAGGGTAACATTCACGACGAATGGAGACGAGCATTGCGAAAGAGCGCTATCCGTAAGCCTGACAAGCGAAGCGCCATCAGGCAATAAAAGCCGGATGCGGCGAGCGCCTTATCCGGCCTACAGATACGAAAATGTGCTGAGAATTAATCGCAGGTGACAATCTTCATCGCCAGACCACCACGAGAGGTTTCACGGTATTTGGCGTTCATGTCTTTACCGGTTTCGTACATGGTCTCGATAACTTTATCGAGGCACACGCGTGGTTCACTGGTACGGCGCAGCGCCATACGTGCAGCGTTCACCGCTTTAACCGAAGCAATGGCATTACGCTCAATGCACGGTACCTGAACCTGGCCGGCAACCGGGTCGCAGGTCAGACCCAGGTTGTGTTCCATACCGATTTCTGCCGCGATGCACACCTGCATTGGGCTACCGCCCAGCAGTTCAGCCAGACCAGCCGCTGCCATGGAGCAGGCGACGCCAACTTCACCCTGACAGCCGACTTCGGCACCAGAGATAGAGGCGTTCATCTTGTACAGTGAACCAATGGCGCTCGCGACCAGCATGTAGCGTGCCAGCGAGTTAGCGTTCACTTCACGGATAAACTTGTCGTAATACGCCAGTACGGCAGGAACAATCCCGCATGCACCGTTGGTTGGTGCAGTCACCACGCGTCCACCGGCTGCGTTTTCTTCGTTCACGGCCAACGCGAACATGTTGATCCAGTCAACAACCGCCATCGGGTCGGTGGTGGTTTTGTCGCTGCTGACCAGCATGCGACGCAGCGCAGCAGCACGACGCGGAACGCGCAGTTTGCCCGGCAATACACCTTCGGTGGTGATGCCGCGTTCAATCCCGGTACGCATCACTTCCCAGACGTTAGCAAAGTGCTGTTCCAGCTCTTCTTTGCTGTGCAGCGCCAGTTCGTTTTGCATCATCAGACCGGAAAGCGACAGGCCGGTTTCCTGGCAATGACGTTGCAAATCAGCTGCGGATTTATACGGATATGGCACGTTTACCGGAGAGTTGTTCGGTAAACCAAAATGTTCTTCATCAACGATGAACCCACCGCCAATGGAATAGTAAGTCTGGCTGTAAATAGCCTTTTCGCCCGCCAGTGCGGTAATGCGCATCCCGTTTTCGTGCAGGGACAGATTGTCCGCATGGAAATTCATGCACTTGTCGACCGGGAACTCGACCTCATGTTGACCGTCTGCCAGCAGCAAACGCCCATGAGTATTCACATCCTGGATAAAGGACGGAATGGCATCAATGTCTACGGTATCCGGCAGATTACCCGCCAGGCCCATAATTATCGCGATGTCGGTATGGTGACCTTTCCCCGTCAGAGATAAAGAGCCATAGACATCAACCACTACGCGGGTTACGTCAGTGAGAATTCCGCGTGCAATCAGGTCATCCGTGAATTGTTTGCCTGCTTTCATCGGGCCAACAGTGTGGGAGCTGGAAGGGCCAATGCCGATTTTGAAAATATCGAATACGCTAATCATGAGGCGTCCATTGTGTATCGAGGTGCGCCGCCCCGAGGAGCGGCGCAGGGGAATTAACTGAACAGAGAGTAGAAAATAGCGGAGATAGCGATCAGGCCCATAATCACAACGAAGACGTTGCTGATATGGCCGCTGTACTTACGCATTGCCGGTACTTTCTGAATGGCATACATCGGCATCAGGAACAGAATCATCGCGATGATTGGGCCACCCAGGGTCTCAATCATGCCGAGGATGCTTGGGTTCAGCGTCGCCACAATCCAGGTGGTTACCAGCATGAACAGCGCAGTGATTTTGTTCAGTTTGTTGATTTCGATGGATTTGCCTTTGCCACGCAGAGACTTAATCACCATACCATTGAAGCCTTCACGTGCACCCAGGTAGTGGCCCAGGAAGGATTTGGTGATAGCGATAATCGCGATGATCGGTGCCATCCAGGCAATAATCGGCGCGTTAAAGTGGTTCGCCAGGTAAGACAGAATCGAGATGTTCTGCTCTTTCGCTGCTGCCAGGTCTGCCGGAGTCAGGCTGAACACGCAGCTGAAGACGAAGAACATAACGGTCAGTACCATCATGATGTGAGCGAATGCCAGAATCTTGGAGCATTTTTTCTCTGCTTCATCACCGTACTCTTCACGCTTCGCCACGGCGAAGGAGGAGATGATCGGGGAGTGGTTGAAGGAGAACACCATTACCGGAATTGCCAGCCACAGGGTCAACAGCAGGCCGTTGCCGGTGGTTGCCGCAGAGTCAAAAGACATGGTTTCCAGAATCGCACCGCTCCACTGAGGGATCAGGTACAGCGCCAGCAGCATCAGAGCCGCAACGAACGGGAATACCAGGATGCTCATCGCCTTAACGATCATCTGCTCACCGAAGCGCACGATGGTCATCATGCCGACAATCAGGATCAGTGACAGGATTGCGCGCGGCGGCGGCGTAATCGCCAGCTGGTGGGTCAGGAAGCTTTCAACCGTGTTGGTGATTGCTACGCTGTAAACCAACAGAATCGGGTAGATAGCGAAGAAGTAGAGCAGGGTAATCAGTTTACCTGCACCAACACCAAAGTGTTCTTCTACAACTTCGGTGATGTCTTCACCCGGATTTTTACCGGACAGCACAAAGCGAGTCAGACCGCGGTGTGCAAAGAAGGTCATTGGGAAGGCAAGGATCGCCATGATGATCAGCGGGATCATACCGCCTACGCCTGCGTTAATCGGCAGGAACAATACACCCGCCCCAATCGCCGTGCCGTAAAGGCCCAGCATCCACATGGTGTCTGTTTTGCGCCATGCGCTGCGGGTCTGGCCCGTAACGATAGTGCTGGTTTGAGTGTTTTCCATCTATTTCTCCTGGAGGAAGCTTAAAAAGTCGGGTTTGGGGTCAATCCAATGAGAAAGTACCCGACTGTAAATCGAAATTCGTTGAGCGATTTTTATATAATTTTTCGCCGTAATAATTTTCGGGCGGAAAGATACATTTTAGTAATGAATGTATCAGTGATCGGGATCCCAAATGCAATAATCCACCTTTTATGTGGATAAATTTGGGCCATTAATCTGTTAAAAAATAGTCAAAGCGAATTTACGGGCGCGAAGGCTAACATTAACGACATATCTCATGAAAGCGAAGGCGCGAAGATAGGCGTGTTCAGCTGTAAAAACTGTTGTTTTTAGATGATTTCGGCGACTAATAATAATTTTCTAAGATAAATCACGGTTGGTTTTTCAAGGTAATCGTTTGCGTGACGCGCTGTTTTTAATGAATCATCACTGGTATTTATATGATTGTCGGGGCTATGTGACTGGTATCACTAAAAAAAGCCGGGAGGCAAGTGCGCCAAACCCGGCTTTGATATGGACAAAACTGTCACCGCTCTAGCGCTGCTAGCGGGTGTTGAAGGTTAGGCGCAGATCTCGTAACAAGGGATATACGCAGTGCCCGGTAACTTCATACGATGTTGTGCAACAAAGCCCTGCAGGAGATCGTCCATGCGGCGCATCATTTCGCGGTCACCGTGGATTTTGTACGGGCCAAACTCTTCAATAGCGCGGATCCCGACTTCCTTCACGTTACCTGCCACAATACCGGAGAATGCACGACGTAAATCGGCGGCCAATACTTCAACGGGTTGATCCGGGTACAGCTTCAGGTTGGCCATGTTTTCATGGGACGGCTCGAACGGCATCTGCAGATCGGGCGCGATACGAATCGACCAGTTAAAGCTGTAAGCATCTCCTGTGTCGCGACGGTTTTCTTTCACCAGCGGCATCGCTTTTTTCATCAGACGCGCCACTTCGGCCGCATCGTCAATGATAATGCGATAGTGGCGACGCGCATCTTCCCCTAGCGTGTGCACGATAAATTCGTCCAGCACGCGGAAGTAATCCGCACTCTCTTTTGGTCCGGTCAGGATCAGCGGTAGAACCTGATCTTTGTTGGCCGGATTCATCAGGATCCCCAGCAGATACAGCAGCTCTTCTGCTGTCCCTACGCCACCCGGGAAGATGATAATACCGTGGGCGATACGCACGAACGCTTCCAGACGTTTTTCAATGTCCGGCATGATGATCAGTTCGTTTACCAGCGGGTTAGGCGGTTCAGCGGCGATGATTGACGGTTCGGTCATGCCAATAAAGCGGCTGTCTTTGTATCGCTGCTGGGCGTGGCCGACCGCGGCGCCTTTCATTGGCGCTTCCATCGCCCCCGGACCGCAGCCGGTACAGATGTTCAGTTCGCGCAGGCCCAGTTGGGTGCCGACGCGACGGGCATACAGGTACTCATTTTCGTTGATTGAGTGGCCGCCCCAGCAGACGACCATGTTCGGCGCTTCACCAACGTGCAGCGCCCGGGCATTACGCAGGATCGAGAATACGAGGTTGGTAATATGCACCGAGCTTTCGAGATCCAGATGCTGAAAACGACCGGCGTTATGGATCTGTCCATTGACGAACAGAATGTCGCGCAGCACGGCAAACAGGTTAGCCTGTAGCGCACGAATAATGCGTCCATCAACAAACGCATCTTCAGGTGGGTTGATCAGTTCCAGCTTCACGCCCCGTTCGCGGCGCAGTACGTTAATATCGAAACTTTCAAAGCGGGACAGCAGTTCTTTACTGTTGTCGGTCAAACTGCCGGAGTTCAGAACGGCAAGCGAACAGTTACGAAACAGTTGATACAGGTCGCTGCTGGCCGTGCGTTTAAGCATATCGACTTCCAGCTGCGACAACATGTCCATTGAGCCAAGCGGGCTAATATGTGTAATCAAGTAAACTCCTTATGGGACGCAACACGTCATTCCCTATTGATTACAATAGCCCTGGCTTATGACCTTTCACAACCTTGCGCGCGGAATCCGGCACGCAAAATTGAGAAAAAAGATTACTGACGTACCAGACGACCGGTTGCCGGAGTGAAATCGGTGTTGGTGCGCCATGGGTTAATGTCCAGGCCGCCACGTCGCGTGTAGCGTGCATAGACGCTCAGTTTCTCTGGCTGGCAGAAGCGCAGAATGTCATTGAAAATACGTTCCACGCACTGCTCATGAAATTCATTATGGTGGCGGAAGGAGACCAGATAACGCAGCAGCTTCTCTCTGTCGATTTTCCGTCCACGATACTGAATTTGTATGGAGCCCCAGTCAGGCTGATGGGTAATCAGACAGTTGGATTTCAGTAGATGGCTGACCAGCGTCTCTTCGACTGCCTTTTCACCGCTCACGGCATTTTCCAGATACGCAGTGCTGAACTGGTAGTTGTCGATGACGATATCCTGATTGTCGATACAGGTCCCATTAAAGTGGGCTATCGGCTGCCCTTCCAGTTCGTCAAGGCGGTACAGCGCCACGCTGACATCGCCCTGAGCGCAGGCGCGAAGATCGTTTTCCAGTGTCTGGCGTACCGCGTCCCAGGAATCAAAACGCGTCTGGTTAAAACTGTTCAGGTAAAGCTTAAAGCTTTTCGACTCAATCAGATTTACGCTGGTGTAATCCAGTTCCACGTGACCGACCGCGACCTGCGGTAAGCCGTTGGCATTCAGCCACGACAGTTCATATAGCGTCCAGATATCCGCACCGTGAAAAGGCAAGTTATCGGCCTTTAAATCCAGCGGGTCGCGATTCAGGCTGCGCGGAACGCCCTGCAACAGACTTGCATCGTAATTGTCTCGGTAATCCGTTGATTTACCGAGTGTCAGGCCGTTAAGCGCCTGATGATTTTCATAAGAGGACATGTTTCACCGTCATAAACCAGATACACTATGCGACAAGTGTATCCTGGCTTTTGTGAAGAGAGAAATCAGTGGACGAATTGACAGCGCAGGCGTTGATAGCCTTTACGACGCGTTATTGCGGCGCATGGCATGAAAAAAACAACAGTTGGCCGCTCAGCGAAGAGCTGTATGGCGTACCTTCTCCGTGTATCATTTCTTCCACAGACGATGCGGTATTTTGGCAGCCTCAACCTTTTGTCGGCGAAAATAACCTCAATGCGGTTGAACGGGCCTTTGATATTGTGGTACAACCTGCCGTTCACGCTTTTTACACCACCCAGTTTGCTGGTGATATGCACGCGCAGTTTGCGGATGAAAAGCTCACGCTGCTGCAAACCTGGAGTGAAGATGACTTCAGGCGCGTTCAGGAAAACCTGATTGGTCATCTGGTTACGCAAAAGCGCCTCAAGCTATCACCTACGCTTTTTATTGCCACACAAGATAATGAGCTTGACGTCATTTCGGTGTGCAATCTGTCCGGTGAAGTGTGCAAAGAAACGCTGGGAACCCGTAAACGAACGGTGCTGGCGGCCTCACTTGCGGAATTCCTCACTCAACTTAAGCCAGTTCTGTAATCCAGTTTGCCCTGAATCTTGTGAGAGATCTCTTACAAACCCTGTAGGACATTGCCAGGTGATAAGTAAAGACTTAATGAATTGATAAAATAATAATTTATTATTATTCAATTGGTTAGTGTTTTATTGTCAACTTTCATATGAAAATAATCATAAGGGTAAGCCTGTAAGCATCTTGTAAGACAAAGCGAAACAGGCGATTCTATATCTGTCGACAAGGAGTCGCACAACGAAGAGAACATCAGGATGATGGCTCTTCGCCAGGATACACCAGGACGGTGTTGCAAGGACAGGCTTCAGGACGAAGCAAAGAGGAAGACGCTGGATGCGTTAAAGGACACCTCCAGGATGGAGAATGAGAGCCGGTCAGGATGTTCGGCGGGTCTGGATGGCCAGGATACTTCAGGATGAAGTTTTCACATCGGGGTGATGTGAGCAGGATGCAAAAGTTCAGGATGAACACGGTCGCAAGACCACAGGAAAAGTTGTCAAGGATGAGCAGGGAGCACTAAAAGTAGCTGGAATGCTGCGAAACGAACCGGGAGCACTGTTTTTACAGTGCTCCCTTTTTTTATTTCCCTTCACTAGTGCTATTCTTCGCGCCAGATTTTTTCATCATTGAGGTTAATTTCATGACGACTCATGACCGTGTGCGCCAGCAGTTACATGCACTTGAAGCGCTACTGCGTGAACATCATCACTGGCGGATGGATGAGCCAGCAGAGCATCTGTTTACCAGTACACAGCCTTTTTGTATGGATACCATGGAACCGGTCGAGTGGCTGCAGTGGGTGTTGATTCCCCGCATGCATACGTTGATTGATAACGCGCAGCCGCTTCCGCAGGCTTTTGCCGTCGCACCGTATTACGAAATGGCGCTGGCAGCCGATCACCCGCAACGCGACATTCTTCTGGCGGCATTGCAGGAGCTGGATGCGCTGTTTACTAGTGATAACGCCTGATGCTGGAAATTCTTTATCAGGACGAATGGCTGGTCGCCGTCAATAAACCTTCGGGCTGGTTGGTTCACCGCAGTTGGCTCGACCGGGATGAGAAAGTGGTGGTGATGCAAACGGTGCGCGACCAAATTGGTCAGCACGTATTTACCGCCCATCGTCTCGACAGACCAACCTCCGGCGTGCTGCTGATGGGACTGTCCAGCGAAGCCGGGCGTTTGCTGTCCCAGCAGTTTGAACATCATCAAATTCAGAAACGCTATCATGCGATTGTGCGTGGCTGGCTGATGGATGATGCCGTGCTGGATTACCCGCTGGTCGAAGAGCTGGATAAGATTGCCGATAAGTTTGCCCGCGATGATAAAGGCCCGCAGCCTGCTGTCACCCATTATCGTGGCCTGGCAACGGTAGAAATGCCGGTAGCGACTGGGCGTTATCCGACTACCCGTTACGGGCTGGTGGAGCTGGACCCTAAAACCGGTCGCAAGCACCAGCTCAGACGCCATCTGGCGCACTTGCGCCATCCGATTATCGGCGACAGCAAGCACGGTGATTTGCGGCAAAACCGCAGCGCCGCAGAGCATTTCGGTTGCCAGAGATTGATGCTGCATGCCAGCCAGCTTGCGCTGACCCATCCTTTCACCGGCGAACCGCTGGTTATTCGCGCCGGACTGGATGACGTCTGGATGCAGGCGTTATCACAGTTTGGCTGGCGTGGACTTCTCCCTGAGAATGAAAGGGTTGAGTTCAGCGGGCTGTCAGGTCAGGATGAGCAGATAGATTCTTAAGTCCCAGGAGATTACGGTTATGGCGGAAATTGGAATTTTTGTCGGCACGATGTACGGAAACGCGCTGCTGGTTGCCGAAGAGGCCGAAGCTATTTTGACGGCGCAGGGTCATAAAGCTACGGTGTTCGAAGATCCGGAGCTTAGCGACTGGCAGGCATATCAGGATAAATATGTACTGGTGGTGACTTCCACGACCGGGCAGGGCGATCTGCCGGATAGCATCGTGCCGCTGTTTCAGGGGATCAAAGATAATCTCGGTTTCCAGCCAAATCTGCATTACGGGGTAATTGGGCTGGGCGACAGTAGCTACGTTAATTTCTGCAATGGCGGCAAGCAGTTCGATGCGCTGTTGCAGGAACAAAGCGCCCACCGTGTAGGAGAAATGCTGCTGATTGATGCCAGCGAGCATCCTGAACCGGAAAGCGAATCCAATCCCTGGGTAGAAAACTGGGGAACCTTGCTTAAATAACTCCCTCGCTCGTACGGGCATGCAACCCCCATTTGAACCGCAAGCCGGGCCAGGCGAAGCCACCACCCGGCAATAAAACCCCAATTACGTGAACTAACTTCCACTACTTTGGGCTTATGCCCCAAACAACTTCTCACTGCCTCCCTAATGTTGTGTTCATGCACGGTGAGGGTCAGTGGCACTCCTTCATATACTTTTCCCGTCAGTTCCCGGAATGGCAGCGAGTCAGAATAAAACGGCCCTGAGCTGTACCAACACTGCCACACACTAACCTCTCATTCTGATCACCCTACAGGTGCTGTACAGAATGAACTGGCGAAAGCCAGGATTCAGGAGTGCAACAATGAGTTCATTAAGTCAGGCGGCGAGCAGCGCGGAAAAACGCACTAACGCTCGCTACTGGATAGTGGTGATGCTGTTTATCGTCACATCCTTCAACTACGGTGATCGCGCCACCTTATCCATTGCCGGTTCGGAGATGGCCAAAGACATTGGTCTGGATGCGGTAGGGATGGGGTATGTATTCTCCGCTTTCTCATGGGCCTATGTTATCGGCCAGATCCCCGGCGGCTGGTTGCTCGACCGCTTTGGTTCAAAACGCGTTTATTTCTGGTCCATCTTTATTTGGTCCATGTTTACCCTGCTGCAGGGTTTTGTCGATATCTTCAGTGGTTTCGGCATTATCGTTGCGCTGTTTACCCTGCGTTTCCTCGTCGGTTTAGCTGAAGCGCCCTCCTTCCCCGGCAACAGTCGTATTGTGGCGGCGTGGTTCCCGGCACAGGAAAGGGGCACAGCGGTCGCTATCTTTAACTCTGCGCAATACTTTGCCACCGTTATCTTCGCGCCAATCATGGGTTGGCTGACCCACGAAGTGGGTTGGTCGCACGTGTTCTTCTTTATGGGCGGTCTTGGGATTGTTATCAGCTTCGTCTGGCTGAAGGTGATTCATGAACCGAACCAGCACCCGGGCGTAAACCAAAAAGAGCTGGAGTACATTGCAGAAGGTGGGGCGCTGATCAACATGGATCAGGCGGCAGCCAAAACAAAAGTGCCGTTTAGCGTGAAGTGGGGGCAAATCAAACAGCTGCTGGGTTCACGGATGATGATCGGGATTTACATCGGCCAGTACTGCATTAACGCGCTGACCTACTTCTTTATCACCTGGTTCCCGGTTTATCTGGTGCAGGCTCGCGGTATGTCGATTTTGAAAGCTGGCTTTGTTGCTTCGGTTCCGGCCATTTGCGGATTCGCCGGCGGCGTGCTCGGCGGCATTATTTCCGACTGGCTGATGCGCCGTACCGGTTCGCTGAATATCGCCCGTAAAACGCCAATCGTACTCGGTATGCTGCTGTCGATGGTGATGGTGTTCTGTAACTACGTCAATGTGGAGTGGATGATCATCGGCTTTATGGCGCTGGCCTTCTTCGGCAAAGGTATCGGTGCGCTGGGATGGGCGGTGATGGCTGATACCGCACCTAAAGAGATCAGCGGTCTGAGCGGCGGTTTGTTCAACATGTTTGGCAACATCTCCGGCATCGTCACGCCAATTGCTATCGGCTACATCGTCGGGACTACCGGCTCGTTTAACGGCGCGTTGATTTACGTCGGGGTACATGCGCTGATTGCGGTGGTGAGCTATCTGGTGCTGGTGGGCGATATTAAACGTATCGAACTGAAACCTGTCGCAGGACAATGATGATGACAACACAATCGAGTCCAGTTATTACCGATATGAAGGTCATCCCGGTGGCCGGTCATGACAGCATGCTGCTCAATATTGGCGGCGCGCATAACGCATACTTTACTCGTAATATCGTGGTGCTCACCGATAATGCCGGAAACACCGGTGTCGGTGAAGCGCCTGGTGGTGAAGTGATTTATCAGACGCTGGTGGATGCGATTCCGCAGGTGTTGGGCCAGGAAGTGGCGCGCCTGAATAAGGTGGTGCAGCAGGTGCATAAGGGCAACCAGGCCGCTGATTTTGACACCTTTGGCAAAGGCGCCTGGACCTTTGAACTACGGGTCAATGCGGTAGCGGCGCTGGAAGCCGCATTGCTCGACCTGCTGGGCAAGGCGCTCAACGTGCCGGTTTGTGAACTGTTAGGGCCGGGCAAGCAGCGCGATGCGGTCACCGTACTCGGCTATCTGTTCTACGTGGGCGATCGCACAAAGACCGATTTACCGTATCTGGAAAGTACGCCGGGAAACCATGAGTGGTATCACCTGCGTCATCAGCAAGCGATGAACAGTGAGGCAGTGGTACGTCTGGCTCAGGCTTCGCAGGATCGCTACGGCTTTAAAGATTTCAAACTCAAAGGTGGTGTACTGCCTGGCGAGCAGGAAATCGACACCGCTCGTGCGCTGAAAAAATGCTTCCCGGATGCGCGTATTACGGTTGATCCCAACGGTGCCTGGCTGCTGGATGAAGCCATCTCCCTGTGTAAAGGGCTGAACGATGTTCTGACCTACGCCGAAGATCCATGCGGCGCTGAACAGGGTTTTTCTGGCCGTGAAGTGATGGCCGAGTTCCGCCGTGCAACCGGTCTGCCGGTAGCAACGAACATGATAGCTACCAACTGGCGTGAAATGGGCCATGCGGTGATGCTGAATTCAGTAGATATTCCGCTGGCCGATCCGCACTTCTGGACCCTTTCTGGCGCGGTACGCGTGGCACAGTTATGCGATGACTGGGGCCTGACCTGGGGCTGCCATTCTAACAATCATTTTGATATTTCGCTGGCGATGTTCACCCACGTTGGTGCGGCTGCGCCGGGTAATCCAACGGCTATTGATACCCACTGGATCTGGCAGGAGGGCGATTGCCGCCTGACCAAAAATCCGCTGGAGATTAAAAACGGAAAAATTGCGGTACCCGATGCGCCCGGTCTGGGCGTGGAACTGGACTGGGATCAGGTACAGAAAGCGCATGAAGCCTATAAGGCGCTGCCCGGCGGCGCGCGTAATGACGCAGGCCCAATGCAGTATCTGATCCCCGGATGGACTTTTGACCGTAAACGTCCCGTTTTCGGCCGCCACTAATTTTGAATAAGGACTTAATTATGAGCGCACAATTTTCTACCCCATTGGTTACCTCTATGCAGGTTATTCCGGTTGCGGGTCATGACAGCATGTTGATGAACCTGAGCGGCGCACATGCTCCGTTCTTCACGCGCAATATTGTGATTATTAAAGATAACTCCGGTCATACCGGCGTGGGTGAAATTCCCGGCGGCGAAAAAATCCGCAAAACTCTGGAAGATGCGATCCCGTTGGTGGTAGGTAAAACGTTAGGTGAATACAAAAACGTGCTAAATGCAGTACGCAATACTTTTGCCGATCGTGATGCGGGCGGTCGCGGTTTGCAGACCTTCGATTTACGTACCACTATTCATGTGGTTACTGGGATCGAAGCGGCCATGTTGGATCTGTTAGGTCAGCATCTGGGTGTAAACGTCGCCTCTTTGCTGGGGGATGGCCAGCAGCGTAGCGAAGTTGAAATGTTGGGTTATCTGTTCTTCGTGGGTAACCGTAAGGCAACGCCGCTGCCGTACCAGAGTCAGCCGGATGATAAATGCGACTGGTATCGTCTGCGTCATGAAGAAGCGATGACCCCGGATGCGGTAGTGCGCCTGGCGGAAGCCGCGTATGAGAAGTATGGTTTCAACGACTTTAAACTGAAAGGCGGCGTACTGGCCGGGGAAGAAGAAGCGGAATCTATTGTCGCGCTAGCGAAACGCTTTCCGCAGGCCCGCGTCACGCTGGATCCGAACGGCGCGTGGTCGCTAAATGAAGCGATTAAGATCGGCAAATATCTGAAGGGTTCTCTGGCCTATGCGGAAGATCCGTGCGGTGCCGAGCAGGGCTTCTCTGGTCGTGAAGTGATGGCGGAGTTCCGCCGCGCCACCGGTCTGCCGACCGCCACCAACATGATCGCCACCGACTGGCGTCAGATGGGGCATACGCTGTCGTTGCAGTCTGTGGATATCCCACTGGCGGACCCGCACTTCTGGACCATGCAGGGTTCTGTCCGTGTGGCGCAGATGTGCCATGAGTTCGGGCTGACCTGGGGATCGCACTCTAACAATCACTTTGATATTTCGCTGGCGATGTTTACGCATGTCGCGGCGGCGGCTCCGGGTAAAATAACCGCTATCGACACCCACTGGATCTGGCAGGAAGGCAACCAGCGCTTGACCAAAGAGCCGTTTGAAATCAAAGGCGGCATGGTGCAGGTTCCGGCAAAACCGGGTCTGGGCGTGGAGCTGGATATGGATCAGGTCATGAAAGCGCATGAGCTGTACCAGCAACATGGACTGGGTGCGCGTGATGATGCGATGGGTATGCAGTATCTTATCCCGAACTGGACGTTTGATAATAAGCGTCCGTGCATGGTTCGCTAAGTGATCCAGGACCGCTCCTATAGAGTGAGCGGTTTTGCTCCTGGTGTATGCTTAACATAATCAACATGCGTAAGGATGCTTTATGAAAATAGTAATCGCACCCGATTCCTATAAGGAAAGTTTGAGTGCGCTTGAGGTGGCAACGGCTATAGAGCTGGGGTTTCGTGAGATCTGGCCCGATGCGGATTACGTGAAGATTCCGGTTGCAGATGGCGGTGAAGGAACGGTCGAAGCGATGGTTGCCGCAACGCAAGGTCACCTTGTGCATGTTGATGTTACCGGCCCTTTGGGCAACACAATTCAGGCATTTTATGGTTTATCTGGTGATGAGCGCTCGGCGTTTATCGAAATGGCGGCCGCCAGCGGACTGGAACAGGTTCCTGTGGGTTTACGCGATCCGCTGAAAACGACATCCTGGGGAACCGGGGAGTTAATCCGTCATGCGCTGGACGCTGGCGTTGAGCATATCATCATTGGGATTGGCGGTAGCGCCACCAATGATGGCGGTGCCGGGATGGTGCAAGCGCTGGGAGCAAAACTGCTGGATGCGCAAAATAACGAAATTGCGCAAGGCGGAATCGGTCTGGAATCTCTGTCCCGAATTGATATTTCTCAGTTAGACAGCCGTCTTGCCGGGTGCCGTATAGAAGTTGCTTGCGATGTGACCAACCCGTTGACTGGAAAAGAGGGCGCATCTGCGGTTTTTGGTCCGCAAAAAGGGGCTACGCCGGAGATGATTACCCGCCTGGATCGGGCGCTCACGCACTATGCGCGACTTATTGCCCGCGATCTGGACGTCAACGTGCTGGATCTGGCCGGTGGTGGTGCGGCGGGTGGTATGGGGGCGGCACTGTATGCGTTTTGCGGCGCACAGTTACGCTGCGGTATTGAGATAGTGACCGATGCGTTACACCTTGATGCCTGCGTTGCGGATGCGGATTTAGTGGTCACAGGTGAAGGGCGCATTGATAGTCAGACCATTCACGGTAAGGTTCCGGTTGGCGTGGCGAAGGTCGCAAAGCGTTACAACAAGCCGGTTATCGGTATCGCAGGTAGCCTGACGGCGGATGTCGGTGTGGTCCACGAGCATGGGCTGGATGCGGTTTTCAGCGTCATCTATACCATCTGTACCCTGGATGAGGCGCTAAAGAACGCGAGCGACAACGTACGAATGACGGCGCGAAACGTAGCCGCAACGCTTAAAGCAGGGCAGCAATTACGCTGAATTGTTAGCCGCATTCGTCGATGTGCCCGATGCGCGACGCTTATCGGGCCTACGGCAAACAGCGAAACCTGTAGGCCGGATAAGGCGTTTACTGCCCGATGCGCGACGCTTATCGGGCCTACGGCAAACAGCGAAGCCTGTAGGCTGGATAAGGCGTTTACGCCGCATCCGGCGATGTGCCCGATGCACGACGCTTATCGGGCCTACGGTAAACAGCGAAACCTGTAGACCGGATAAGGCGTTTACGCCGCATCCGGCGAATATTACCCCAATATCCGTTTCGCTTCGCGTGCAACGTTGTCCATTTCATCCAGAAGCTCTAAAAACTCAGGTTCCAGCTCTTCTTCTTTGGTTCCACTGCGTAGCTGTTGTTCAATGAGCTGACACAGGTTTTTCATGCGGGGGACACCACTATAACCGCAACTGCCGTGCAGCT
Organism: Citrobacter freundii complex sp. 2024EL-00216; assembly: GCF_043945515.1. Taxonomy (NCBI): domain Bacteria; kingdom Pseudomonadati; phylum Pseudomonadota; class Gammaproteobacteria; order Enterobacterales; family Enterobacteriaceae; genus Citrobacter; species Citrobacter freundii complex sp. 2024EL-00216. The sequence continues at coordinate 203,073 of NZ_JBIMRA010000003.1, read as the reverse complement.
TGTGAATCATATCCACCAGCCCTTCGGGGTTCTCTCCGACCAGTTGCTCTTCGATTTTGTTACGCACCTCAGGCAGAAAATCGATCAGCATTTGCAGCATATCCCGCGCCAAATCGTTCTTACCCGCGGCTTGCCTTAATGCCAGTTGCCAGTCGAGCGTTGTGTTCGGATTGACGACCGGCTCAAGAGGTTCTGCGGTGAGTGCTCGCAGCGATGTGCTTGCGCCCGGTTTGTAACGTAACAGCAGATTATGCAGCTTATCTTCCTCGATAGGCTTCGCCAGGTAATCGTTCATCCCGGCGCTGAGCAGCTTCTCTTTCTGCCCGGCCATGGCGTGTGCGGTGACCGCAATGACCGGTGTCTGCTGTTGATGAGGAAGCTGGTGGATCAGTTCGCAGGCACGAATACCGTCCATGTCTGGCATCTGAATATCCATCAGGATCAGGTCAAACGGCATTTGTCTGGCGCGATCCACCGCCTGATGCCCGCTGTCACAGAGCACGACGTGCTGGACCTTGTCTTCCAGCAGTGCGCCAATCAGCTTGAGGTTCGCCGGGTTGTCGTCTACCGCCATGACGGTCATTGCGATTTTGCTCTCGTCTAACAGCAGCGGATCCGCGCTGTGGTTCAGCTGACAATACTCTGTCAGCGCAGGCAGTAAGCGGGTTGAGGTGAGAGGTTTCAACAGACACGCCGCCGCGCCGCCCTGTTTCAATTTCTCAGCATTAATTTGTGCATGACAAGGCAAGGCTAGCAACAGGAAGTCGGACATCGCTGCTGCGCTTGCCAGCCGCTCATGCTGCATGGTGAGTGGTTCGCGCAAAGTGACCGGAATGCCCAGCAATAGAATGTCGTAGTGCTCCGCTGGCAACCCGGAGAACGAAGGGCTGTAAATCACCTCCAGCGGTGTTTCACTCAAGATATCTAACGTGCATTGTGCGGCGGTGGCGTTAGGTTCGACGTAGGCCAATCGTTTACCGGCAAGGCATCGGGTTGTCGAACGATCAATAAGCACGTTAGGGTTGAGATCGAGGCTGATATGGAACCAGAACGTGGAACCCCGATTAGGTTGGCTGTGGAAGGAGATATCCCCACCCATTTCGTTGACCAGTTTTTGCGTAATGACCAGACCTAGCCCGGTTCCGCCATGACGCCGGGAAATACTGGCATCCGCCTGACGGAAAGCCTGGAACAGACGGGATTGATCGCGCTCAGGAATACCGATCCCGGTATCGCGGATTTGTACTTCAATTTGCACTTTCGTGTTACTAAGGGCTCGCTTCTCGACCAGAATGTCGATGTTGCCGCCTTCGGTAAATTTGATGGCGTTGCCGACCAGATTGGTGATCACCTGCTGTAAACGCAGCGGGTCACCGATGACGTTGTCCGGTACGTCATTCTTAATATTCAGCGTCAGCTCAAGCCCTTTATCATGGGATGAATGCGCTAACAGCGTAACGACGTCATCCAGCGTGCTGCGCAGCGGGAACGGAATGCTTTCCAGAATCAGCTTGCCCGCCTCAAGTTTGGAGAAGTCGAGTACATCATTGATGATGGCCAGCAGATTGTTAGCCGAGCGTTCAATGGTATTCAGGTGATCGCGCTGTGTGGTGTTGAGCTCGGTTTTTAGCGTCAGACGGGTGAAGCCAATCACGCCATTCAGCGGTGTTCGCAGCTCGTGGGACATGTTTGCCAGAAACTCAGACTTAATACGTGCCGCTTCCTGGGCGCGTTTCTTCGCCAGATCCAGTTCGACGTTCTGGATTTCCATCTGCTCCAGCGTTTCGCGCAGGTCAGAGGTGGCCTGATCGATGTTGTGCTGCATCTCTTCATGGTAAGCAGCGAGAGACATAGCCATCGAGTTGATGCCATTTTTAAGCATATCCAGCTCGCCCAGCATGAAACCTTCCACGCGGCTGTCGAGCTGTCCTCTACGTATTCGGTCAACGGTATTCACCATATTGCGAATCGGGCCGGTCACGTCGCGCATCAGACGCCAGCCGAAAATTAACGCAATACCAATACAAAACAGCATCATTACGCTGGAGATAAAGATCTCTTTGTACTGCTGCAATCGTACGGACTTAAGGTCCAGCTCAAGCGCCACATACCCCAGCATATTTTTGGTGTTTTTGGCGTCGCTTACGGCGGATTCATCCGGTGAATAGCTTTCCGATATAATAGGGGTTCGCAGGATCATGATATCCCCGTGCCGGGTGACGCTCAGCTTCCGGGGAAACGGTGAACCTGTCGCCAACTGCATTTCAGACGGATCGAGATGAAAATTTGAGGTGACGAACAGTCGGTTATTTTCGTCATAAACAGAAATTGCCCGCACGATATCGGAATGGCGACGATGCAGCACGCTGATAAGCTGGCCGATGGATTCCCTGTTTTGCAGGTTCATGCCATATTCGCTGGAGACCGCGAGTGGTTCAATGATGCTGGCACCAGCATCTTCCAGTTGACGCTGCAAGTCGTTATAGCGATGCACAACAAAAAAGATACTGAGCAACAAACCTATCAGGACGGTCGGGGCCAGGATCAGAATCATCATGCGTGCGCGCAGGCTGTAGTTGGTCATGGAGTTCCGTTATGGGACAATTAGGGTCACACTGTTAAATAGAGAAATATCTCGTCGATGGCGCAATTCTACTCTGCAAAACGACGCGTGACGACGCGTCAGATCATAACCGTTACCGTCAATGACCTTGATCCTTTCGGTCAGGGCGTCGCTCGCCATAACGGAAAGGCGTTGTTTATACCGGAATTGCTACCCCAGGAAAGCGCCGAGGTGGTGATTACCGAAGATAAAAAACAGTTTGCCCGCGCGCAAGTAAAACGACGTTTAAACGACAGCCCGCAGCGTGAAGTGCCACGTTGCCCGCATTTTGGCGTGTGCGGCGGTTGCCAGCAGCAGCATGCCAGCATCTCATTGCAGCAGCGTAGCAAAAGCGCAGCGTTGTCGCGTTTAATGAAATGTGAGGTGTCGGATGTTATAGCTGATGCACCGTGGGGCTATCGTCGTCGCGCACGTTTGAGTCTGAACTATCGGCCAAAAGAACAAAAATTGCAGATGGGGTTTCGCAAATCCGGTTCCAGCGACATTATCGATGTCAAACAATGCCCTATTTTGGTGCCCCAGCTTGAGGCGTTATTGCCCCATCTCAGAGCGTGTCTGGAAAGTCTGCAAGGGTTACGCCATCTTGGCCATGTCGAACTGGTGCAGGCGGGAAGTGGAACCCTGATGATTTTGCGCCACACGGCGCCATTGAGTGCTGCGGATAAAGAAAAACTGGAATGCTTTTCGCATTCTCAGGGGCTGTCTTTGTTTCTGGCCCCGCAAAGCGAGATAATGGAATCAATATCAGAAGAATCGCCCTGGTATGATTCAAATGGACTACGGTTAACCTTCAGCCCGCGCGATTTTATTCAGGTCAATGAAGGGGTAAACCAACAAATGGTCGCCCGTGCGCTGGAATGGCTTGATGTGCAACCTGAAGATCGTGTACTCGATCTGTTCTGTGGCATGGGAAATTTTACCCTACCGCTGGCAACTCGGGCAGCAAGCGTGGTTGGCGTAGAAGGTGTTCCTGCGTTGGTGGAAAAAGGCCGAGAAAACGCGCTGAATAACGGATTACACAATGTGACATTCTTTCATGAAAACCTTGAGGAAGATGTTACCCGACAGCCGTGGGCGAAAAACGGATTCGACAAAGTATTGCTCGATCCTGCGCGTGCGGGGGCTGCAGGTGTGATGCAACATATTATAAAATTAGAACCTATACGCGTTGTTTATGTATCCTGTAACCCAGCAACGCTGGCTCGTGACAGCGATGCTTTGCTCAACGCTGGATACGCCATACGGCGACTGGCGATGCTCGATATGTTTCCGCACACTGGACACCTGGAATCAATGGTCCTGTTTGAGCGTTTGTAATGAATTTTGTACCCATTGGATTTCGGGTTGTAATGCAGCATGAAAGACAATGGGTAGGGCTTGTCGACTTCGACAGGCCTGGCCCCTTAAGGAGAGGACAATGGTTGCGGTAAGAAGTGCACATATAAATAAAGCTGGTGAGTTTGATCCAAAGAAATGGATCGCGAGTCTGGGGATCTCCAGCCAGCAGTCGTGTGAACGCTTAGCCGAAACCTGGGCGTACTGCCTCCAGCAGACACAGGGGCATCCGGATGCGGATCTGCTGCTGTGGCGTGGCGTGGAGATGGTAGAAATTCTCTCCATGTTGAGCATGGATATCGACACGCTGCGTGCAGCAATGCTGTTCCCTCTGGCTGATGCCAACGTGGTCAGTGAAGACATCCTGCGCGAGAGCGTGGGCAAATCCATTGTTCATCTTATCCACGGTGTGCGTGATATGGCGGCGATACGCCAGCTTAAAGCCACGCATACCGATTCAGTTTCTTCCGAGCAGGTCGATAACGTCCGTCGCATGCTGCTGGCAATGGTGGATGACTTCCGCTGTGTGGTCATCAAGCTGGCAGAGCGGATTGCCCATCTGCGTGAAGTGAAAGATGCGCCGGAAGATGAACGCGTTCTGGCGGCAAAAGAGTGCACCAATATCTATGCACCGCTGGCCAACCGTTTGGGAATCGGGCAATTAAAATGGGAGCTGGAAGATTATTGCTTCCGTTATCTGCACCCGGCTGAATACAAACGCATTGCCAAGCTGCTGCATGAACGTCGTATCGACAGGGAACATTACATTGATGAGTTCGTCGGTCATTTGCGCTCAGAGATGAAAACGGAAGGCGTCAAAGCCGAAGTGTATGGACGTCCGAAGCATATCTACAGCATCTGGCGCAAAATGCAGAAAAAGCAGTTGGCCTTCGATGAACTGTTCGATGTACGCGCAGTGCGTATCGTGGCAGAGCGTTTACAGGACTGCTATGCCGCACTCGGGATAGTACATACTCACTATCGCCATCTGCCGGATGAGTTCGATGATTACGTTGCAAATCCGAAACCCAATGGCTACCAGTCAATCCATACGGTTGTACTGGGGCCGGGCGGGAAAACCATCGAAATTCAGATCCGTACAAAACAGATGCACGAAGATGCCGAACTGGGCGTCGCGGCGCACTGGAAGTACAAAGAGGGCACCGCTTCAGGCGCGGCGCGTTCTGGTCATGAAGATCGTATTGCGTGGCTGCGTAAGCTGATTGCCTGGCAGGAAGAGATGGCAGATTCCGGTGAAATGCTGGATGAAGTTCGTAGCCAGGTCTTTGATGACCGCGTGTACGTCTTTACGCCAAAAGGCGACGTTGTGGACTTACCTGCGGGCTCCACGCCGCTCGATTTTGCTTACCACATTCATAGCGATGTGGGGCATCGATGCATTGGCGCGAAAATTGGTGGGCGCATCGTACCGTTTACCTACCAGCTGCAGATGGGCGATCAAATTGAAATTATCACCCAGAAACAGCCAAACCCAAGCCGCGACTGGCTGAATCCTAACCTTGGCTACGTAACCACCAGTCGTGGGCGTTCGAAGATCCACGCCTGGTTCCGTAAACAGGACCGCGACAAAAACATCCTTGCTGGTCGCCAGATCCTCGACGATGAACTGGCGCATTTAGGTATCAGCCTGAAAGAGGCGGAAAAACACCTGCTGCCGCGCTACAGCTTCAATGAGCTGGACGAGTTGCTGGCGGCGATTGGCGGAGGAGACATCCGCCTCAACCAAATGGTGAACTTCCTGCAGGCGCAGTTTAATAAGCCAAGCGCTGCCGAACAGGATGCCGCCGCGCTGAAACAGCTTCAGCAGAAAACGCAGGCACCGCAGAGCCGTCGTAAAGACGACGGTCGTGTGGTGGTGGAAGGGGTAGGTAACCTGATGCACCACATCGCCCGCTGCTGCCAGCCGATTCCAGGCGATGAGATTGTCGGGTTTATTACCCAGGGACGCGGTATTTCCGTGCACCGGGCGGATTGTGAACAGCTGGCTGAGCTGCGCTCCCATGCGCCGGAACGTATTGTTGATGCAGTCTGGGGTGAAAGCTACTCGGCAGGGTATTCGCTGGTGGTTCGCGTCCAGGCCAACGATCGCAGCGGCTTGTTACGTGATATCACCACGATTCTCGCCAACGAGAAGGTGAACGTGCTGGGAGTTGCCAGCCGAAGTGATACCAAACAACAGCTGGCCACCATCGATATGACCATCGAAATTTATAACCTGCAGGTGCTTGGGCGCGTGCTCGGCAAGCTGAACCAGGTACCGGATGTGATTGACGCACGTCGCTTGCACGGTAATTAATTATTTTGTAGGCCGGATAACCTTGTAGGCCTGATAGGACGCGTTAGCGTTGCCATCAGGCATTGCTATGTTGCCGGATGTCGGCTATCGCCTTATCCGGTCTACTGTATTGAAATTTCAGGACATTCCAATGAATCAAATCGACCGACTGCTCGGTATTATGCAGCGCCTGCGCGATCCGGAAAACGGCTGTCCGTGGGACAAAGAGCAGACATTCTCCACTATTGCCCCATACACCCTCGAAGAAACCTATGAAGTGCTGGACGCGATTGCGCGTGAAGATTTTGACGACCTGCGCGGAGAGCTGGGCGACCTGCTGTTCCAGGTGGTGTTTTACGCCCAGATGGCGCAGGAAGAAGGACGCTTCAACTTTGATGATATTTGTGCTGCGATAAGCGACAAGCTTGAACGCCGTCATCCACATGTTTTTGCTGATGTTTCTGCCAGTAACAGTACTGAGGTTTTGACCCGTTGGGAAAAAATCAAAAGTGAAGAACGCGCCCAGAAGGCACAGCATTCCGCACTCGACGATATTCCCCGCAGTTTACCGGCATTAATGCGCGCCCAAAAAATCCAGAAACGCTGCTCAAATGTTGGCTTCGACTGGAAAACGTTAGGACCGGTTGTCGACAAGGTTTACGAAGAGATCGACGAAGTCATGTTTGAGGCTAAGCAGGCTGTTGTCGACCAGGCTAAACTGGAGGAGGAAATGGGCGATCTGCTGTTTGCTACGGTTAATATGGCCCGGCATTTAGGCACTAAAGCAGAGACCGCATTGCAGAAAGCGAACGAGAAGTTTGAGCGGCGTTTTCGTGAAGTTGAGCGAATTGTGGCTTCGCGCGGTCTGGAAATGACTGGTGTTGATCTGGAAACTATGGAAGAAGTCTGGCAACAGGTAAAACGGCAGGAAATTGATCTCTAAGGGATTTCGTCGGTCAAGGGCGATTTGTGTGATTTTTTAAATAACAAGCGCTTGATTTACGTCAAAAACATTTACCCAAAAGAGGCTATTTTCTCTTCCCGTTATGTTGATGAAACACCTTGTATACTGCCTCTTCGAGTTATTCGAGTCGCAACAAGGCGGCGACTGAAAGAATCCCCAGGAACATAGAAATGCTATGTGACTGGGGTGAGTGAAGGAAGCCAACACCGGTGCGGCTTGAAGAACGAAGGAGAGGGGATAATGAAAGTTTGTGGCGCTCGTCATGTTCGGGTATACTACTTTCCCGTCTTGGTAATTCCATCGTTTCACCCTAACTTCTCAGGTCCAGCATGACAACGAACTATATTTTTGTGACCGGCGGGGTCGTATCCTCTCTGGGAAAAGGCATTGCCGCAGCCTCCCTGGCAGCCATTCTTGAAGCCCGTGGCCTCAATGTAACCATGATGAAACTGGATCCGTACATCAACGTCGATCCAGGTACTATGAGCCCAATCCAACACGGGGAAGTGTTCGTTACCGAAGACGGCGCTGAAACCGACCTGGACCTGGGTCACTATGAGCGTTTCATTCGTACCAAAATGAGCCGCCGCAACAACTTCACTACGGGTCGTATCTACTCCGACGTTCTGCGTAAAGAGCGCCGTGGCGACTACCTGGGCGCAACAGTTCAGGTTATCCCGCACATCACGAATGCCATTAAAGAGCGCGTTCTGGAAGGCGGTGAAGGTCATGATGTTGTTCTGGTCGAAATCGGCGGAACCGTTGGGGATATCGAATCTCTGCCGTTCCTTGAAGCGATTCGCCAGATGGCCGTAGAAATTGGCCGTGAGCACACGCTGTTTATGCATCTGACGCTGGTTCCGTACATGGCGGCGGCAGGTGAAGTCAAAACTAAACCGACTCAGCACTCTGTAAAAGAGCTGCTTTCTATCGGTATTCAGCCAGATATCCTGATTTGCCGCTCCGATCGCGCAGTTCCGGCTAATGAACGTGCAAAAATTGCATTGTTCTGTAACGTTCCGGAAAAAGCGGTGATTTCTCTGAAAGATGTCGATTCCATCTATAAAATCCCGGGCCTGTTGAAATCTCAGGGCCTTGACGATTATATTTGTAAACGATTCAGCTTGAACTGTCCGGAAGCTAATCTGTCAGAATGGGAACAGGTTATCTACGAAGAAGCGAATCCGGCAGGCGAAGTGACTATCGGTATGGTCGGCAAGTACATTGAACTGCCGGATGCCTATAAGTCAGTTATCGAAGCGCTGAAGCACGGTGGTCTGAAGAATCGTGTCACCGTCAACATCAAGCTGATCGATTCGCAAGATGTCGAAACGCGTGGCGTTGAGATCCTGAAAGGTCTTGATGCAATCCTGATCCCGGGCGGCTTCGGCTACCGCGGTGTTGAAGGTAAAATCGCGACGGCGCGCTTTGCGCGTGAGAACAATATTCCTTATCTGGGCATTTGCCTGGGTATGCAGGTTGCGTTGATTGAGTTTGCACGTAACGTAGTGGGTATGGACAACGCCAACTCCACGGAATTTGTGCCAGACTGTAAGTACCCGGTGGTGGCCCTGATTACCGAATGGCGCGATGAAGACGGCAACGTCGAAGTCCGTACCGAGAAGAGCGATCTGGGCGGCACAATGCGCCTTGGTGCGCAGCAGTGTCAGTTGAGCGACGATAGCCTGGTTCGTCAGCTGTACGGCGCGCCGACAATTGTTGAACGCCATCGCCACCGTTACGAAGTCAACAATATGCTGTTGAAACAGATTGAAGCTGCGGGTCTGCGTATTGCAGGCCGTTCCGGTGATGATCAGTTGGTCGAGATCATTGAGGTACCGAATCATCCGTGGTTCGTGGCCTGTCAGTTCCACCCGGAATTTACTTCCACGCCACGTGATGGGCACCCGCTGTTTGCCGGCTTTGTGAAAGCCGCCAGTGAACATCAGAAGCGTCAGGCGAAGTAAGAAGTAAATAAGTTAGAACGGCAATGCACCCCTTAGGGTGCATTGTTTGTCTGGAGTTTTAGTTTAACTTGTACTGAGGAAAATCTAATGTCCAAAATCGTTAAAATCATCGGTCGTGAAATCATCGACTCCCGTGGTAACCCGACTGTTGAAGCCGAAGTACACCTGGAAGGTGGTTTCGTTGGTATGGCAGCAGCTCCGTCAGGTGCTTCTACTGGCTCCCGCGAAGCACTGGAACTGCGCGATGGCGACAAATCCCGTTTCATGGGTAAAGGCGTACTGAAAGCTGTTGCAGCTGTTAACGGCCCAATTGCTCAGGCTCTGCTGGGTAAAGATGCTAAAGATCAGGCTGGCATCGACAAGATCATGATCGATCTGGACGGTACTGAAAACAAATCCAACTTCGGTGCAAACGCCATCCTGGCTGTGTCCCTGGCGAACGCCAAAGCAGCAGCAGCTGCAAAAGGCCTGCCGCTGTATGCACACATCGCTGAACTGAACGGTACTCCGGGTAAATACTCCATGCCGGTTCCGATGATGAACATCATCAACGGTGGTGAGCACGCTGACAACAACGTCGACATCCAGGAATTCATGATTCAGCCGGTTGGCGCTAAGACTCTGAAAGAAGCTGTTCGTATGGGTTCTGAAGTGTTCCACAACCTGGCTAAAGTTCTGAAAGCTAAAGGTATGAACACTGCAGTTGGTGACGAAGGTGGCTACGCGCCGAACCTGGGTTCCAACGCTGAAGCTCTGGCTGTAATCGCTGAAGCGGTTAAAGCAGCTGGCTACGAGCTGGGCAAAGACATCACCCTGGCGATGGACTGTGCAGCTTCTGAATTCTACAAAGACGGTAAATACGTTCTGGCTGGCGAAGGCAACAAAGCATTCACCTCCGAAGAATTCACTCACTTCCTGGAAGAACTGACCAAACAGTACCCGATCGTGTCCATCGAAGATGGTCTGGACGAGTCTGACTGGGACGGTTTCGCATACCAGACTAAAGTACTGGGCGACAAAATCCAGCTGGTTGGTGACGATCTGTTCGTAACTAACACCAAGATCCTGAAAGAAGGCATCGAAAAAGGCATCGTTAACTCCATCCTGATCAAATTCAACCAGATCGGTTCTCTGACCGAAACTCTGGCTGCGATCAAAATGGCGAAAGACGCTGGCTACACCGCTGTCATCTCTCACCGCTCTGGCGAAACTGAAGACGCTACCATCGCTGACCTGGCTGTTGGTACTGCTGCAGGCCAGATCAAAACTGGTTCTATGAGCCGTTCTGACCGCGTTGCTAAGTACAACCAGCTGATTCGTATCGAAGAAGCTCTGGGTGAACAAGCACCGTACAACGGTCGTAAAGAGATCAAAGGTCAGGCGTAATCCTGTTCTTTAACTCTTAACGTAAAAACCCGCTGCGGCGGGTTTTTTTATGCTCTTAAAGCAGTAGAGGAAGGGTCGCGCTGGCGGTTTGCTGGCTCACATTACTGTACTTTTCATCCAGAGCAATCAGCGACGTAGTCAGTAGTTCTACCAACAGCATCACTCCCACCTTGGCGTTTAGCGCGCCAGCACTCAACGGACCTTCTGGTTTGGCTGCGACCAGTTGAATATCACTCAGCGAAGCCAACGGGCTGCGCGGCGTATTACTTAACGCCAGTACGCGCACGCCTTGCTTACACGCCAGTTTAACGACATGCAGTAGATCGCGCGTCGAGCCGGAACTGGAAATCGCTACCACCAGCGTGTCTTTGTTAAGCGTTGCGGCATTCATGGCTGCACGATGCATGTCACTGAACAATTGTGCAGGTTTGCCGAGGCGCAGGAGTTTGTAATGTAAATACTCACCCAGAATAGCGCTGGCCGCTACGCCATAAATCTGTACCGACTGGGCCTGATGCAGCGCCAAAGCGGCGGATTCCAGTAATGTCCTGTCGAGTAATTTTGCTGTGTCCTGCAGCGCTTGTACGGATTCATTGACCACATTGTCAATCTCATCTCCGCTGTGCTCTACCGGCTGTCCTTGCTGGAGATCGAGTGCCAGCGCCATTTTGAATTCGTTATAACCCTTACACCCTAGTGCGCGGCACAGACGTGTGACGCTCGCCTCGCTGGTGTCACTTTCACGCGCCAGTTCGGTAATCGTCAGGTAGATAACTTTTGCCGGATCGCTGAGCACAAACTCTCCCAGCTTCTGCTGTGTTCGGCTATATCCGTCAACGCCCTGGCGCAATCTCAGCAGCAGGTTTTCATTTTCTGACATGCAAAATCCTTAATGCGTTTATCTGTTGATAGTGTGGCGGAAAGCAGGGGAGAGATGCCAGTCATTTTAAAAAAGTATGATCGGCTTCCTGGATTTTGATGATAATTTTCATTTTATAAATTAAATATGGTAAAAATTTTCATCATTAATCGGGGAGATGAAAAAATGATGCAAATGTTTAGCGGCGCTTCATCGGGCGCATGGTTCGAAAAGGCACAGCGGTTCGGCAAATCGTTCATGCTGCCGATTGCGGTACTGCCCGCTGCGGGGCTGTTGTTAGGGATTGGCGGCGCGCTGTCGAATCCAAACACATTGACTGCTTATCCATTTTTGAACGTTGACTGGTTACAGGCAATCTTCACGATCATGACCAGCGCAGGTTCTATTGTGTTTGCCAACCTGTCGGTGCTCTTTGCGGTAGGTGTCGCAGTGGGACTGGCGAAAACGGATAAAGGCACCGCCGGGCTTGCGGCATTGCTGGCATTTCTGGTGATGAACGCCACCATCAACGCTTTATTGACGCTCAACGGAACGCTGGCACACGAGAATCCCGGTGCCGTAGGCCAGGGGATGACGCTGGGTATTCAGACACTGGAAACGGGTGTGTTCGGTGGGGTGGTGATTGGGCTTGTCACCTGCGCGCTGCATAGCCGTTTCAATAAAGTCTCATTACCTCAGTTCCTTGGTTTCTTCAGCGGTTCGCGCTTTGTACCGATTATTAGCTCCCTTGCCGCGATTGTCGTGGGTGCGGTCATGACGGTGGTTTGGCCGCATTTCCAGAAACTCATTTTTGGACTGGGTGGTCTGGTGGATGCGACAGGCTATCTGGGGACGCTGTTGTACGGCTTCATCCTGCGTATGCTTGGCCCACTGGGTTTACACCATATCTTTTATTTGCCGTTCTGGACGACAGCGCTTGGCGGTAGTGAAATCGTCAACGGCCAGTTAGTTGAAGGTACGCAGCGTATTTTCTTCGCGCAACTTGCCGATCCGAATACGCAGCAGTTCTATGCGGGCACCTCGCGCTTTATGTCCGGGCGCTTCATCACCATGATGTTTGGCCTGCTTGGCGCATGTCTGGCGATGTACCACACCGCCAAGCCTGAGAACAGAAAACTTGTCGCTGGTCTGCTGTTGTCAGCGGCCCTGACCTCTTTCCTGACAGGTATCACTGAGCCTATCGAGTTCTCCTTCCTGTTTGTCGCACCCGTGTTATACGTCATTCACGCCTTCTTCGATGGTCTGGCGTTTATGATGGCGCATATTTTACATATCACCATCGGGCAAACCTTTTCGGGTGGGCTTATCGATTTCCTCCTCTTCGGCGTGCTACAGGGGGAAGCTAAAACCAACTGGATGTACGTCCCCATGGTGGGGATCCCGTGGTTCTTCCTTTACTACTTCACCTTCCGCTATTTGATTAACCGCTTTAACTGGTTGACGCCTGGTCGTGAAAACGCAGCGCCGACTGAATCCGGCCTGCCGCAAAGTGAGCGTGCTGCGGCCGTAATTACTGGGCTGGGAGGCAAAGAGAATCTGGAAGAGGTGGACTGTTGCGCCACACGTCTACGCGTGACGGTGAAAGAGAGCAGCAAGGTTGATGAAGCGGCGCTGAAAGCGACCGGAGCGCGTGGCGTAATTATTCGCGGCAACGGGGTTCAGGTGATTTATGGCCCGCATGTCACCATCATTAAAAACGAAGTCGAAGAGATCTTATCGTAATGAAAACTGTACTGGATTCCCTGAAAGGTAAATTAATCGTCTCCTGCCAGGCGCTGGAAAATGAGCCCCTGCACAGCCCGTTTATTATGTCACGTATGGCGCTGGCGGCAGCGCAGGGCGGTGCGGTAGGTATTCGTGCAAACAGCGTGGTGGACATTCGCGCGATCAAAGAGAGCGTCTCTCTACCGGTGATTGGGATTATCAAGCGTGATTATCCGGATAGCGATGTCTTTATCACGGCCACTTTACAGGAAGTCGATGAACTGATGACCGTTGAGCCGGAAATTATTGCTCTGGATGCGACAGCGCGCCCGCGCCCCGGTGGGCAAACGCTGGAAGAACTGGTTACGCAGATCCGCGCTCGCTATCCGTCCGTACTGCTGATGGCGGATATTGCCACCGTAGACGAAGCGGTGACCGCCGAGCGCCTGGGCTTTGACTGTGTGGGCACTACGCTCTACGGCTATACCGCTGATACTGCCGGGCATGTGCTGGCGGAAAACGACTGCGGTTTTTTACGTGATGTGTTGGCTGCGGTTAGCGTACCGGTTGTGGCGGAAGGGAACGTTGATACTCCTGAACGTGCTGCACGATGCCTGGCATTAGGTGCCCATACCGTGGTGGTTGGTGGGGCTATCACGCGTCCGCAGCAGATAACGGCACGCTTTGTCGCAGCGATCGCCTCGTAAAGCATCGATGGGGCATGATACTTTGGCGGGGATCTGCGATAATTATCGTTTATCCCCATATTGAGAGCGCTATGCAGTACCCGATTAACGAGATGTTCCAGACCCTGCAAGGTGAGGGTTACTTTACCGGCGTCCCCGCCATTTTTATTCGTTTACAGGGATGCCCGGTTGGCTGTGCCTGGTGCGATACCAAACACACCTGGGATAAGCTTGAGGATCGGGAAGTCTCCCTGTACAGCATCCTGGCCAAGACCAAAGAAAGCGATAAATGGGGTGCTGCGAGCAGCGAAGATCTGCTGGCGGTCATTTCGCGTCAGGGCTATACCGCCCGTCACGTGGTGATCACCGGTGGCGAGCCCTGCATTCATGACCTGATGCCGCTGACTGACCTGCTGGAAAAGAACGGCTTTAGCTGCCAGATTGAGACCAGCGGCACGCACGAAGTACGCTGTACGCCGAATACCTGGGTGACCGTATCGCCGAAGGTGAATATGCGCGGTGGCTATGATGTGCTGTCACAGGCGCTGGAGCGCGCGAATGAAATCAAGCATCCGGTTGGCCGCGTCCGCGATATTGAAGCACTGGATGAACTGCTGGCGACGTTGAGTGACGACAAACCGCGAATCATCGCCTTACAGCCAATCAGCCAGAAAGAAGATGCGACGCGTTTGTGCATTGATACCTGTATTGCGCGTAACTGGCGTCTGTCGATGCAGACCCATAAGTATCTGAATATTGCCTGATAACTGTGCCGGGGGCGTTTCGCTTACCCGGCCATAGTTTATTGCTCGTTGCAGGCCGGATAAGACGCGTTGCCATCCGGCAAGCTACAATCACTCGCCGCGATAAACGCAGCCCGCTGTGCAGGTTTCTTTCACCATTACAGCACTCAGCAGAGGGACCACAGGTTTAACCTGATCCCAAATCCATTTGGCCAGCACTTCGCTGGTTGGATTTTCTAAGCCAGGAATATTGTTCAAATAGTAGTGATCGAGTCTGTCGTAAGTCGGCTTAAACGCGGCTTTTAACTCAGCAAAATCCATGATCCAACCGGTATGCGGATCGACTTCACCGGTAATTTCAAGACGCACCATAAATGAGTGACCATGCAGGCGGCCACACTTATGCCCTTCCGGTACATGCGGCAGGTGGTGAGCGGCTTCGAAGGTGAAATCTTTAAACAAGGTGGTGGACATTTTTTACTCTCAAGAATGCGAAAAACCGCGGTAGGGTACCGTAAAGAGCAAATTTTATCATTATTTATACACGTCATTCTTTAAGCTGCTTCTTTGTTGGCTGCCTTTGCTCGCCCCAGTCACTTACTCATGTAAGCTCCTGGGGACTTGCTCAGTTGCCGCCTCGATGCATCTTAAATTATTTAGTGTATAAAAGGATGCTCAGTACCAAAGCTACATATTCATACAACCAATAATGGTTAATTATTTATATATCAAATGCTTATATAATCTGTTTTGCAGTTAATAACTATAACTAAAACAGGTTAGTCCATTTGGTTATTTGTTATTTCCATCCCTTCTTTAACTGTTACTATCCCCGCCGTTAACCTTATCTTCAGTTTGGGTTTTATTGCTGAAATCCGCTTTGCTTACTGGAACATGACAACGCATGACGACACAGGCCCCACCTTCCGCTTTGCTACCGCTAAACCCGGAGCAACTGGCACGCCTTCAGGCGGCCACGACCGATTTCACTCCCGCACAGCTTGCGTGGGTTTCTGGCTATTTTTGGGGCGTGCTGAATCAGCAGCCTGGCAGCAACGCGGTGGCGCCTGCGCCTGTCGCTGAAATGCCTGGCATTACGCTTATCTCCGCCTCGCAAACCGGTAATGCGCGCCGTGTGGCGGAAGCCCTGCGCGATGATCTGATCGCCGCGAAGCTCAACGTCACTCTCATCAACGCTGGCGACTATAAATTCAAACAAATCGCCAATGAAAAACTGCTGATCGTGGTGGCGTCGACGCAAGGGGAAGGTGAACCGGCGGAAGAAGCCGTGGCGTTGCACAAATTCCTGTTCTCGAAAAAAGCGCCGAAGCTTGATAACACCGCTTTTGCCGTGTTTGGTCTTGGCGATACCTCTTATGAGTTTTTCTGCCAGGCAGGAAAAGACTTCGATGCGAAATTGGCTGAGCTGGGCGGTGAACGTCTGCTCGATCGTGTAGATGCCGATGTCGAATACCAGGCCGCGGCTGCGCAGTGGCGTTCTCGTCTGGTTGATGTTCTGAAAGCGCGTGCGCCTGCGGCACCGTCTGTGCAAGTTGCCGCGAGCGGTGCAGTAAATGAAGTACACACCAGCCCATACACCAAAGAAGCGCCACTGAGGGCGTCGCTTGCGGTGAATCAGAAAATTACCGGCCGCGACTCTGAAAAAGACGTGCGCCATATTGAAATTGATTTAGGCGATTCTGGCCTGCGTTATCAGCCGGGCGATGCGCTGGGCGTCTGGTATCAGAATGACCCGGCTCTGGTTAAAGAACTGGTTGAACTGCTGTGGCTGAAAGGTGATGAGCCGGTCACGGTTGAAGGCAAAACCCTGTCGCTCGCTGAAGCGTTGCAGTGGCATTTCGAGCTGACGGTTAACACCGGCAATATCGTAGAGAACTATGCCACCTTAACCCGCAGCGAAACTTTGCTGCCGTTAGTCGGTGACAAAGCACAGTTGCAGCATTACGCCGCAACCACGCCCATCGTCGATATGGTGCGCTTCTCTCCGGCGCAACTGGATGCTCAGGCGTTAGTTGATCTTCTGCGTCCGCTGACGCCGCGTTTGTACTCCATTGCTTCTTCCCAGGCGGAAGTGGAAAGCGAAGTGCACGTCACCGTGGGCGTGGTGCGTTATGAGATAGAAGGTCGCGCCCGTGCTGGTGGTGCTTCCAGTTTCCTCGCCGACCGCGTGGAAGAAGAAGGTGAAGTTCGCGTGTTCATTGAACACAACGACAACTTCCGTCTGCCGGCGAACCCGCAGACGCCGGTAATTATGATTGGACCGGGTACGGGGATTGCGCCGTTCCGTGCATTCATGCAGCAACGTGCGGCTGACGGAGCCGAAGGCAAAAACTGGCTGTTTTTTGGTAACCCACACTTTACCGAAGATTTCCTGTATCAGGTGGAATGGCAGCGTTACGTCAAAGAGGGCGTACTGAGCCGTATCGATCTCGCCTGGTCCCGCGATCAAAAAGAAAAAGTCTACGTACAAGATAAACTGCGCCAACAGGGCGCGGAGCTGTGGCGCTGGATTAACGACGGTGCGCACATTTATGTCTGTGGCGACGCCAATCGCATGGCGAAAGACGTTGAGCAGGCGTTGTTGGAAGTGATTGCCGAATTCGGTGGTATGGATATCGAAGCGGCGGATGAATTTTTAAGTGAGCTGCGCATTGAGCGCCGTTATCAGCGAGATGTCTACTAATGAGCGAAAAACATCCAGGACCATTGGTGGTCGAAGGCAAACTGTCCGACGCTGAGCGTATGAAGCTGGAAAGCAACTATCTGCGCGGTACCATTGCCGAAGATTTAAACGACGGCCTGACCGGCGGGTTTAAAGGCGACAACTTCCTGCTGATCCGTTTTCACGGTATGTACCAGCAGGACGACCGCGATATCCGCGCCGAACGTGCCGAGCAAAAGCTGGAGCCGCGTCACGCGATGCTGCTGCGCTGTCGTCTGCCAGGTGGGGTGATCACCACCAAACAGTGGCAGGCGATCGATAAGTTCGCCCATGACAACACCATTTACGGCAGCATTCGCCTGACCAACCGTCAGACCTTCCAGTTTCACGGCATTCTGAAGAAGAACGTTAAGCCGGTACACCAGATGCTGCACTCCGTCGGCCTGGACGCGCTGGCGACAGCCAACGACATGAACCGTAACGTGCTGTGCACCTCCAACCCGTATGAATCTGAGCTGCACGCGGAAGCCTACGAGTGGGCGAAAAAGATCTCCGAACATCTGCTGCCGCGCACCCGCGCCTATGCAGAGATCTGGCTGGATCAGGAAAAAGTCGCGACTACCGACGAAGAGCCGATCCTCGGTCAAACCTATCTGCCGCGTAAGTTTAAAACCACGGTCGTGATCCCACCGCAGAACGACATCGATCTGCACGCCAACGACATGAACTTCGTGGCGATTGCGGAAAACGGCAAGCTGGTGGGTTTTAACCTGCTGGTGGGCGGCGGTTTGTCGATTGAGCACGGCAACAAGAAAACCTACGCCCGCACAGCAAGCGAGTTTGGTTATCTGCCGCTTGAGCATACGCTGGCGATCGCGGAAGCGGTGGTGACGACTCAGCGCGACTGGGGTAACCGTACCGACCGTAAAAATGCCAAAACCAAATACACCCTTGAGCGCGTCGGCGTCGACACCTTCAAGGAAGAGGTTGAGCGCCGGGCGGGGATCAAGTTTGAGCCGATCCGTCCGTACGAGTTTACCGGTCGCGGCGATCGTATCGGCTGGGTGAAAGGGATCGACAATAAATGGCATCTGACGTTGTTTATTGAAAACGGCCGTATCCTCGATTATCCGGGCCGACCGCTGAAAACCGGTCTGCTTGAGATCGCGAAGATCCACAAAGGTGAGTTCCGCATTACCGCGAACCAGAACCTGATCATTGCCGGTGTTCCTGAGAGTGAAAAGGCGAAGATCGAGAAGATTGCGCAGAAGAGTGGCTTAATGAACGCGGTCACTCCGCAGCGTGAAAACTCGATGGCCTGCGTCTCGTTCCCGACCTGTCCGCTGGCGATGGCGGAAGCCGAGCGCTTCCTGCCAACGTTTATCGACAACATCGACACGCTGATGGCGAAGCACAGCCTGAGTGATGAAAACATTGTCATGCGTGTGACCGGCTGCCCGAACGGTTGTGGTCGTGCGATGCTGGCGGAAGTTGGTCTGGTGGGTAAAGCACCCGGGCGTTACAACCTCCATTTAGGGGGCAACCGTATCGGAACTCGTATTCCCCGGATGTTTAAAGAGAACATCACCGAGCCGGAAATTCTGGCATCGCTGGATGAACTGATTGGGCGCTGGGCGAAAGAGCGCGAAGCGGGTGAAGGCTTCGGTGACTTTACGGTGCGTGCGGGCATTATTCGCCCGGTGCTCGATCCCGCCCGGGATTTCTGGGAATAATGTGAAATTGACTTATCGGGTCTGCTGAATCGGTAGGCCTGATAAGCGCAGCGCCATCAGGCAAGGCAAACAGTGAGGAACTTATGTCCAAACTCGATCTCAACGCGTTGAACGAACTGCCGAAAGTTGAACGCGTTATGGCGTTGGCACAAACCAACGACCAACTGGAAAAATTGAGCGCCGAGGATCGCGTAGCGTGGGCGCTGGAAAACCTGCCTGGTGAATATGTACTGTCATCAAGTTTTGGTATCCAGGCGGCAGTGAGCCTGCATCTGGTAAATCAGGTTCGCCCGGATATCCCGGTGATCCTCACCGATACTGGCTACCTGTTCCCGGAAACCTATCAGTTTATTGATGAGTTAACGGACAAGCTTAAGCTTAATCTGCAAGTCTACCGGGCAAAGGAAAGTGCGGCCTGGCAAGAAGCGCGCTACGGCAAACTGTGGGAGCAGGGCGTTGAAGGCATTGAAAAATACAATGACATCAACAAAGTCGAGCCGATGAACCGGGCGCTGCAGGAGCTGAACGCGCAAACCTGGTTTGCCGGTCTGCGTCGAGAGCAATCGGGCAGTCGTGCGCATTTGCCGGTGCTGGCTATCCAGCGCGGCGTGTTTAAAGTTCTGCCGATCATCGACTGGGATAACCGTACGGTTTACCAGTATCTGCAAAAATACGGTTTGAAATACCATCCGTTGTGGGATCAGGGCTATCTGTCGGTAGGCGATACCCACACCACCCGCAAATGGGAGCCGGGTATGGCGGAAGAAGAGACTCGTTTCTTCGGATTGAAGCGTGAGTGCGGACTGCACGAAGGGTAACAGGAAAGGGGGGCCGGTAAGATTTACATCCTACCGGATCCCTTCTTCAGGATTTACCCGCTTTTGCCAGTTCTTTTACCAGCGGCAGCATAATGCGTACCACGTCGCGGCTACGGTGCTCTATCCGGCCCGGTAACGCTTTATCAATGTGCTGCTGGTTATCCAGTCGCACATCGTGCCAGCTGTTGCCTGCCGGGAATGAGGCGCTTTTGGCGCGCTGTTGATAGCCATCTTTCTTGCCCAGGTTCCAGTTAGTCGCTTCAACTGAAAGAACGGCAATCCCCGCGTTGTCGAAGACCTCTGCATCGTTACAACATCCAGTGCCTTTCGGATAGTCTTTGTTCAGACCTGGATTGGTGCTGGCAACGATACCGCGGCTGTGCGCGATAGCCAGTGCCCGGTCGCGCGTCAGTTTTCGCACCGCTTCCGGGGTTTTCTTGCCGCTATTGAAATAGAGCTTATCGCCGACGATCAGGTTATCGAGGTTGATAACCAGCAGCGTGTTTTTCTTCTCGGCGGCGCTCATTCGCTTCAGGATGTTCTCCGCGCCCAGTTTGCCTTCTTCCTCGCCGCTGGTGGCGATAAATCGAATACCGTACTGCGTCGGCACGTTTTTGAGTTTTTCCGCCAGTTCCAGCATTACGCCAACACCTGCAGCGTTGTCATCGATACCTTGCAGGGTTAATCCACCCAGATTGGCATCGGAGTCGGCGTCGCTTTGTGCGGCGTAGGTGTCGAGGTGCGCCATAATAATAATCTGCTGCGGCGCTTTGCCTTCATGTGCAGCAATAACGGTGCTTCCCGTTACGTTATGCCAGTTTTTACGGTTATCTTTGGCGGTATAAACATAACGGCTATTAAACGTCCGAATATCGCTGCTATAACCCATCTGCTGAAATTGTTGACGTATATAATCAGCAGACAACATTTCTGCCGGAGATCCCGTCACGCGGCCTGGGAAAAACGTTGCGATATATCGAGCCTGGGTATTTGCGATATCTCCGGGCTTCGAAGATGTTGCCTGTGCGGGAAGGATGAAGCACGCGCCGAGCGCCATGGCTGCAAGAAGGTGGCGCAATGCGAGAAACATGATGAGTCCTTAAATACCAAGCAGAAATTTTCAGCCGCTAGTATGAAACCGTGATCGAGGTAAAACAATTTCATTTGCTCCTAAATGCCCGAATTCCGGTAGCTTAAGCACTTTTTGATATTTGCTTTTCCGGATCGTTATTCCTTTGAGGAACTACTCATTCCAATTCGTAATTTCATTCGCCCTCTTGCCCTCCCTATAGTCAGGTTATCTGAGCATCGTTAGCAAAATAACGGCATTACATAGGAACGGTTATGGATCAAAAACGACTTACCCACCTGCGGCAACTGGAAGCGGAAAGCATCCATATCATTCGTGAGGTGGCCGCCGAGTTTTCTAATCCGGTGATGATGTATTCCATCGGCAAAGATTCCAGCGTAATGCTGCATCTGGCGCGTAAAGCGTTTTATCCGGGCACGCTGCCGTTCCCATTGCTGCACGTTGATACCGGCTGGAAATTCAGCGAAATGTACGAGTTTCGTGACCGCACGGCGAAAGCCTACGGCTGCGAACTGCTGGTGCATAAAAACCCGGAAGGGGTGGCGATGGGTATCAACCCGTTTGTCCACGGTAGCGCCAAGCATACCGACATTATGAAAACTGAAGGGCTGAAGCAGGCACTGAATAAATACGGTTTCGATGCCGCGTTTGGCGGTGCTCGTCGTGACGAAGAGAAATCGCGTGCCAAAGAGCGTATTTACTCTTTCCGCGATCGTTTTCATCGCTGGGATCCTAAAAATCAGCGCCCGGAGCTGTGGCACAACTACAACGGGCAGATTAACAAAGGCGAAAGTATTCGCGTCTTCCCGCTCTCTAACTGGACTGAACAGGATATCTGGCAGTACATCTGGCTGGAAAATATCGATATCGTGCCGCTGTATCTGGCGGCGGAGCGTCCGGTGCTGGAACGCGACGGCATGCTGATGATGATTGATGACGACAGAATCGATCTGCAACCCGGTGAAGTGATTAAAAAACGCATGGTGCGTTTCCGTACGCTCGGTTGCTGGCCGCTGACAGGCGCGGTGGAGTCGAATGCGCAGACGCTGCCGGAAATCATCGAAGAGATGCTGGTTTCAACCACCAGTGAACGTCAGGGCCGCGTGATTGACCGCGACCAGGCGGGCTCCATGGAGCTGAAGAAACGTCAGGGGTATTTCTAAGGAGCCGCCATGAATACGACACTTGCACAACAAATTGCTAATGAAGGCGGCGTTGAAGCCTGGATGGTTGCCCAGCAACACAAAAGTCTGCTGCGCTTTTTAACCTGCGGTAGCGTGGATGATGGGAAAAGTACCCTGATTGGCCGCCTGCTGCACGACACGCGTCAGATTTATGAAGACCAGCTTTCATCGCTGCACAATGACAGTAAACGTCACGGCACTCAGGGCGAAAAGCTTGATCTGGCGTTATTGGTTGACGGCTTGCAGGCCGAGCGCGAGCAGGGCATCACCATCGACGTGGCGTATCGTTATTTCTCTACCGAGAAGCGTAAATTTATTATTGCGGACACTCCCGGGCATGAGCAGTACACCCGTAACATGGCGACCGGCGCGTCGACCTGCGACCTGGCGATCCTATTGATCGATGCGCGTAAAGGCGTGCTGGATCAGACTCGTCGTCATAGCTTTATCTCCACGCTACTTGGGATCAAACACCTGGTAGTGGCGATCAACAAAATGGATCTGGTGGACTTTAGCGAAGAGACATTTAACCGCATTCGCGAAGACTATCTTACTTTTGCTGAACAACTGCCGGGCAACCTGGATATCCGGTTTGTGCCTCTCTCTGCGCTGGAAGGCGATAACGTGGCTTCGCAAAGCGCCAGTATGCCGTGGTACAGCGGTCCGACGCTGCTGGAAGTGCTGGAAACCGTTGAGATCCAGCGCATTGTTGATACTCAGCCGATGCGCTTCCCGGTGCAGTATGTGAACCGACCGAATCTGGATTTCCGTGGTTATGCCGGAACGCTGGCCTCCGGTAGCGTGAAGGTCGGACAGCGCGTCAAAGTGCTGCCGTCCGGCGTTGAGTCGAGCGTGGCGCGGATCGTAACCTTTGATGGCGATTTACAGGAAGCGCATGCGGGTGAAGCGATCACCCTGGTGCTGAAAGATGAGATCGATATCAGCCGGGGTGACCTGTTACTTGATGCCGGTGAAACGCTGCCGACAGTACAAAGCGCAGCTGTTGATGTGGTGTGGATGGCGGAACAACCGTTGTCGCCAGGGCAGAGCTACGACATAAAAGTCGCGGGCAAGAAGACCCGCGCACGCGTAGATAGCGTGCAGTATCAGGTCGATATTAATAACCTGACCCAACGTGACGTTGAAGCGCTACCGCTGAACGGTATCGGTCTGGTTAATCTGACTTTTGATGAGCCGCTGGTGCTGGATACCTATCAGCAGAATCCGGTTACGGGCGGGCTGATTATCATTGACCGCCTGACCAACGTTACCGTTGGCGCGGGACTGGTGCGTGAGCCAATCGTCCAGGAGCTTGCCACAGCTTCTCAGTTCAGCGCGTTTGAGCTGGAGCTTAATGCACTGGTGCGTCGCCACTTCCCACACTGGGGTGCGCGCGATCTGCTGGGAGGAAAATAATGGCGCTGCATGACGAAAACGTCGTCTGGCATGCCCATCCTGTTACACCGCAACAGCGGGAACAACGCCACGGTCATCGTGGTGTTGTGCTGTGGTTTACCGGGCTGTCAGGTTCCGGTAAATCCACGGTAGCAGGGGCGCTGGAAGAGGCGCTGCATAAGCTAGGGGTGAGCACCTATCTGCTGGATGGCGATAACGTGCGTCACGGTCTGTGCAGCGATCTTGGGTTTAGCGATGCCGATCGCAAGGAGAATATTCGTCGGGTTGGTGAAGTGGCTAACCTGATGGTAGACGCCGGCCTGGTGGTGTTGACTGCGTTTATCTCTCCACATCGCGCCGAGCGAAAAATGGTTCGCGAGCGCGTGGGCCAAGGGCGTTTTATTGAGGTTTTTGTCGATACGCCATTAGCAACGTGCGAAGCTCGCGATCCAAAAGGGCTGTATAAAAAAGCGCGAGCGGGGGAGTTGCGCAATTTCACCGGAATTGACTCGGTTTACGAAGCGCCTGAATCGCCAGAGATTCATCTTGATGGTGAACAATTGGTAACAAATTTGGTTCCTCAATTATTAGACCTGCTGAGGCAGGAAGATATTATCAGATCCTGAGACACCCGAGCTTGCATGCCCGGTCAGTCACGGTCACAGGATTAGATATGCGTAACAGCCATAACATTACTATTACAGAGTCAGATACCTTCGCTGCCGACGACGAAACTACCTGGTCACTCCCAGGAGCCGTGGTCGGTTTTGTCGCGTGGTTGCTGGCGCTGGGATTCCCATGTCTGATGTATGGCCCTAACACACTGTTTTTCTTCCTTTATACATGGCCCTTTTTCCTCGCATTGTTGCCCGTGGCGATTGTCGCGGGTATTGCCCTGCATTCGCTATTGAAGGGGCGGTTGCTGCTGAGTATTACCTGTACCCTGCTGGTGGTTGGCGCAATGTTTGGAGCACTGTTCCTGTGGCTACTGGGTTAGGCATACGTCCTTTCACGCGATCGCCGCTGTTGTTCACTGTCTGGCCATAATTCAAACCGTAACCAACAATGAGATTATGTTCTCCTTACACGGGGTATACGTAACAACGAGCAAATGTGGTACATTTGCCCGCGTTGTCGCGGCATTCCCGTCCGTTGATGTAAAGTTGCCAGCGGAGTTTATGGGATGTTGATGCCGTTTTTCAGGGGGCAGGATGGGTAAACTTACGTTGCTGTTGCTGGCTTTATTAGTCTGGCTACAGTATTCGCTGTGGTTCGGTAAGAACGGCATACATGACTATAGTCGCGTCAACGATGATGTTGCGGCGCAGCAAGCTACAAACGCGAAACTGAAAGCGCGTAACGATCAGCTTTTTGCCGAAATTGACGATCTCAATGGCGGGCAAGAGGCTATCGAAGAGCGCGCGCGTAACGAACTCAGTATGACTAAGCCAGGCGAAACTTTTTATCGTCTGGTGCCTGACGCGTCTAAACGCGCTCAGACTGCAGGGCAAAACAATCGATAAACCGTCCAGGGATTTAACATGGCAGCCACTTTAATGGACGTTTGCGCCGTGGTGCCGGCTGCCGGGTTTGGCCGCCGAATGCAAACAGAGTGTCCTAAGCAGTACCTCTCTATTGGCAATAAAACCATTCTCGAACACTCGGTTGATGCGCTGCTGGCTCATCCCCGGGTGACGCGAGTCGTCATCGCTATTAGCCCAGGCGACAGTCGCTTTGCCCAACTTCCACTCGCAGCGCACCCGCAAATTACCGTGGTGGATGGTGGCAACGAGCGAGCCGATTCTGTCCTGGCCGGTTTGCAAGCGGCAGGTGAGGCCAGTTGGGTACTGGTGCATGATGCCGCGCGTCCGTGCCTGCATCAGGAAGATTTATCTCGTTTGCTGGCAATAAGTGAAACCAGCCGCATCGGTGGGATCCTTGCCGCGCCGGTGCGCGACACGATGAAACGCGCGGAGCCGGGCCGAACAGACATCGCCCATACGGTCGATCGCACCGATTTATGGCATGCGTTGACGCCGCAGTTTTTCCCTCGCGAGCTGTTGCATGACTGTCTGACCCGTGCGCTAAACGAAGGCGCAACCATTACGGACGAAGCCTCGGCGCTTGAATATTGCGGTTTTCATCCGCTGCTGGTCGAAGGACGCGCTGACAACATCAAAGTCACCCGCCCGGAAGACCTGGCGCTGGCGGAATTTTATCTGACCCGAACTATCTAGATACATCATTCTTCAGGCTGCCTGGAGGATGTTGTGTATATCAGGAGAAGGCATAATGCGAATTGGACACGGTTTCGACGTACACGCTTTTGGCGGAGTTGGCCCAATTATCATTGGTGGTGTGCGCATCCCGTATGAAAAAGGATTGCTGGCGCATTCTGATGGCGACGTGGCGTTACACGCGTTAACCGATGCACTGCTGGGCGCGGCTGCGCTGGGGGATATCGGTAAACTCTTCCCGGACACCGACCCGGCCTTTAAAGGTGCAGATAGTCGTGAATTATTGCGAGAAGCCTGGCGGCGTATTCAGGCCAAAGGCTATACGCTTGGTAATGTGGATGTGACGATTATTGCTCAGGCGCCGAAGATGCTGCCGCACATTCCGCAAATGCGCGTGTTTATTGCCGAAGATCTCGGCTGCCATATGGATGATGTTAACGTGAAAGCGACCACCACGGAAAAACTCGGTTTTACCGGGCGTGGGGAAGGGATTGCCTGTGAAGCGGTGGCGTTACTCATTAAGGCAACGAAATGACTGCGTTTGAAGATCTGACGTATCTCCATGGCAAACCACAAGGCCATGGCGTTCTGAAAGCGAATCCTGAAGACTTTGTCGTCGTCGAAGATTTAGGCTTCGAACCGGATGGCGAAGGTGAGCACATTTTGGTGCGTATCCTGAAAAACGGCTGTAATACCCGTTTTGTGGCTGACGCGCTGGCGAAGTTCCTGAAAATTCACGCCCGTGAAGTGAGCTTTGCTGGCCAGAAAGACAAGCATGCAGTCACGGAACAGTGGCTGTGCGCGCGCGTGCCGGGCAATGCAATGCCTGATTTAAGCAAATTTGAACTCGAAGGCTGTAAAGTGCTGGAGTACGCGCGCCACAAGCGTAAGCTGCGTTTAGGGGCGCTGAAAGGTAACGAATTTACGCTGGTGCTGCGTGAAGTGAGCCAGCGAAATGACGTTGAAGCGCGTTTGCAGGCGATTAGCGAGCGCGGCGTACCGAACTATTTTGGTGCTCAGCGTTTTGGTATCGGCGGCAGCAACCTGCAAGGGGCGCTGCGTTGGGCGCAAAGCGATGCGCCGGTGCGCGATCGCAATAAGCGCAGTTTTTGGTTGTCGGCGGCCCGTAGCGCGTTGTTTAATCAGATAGTCAGTGAACGCTTGAAAAAAACAGACTTTAATCAAGTTGTTGACGGCGATGCGCTACAATTGTCGGGACGCGGAAGTTGGTTTGTCGCCACATTGGAAGAACAAACTGAATTACAGCGTCGCGTCGATGATAAAGAATTGATGGTAACAGCGGCATTACCGGGCAGCGGTGAGTGGGGAACTCAGCGCGACGCGCTGGCGTTTGAAGAAGCCGCTATTGCTGATGAAACCGCGCTGCAATCGCTGTTGTTGCGCGAGAAAGTCGACGCATCGCGTCGTGCTATGTTGCTGTATCCACAACAATTAAGCTGGAACTGGTGGGATGACGTAACCGTTGAGTTACGTTTCTGGCTACCGGCAGGTAGCTTCGCCACCAGTGTTGTAAGGGAACTTATTAACACAATGGGTGATTATGCGTATATTGCTGAGTAACGATGATGGGGTCCACGCACCCGGTATACAAACGCTGGCGAAAGCGCTGCGTGAGTTTGCTGACGTACAGGTGGTTGCCCCGGATCGTAACCGCAGTGGCGCGTCTAACTCGCTGACGCTGGAATCCTCACTTCGCACGTTCACCTATGAAAACGGTGATATCGCCGTACAAATGGGTACACCTACCGATTGCGTCTATCTGGGCGTGAACGCATTAATGCGTCCGCGTCCGGACATTGTTGTGTCTGGTATTAACGCCGGTCCTAATCTGGGCGATGATGTTATCTATTCCGGTACCGTTGCGGCGGCGATGGAAGGTCGTCACCTGGGCTTTCCTGCGCTGGCGGTCTCACTTGATGGGCATAAACACTACGATACTGCTGCCGCAGTAACCTGCCGTATCTTACGGGCGCTGAGTCGCGAACCGCTGCGCACCGGGCGCATTTTGAATATCAACGTGCCGGATTTACCGCTGGATCAGATTAAAGGTATCCGCGTCACCCGCTGCGGTAGCCGCCATCCTGCGGATCAGGTGATCCCACAGCAGGATCCGCGCGGTAATACGCTGTACTGGATCGGGCCGCCGGGCGAAAAGTGCGACGCCGGACCGGATACTGATTTTGCCGCCGTCGATGAAGGCTATGTTTCCATTACGCCGCTGCATGTCGATTTAACCGCATATGGCGCGCATGAAGTTGTTTCTGACTGGTTAGACAGCGTGGGAGCCGACACGCAATGGTAAGCAGACGCGTACACACTCTTCTTGAACAATTACGTGCGCAGGGCATCAGAGATGAGCTTGTTCTCGATGCACTTGCCGCCGTGCCGCGTGAAAAATTCATTGATGAGGCGTTTGAACATAAGGCCTGGGACAATATTGCCCTGCCGATTGGTCAGGGGCAGACGATTTCGCAGCCCTATATGGTTGCGCGGATGACCGAGCTGCTTGAGTTAACGCCGCAGTCCCGGGTGCTGGAAATTGGTACCGGCTCTGGCTACCAAACGGCGATTCTGGCGCACCTGGTGCATCATGTGTGCTCTGTTGAGCGCATTAAAGGTTTGCAGTGGCAGGCGCGTCGTCGACTTAAACAGCTTGATTTACATAATGTTTCTACCCGTCATGGTGATGGATGGCAGGGCTGGCAAGCGCGAGCCCCGTTTGACGCTATCATTGTTACGGCAGCGCCGCCTGAGATCCCAACTGCGCTAATGATGCAGTTGGATGAAGGCGGCATTCTCGTCTTACCCGTGGGCGACGAGCACCAGTTTCTGAAACGGGTGCGTCGTCGGGGAGGCGAATTTATTATCGATACCGTGGAGGCCGTACGTTTCGTTCCCTTAGTAAAAGGGGAGCTTGCGTAGATACAGGCTCTGAATACCTGGAGTTTTCCTGGATATTCTGGAATTAGTAAGCGTATCGTGGTCACGTTTCCAGTGCCCAGTCCGATGCCTTGCACGGTGATTACGTCACTGGTTTTAACCAAATTTTCCTGGGGGATAAATGAGCGCGGGAAGCCACAAATTTACCGTTCGCCGCATTGCGGCATTGTCACTGGTTTCATTATGGCTGGCAGGTTGTTCAAATACCTCGAATCCACCTGCACCGGTCAGTTCCGTTGATGGCGGTGCATCAACGAACACCAATTCCGGCATGCTGATTACGCCTCCACCAAAAATGGGCTCGACGTCGACAGTACAGCAAACGCCACAGATCCAGCCGGTGCAGCGTCCGACCACACAGTCAACACAGATCCAGCCTGTTGCGGAACAGCCTGTGCAGATGGAAAACGGTCGTATTGTGTACAACCGTAAGTATGGGAACATTCCGAAAGGTAGCTATACGGGCGGCAGTACCTATACTGTTAAGAAAGGCGATACCCTTTTCTATATCGCCTGGATTACCGGGAACGATTTCCGTGATCTCGCACAACGCAATAACGTTCCGGCCCCGTATGGCCTGAATGTCGGTCAAACTCTGCAAGTGGGCAACGCGTCGGGTACACCGATTACTGGTGGGAATGCCATCACCCAGGCGGATGCAGCACAGCAAGGAGTTGTGACCAACCCTGCACAAAATTCCACCGTTGCTGTTGCTTCGAAACCAACAATTACGTATTCTGAGGATTCAGGTGAACAAAGTGCTAATAAAATGTTGCCGAACAACAAGCCTGCAGGGACCGTTGTCACAGCGCCTGTAACGGCTCCAGCAGTTAGCGCAACCGAATCAACTGCAAGCTCAACGTCAACCAGCTCGCCAATCTCTACCTGGCGCTGGCCGACTGACGGCAAAGTAATCGAAAACTTCGCGGCTACTGAAGGTGGCAATAAAGGGATCGATATTGCAGGCAGTAAAGGACAGGCTATTGTCGCGACCGCAGATGGACGCGTCGTATATGCCGGTAACGCACTGCGCGGTTACGGTAATCTTATTATCATCAAACACAACGATGATTACCTGAGTGCCTACGCCCATAACGATACAATGCTGGTCCGGGAACAACAAGAAATCAAGGCGGGGCAGAAAATAGCTACCATGGGTAGCACCGGAACCAGTTCAACACGCTTGCATTTTGAAATTCGTTACAAGGGGAAATCCGTAAACCCGCTGCGCTATTTACCGCAGCGATAATTCGGCGGAACCAGGCTTTCACGTGCTAGTTCCGTTAGGGATCACGGGTAGGAGCCACCTTTATGAGTCAGAATACGCTGAAAGTTCATGATTTAAATGAAGATGCGGAATTTGATGAGAACGGAGTAGAGGCTTTTGATGAAAAAGCCTTGAGTGAAGAGGAACCCAGTGATAACGACCTGGCTGAAGAAGAGCTGTTATCGCAGGGGGCCACACAGCGTGTGTTGGACGCGACTCAGCTTTACCTTGGTGAGATTGGTTATTCACCACTGTTAACAGCCGAAGAAGAAGTTTATTTTGCGCGTCGCGCACTGCGTGGGGATGTCGCATCCCGCCGTCGCATGATTGAAAGTAACCTGCGTCTGGTGGTGAAAATTGCTCGTCGTTATGGCAATCGTGGTCTGGCATTGCTGGACCTGATTGAAGAGGGCAATCTGGGACTGATCCGTGCAGTCGAGAAGTTTGACCCGGAACGCGGGTTCCGCTTCTCAACATACGCAACCTGGTGGATCCGCCAGACGATCGAACGGGCGATTATGAACCAAACCCGTACGATCCGACTGCCGATTCATATTGTAAAAGAGCTGAACGTCTATCTGCGTACCGCGCGTGAGTTGTCGCATAAACTGGACCACGAACCGAGCGCAGAAGAGATTGCTGAACAACTGGATAAACCGGTTGATGACGTCAGCCGTATGCTCCGACTCAACGAGCGTATTACCTCGGTAGACACCCCGCTGGGTGGCGATTCCGAAAAAGCGTTGCTGGATATTCTGGCCGATGAAAAGGAAAACGGCCCGGAAGACACCACGCAAGACGATGATATGAAACAGAGCATCGTCAAATGGCTGTTCGAACTGAACGCCAAACAGCGTGAAGTGCTGGCACGTCGTTTTGGTCTGCTGGGGTACGAAGCTGCGACACTGGAAGATGTGGGCCGTGAAATTGGTCTCACCCGTGAACGTGTTCGCCAGATTCAGGTTGAAGGTCTGCGTCGTCTGCGTGAAATCCTGCAGACTCAGGGACTGAATATCGAAGCGTTATTCCGCGAGTAAGCACAAGTTCTATCAAGAAAGGCCAGTCTCATTGGGACTGGCCTTTTTCTATGTTTGTTGCCTGATGGCACTGCGTTTATCAGGCCTACGGGGAGCAGGACTTTGTAGGCCGGATAAGACATTTATGTCGCCATCCGGCAGGTTAGTTCATCATCTTACGCACCAGACGTGTGAACTGCTCACGTTCTTCATCAGATAATCGCCCCAAAAACTCATCATCCACGCTATCGCCTAACGGAGTTGCGCTGTCCAGTAATGCTTCTCCTTGCGCGGTCAAATAAACAAACCGTCGACGCTTATCTGCCGGGTCATGTTCACGCCTGACCAGCTCCCGTTTTTCCATTCGGCTCAGCATTTCCGCAAGGGTTGCTTTGGTACAGACTGCGGCTTCGGTCAGGTCAACCTGCTCAATACCGGGACGTTCAGCAATGGCGCGCATCACCGCATACTGTGGTTTGGTCAGATCCGGTAATTCATGTTGCCAGCGGGACGTATGCTGCTGGAAGAGCTGACGTAAAAGGTGAAATGCTTTATTTCGTAACGGCATGAGCGCTCCGGAATTCCTGTCAGTCTCTATCATAGCGGGTTACGCATCTTTTTTTAACAATTGCGGCTTTAGCGATCTGTGCTCGATGACCTTGCCCGAAATGTTATGTGAGAGTATTTTAATCAAAATGTTCGTGCACGAACAAAAGTTGAGAGACTAAATGAGACTGATTGTCGGAATGACCGGGGCAACCGGTGCGCCCCTTGGTGTGTCGCTATTGCAGGCGCTGCGGGAAATGCCCGAGGTGGAAACCCATCTGGTGCTGTCAAAGTGGGCCAAAACCACTATTGAACTGGAAACACCGTACAGCGTCCGTGATGTGTCTGCGTTGGCCGATTATTGCCACAACCCGGCGGATCAGGCAGCGACCATCTCCTCTGGATCGTTTCGTACTGACGGCATGATCATTATCCCCTGCAGTATGAAAACCCTGGCCGGTATTCGTGCAGGCTACGCGGAAGGGCTGGTGGGGCGCGCTGCTGATGTGGTGCTGAAAGAAGGGCGCAAGCTGGTTCTGGTTCCGCGTGAAATGCCGCTTAGCACTATTCATCTGGAAAACATGCTCGCGCTTTCCCGCATGGGCGTGGCGATGGTCCCGCCGATGCCCGCATATTACAACCACCCGCAAACGGTCGATGACATCACTCAGCATATCGTTGCGCGTGTGCTCGATCAGTTTGGTCTGGAACACCCCAACGCCCGTCGCTGGCAGGGTTTACGGCAGGCGCAGAATTTTTCACAGGAGAATGAATAATGGCATTTGATGATTTGCGCAGCTTTTTACAGGCGCTGGATGACCAGGGGCAATTGCTGAAAATCAGTGAAGAAGTTAACGCCGAGCCGGATCTGGCTGCGGCAGCCAATGCGACCGGGCGCATTGGTGACGGTGCGCCAGCGCTGTGGTTTGACAATATTCGTGGTTTTACCGATGCCCGCGTGGCGATGAACACTATTGGTTCGTGGCAGAATCACGCCATCTCTTTAGGCCTGCCGCCAAATACCCCAGTGAAAAAACAGATTGATGAGTTTATTCGCCGTTGGGATAAATTTCCGGTTACGCCGGAGCGTCGCGCCAATCCGGCGTGGGCTGAAAACTGTGTTGATGGTGATGAGATCAACCTGTTTGATATTCTGCCGCTGTTTCGCCTGAACGATGGCGACGGCGGTTTCTATCTTGATAAAGCCTGCGTGGTGTCGCGCGATCCGCTGGATCCGGACAACTTTGGCAAACAGAACGTCGGCATTTATCGTATGGAGGTGAAGGGCAAACGCAAGCTTGGCCTGCAGCCGGTGCCGATGCACGATATCGCGCTGCACCTGCATAAAGCCGAAGAGCGTGGTGAAGATCTGCCGATTGCCATCACGCTGGGTAACGATCCGATCATCACCCTGATGGGGGCCACGCCGCTGAAGTACGATCAGTCGGAATACGAAATGGCGGGAGCGCTGCGTGAAAGTCCGTATCCGATCGCTACCGCGCCGCTCACCGGCTTTGACGTGCCATGGGGTTCAGAAGTGATCCTCGAAGGGGTCATTGAAGGCCGTAAGCGTGAAATCGAAGGGCCGTTTGGCGAGTTTACCGGGCACTATTCCGGTGGACGTAATATGACGGTCGTGCGTATCGATAAAGTCTCTTATCGCACCAAACCAATTTTTGAATCGCTGTATCTGGGGATGCCGTGGACGGAGATTGACTACCTGATGGGGCCGGCAACCTGCGTACCGCTGTATCAACAGTTGAAAGCCGAATTCCCGGAAGTGCAGGCGGTGAATGCCATGTATACCCACGGTTTGCTGGCAATTATCTCCACCAAAAAACGCTACGGCGGCTTTGCCCGCGCGGTGGGGCTGCGCGCCATGACGACGCCGCATGGCCTGGGTTACGTGAAAATGGTGATTATGGTTGATGAGGATGTTGATCCGTTCAACCTGCCGCAGGTGATGTGGGCGCTGTCTTCGAAGGTCAATCCGGCGGGCGATCTGGTGCAATTGCCGAATATGTCGGTGCTGGAGCTTGATCCGGGTTCCAGTCCGGCGGGGATTACCGACAAGTTAATTATTGATGCGACCACGCCGGTTGCGCCGGATAACCGTGGGCACTACAGCCAGCCGGTATGCGATTTACCGGAAACAAAAGCCTGGGCAGAAAAAATGACCGCCATGCTGGCCAACCGTAAATAAGGAGTAGCAGATGATTTGTCCACGTTGTGCCGATGAACATATTGAAGTGATGGCAAACTCGCCGGTAAAAGGTGTCTGGACGGTATATCAGTGCCAGCATTGTCTATACACCTGGCGTGATACTGAGCCGCTACGCCGTACCAGCCGCGAGCACTACCCGCAAGCGTTTCGCATGACGCAGAAGGATATTGATGACGCACCGATGGTGCCGAGTATTCCACCGCTGCTGGCTGAAGATAAGCGCTAATCAACACGCCGGGTGCGGCTTTGCCTTACCCGGCCTACATATAGCGATATTTTGAAGGCCCGATAAGCGTAGCGCCATCGGGCATTACGGCGTTACACCAGACTCTTCAACCGGTAGATCCACTCCAGCGCCTGGCGAGGCGTTAGCGAATCCGGGTCGAGATTTTCCAGTGCTTCAACGGCGGGCGACGTTTCTTCCGGAGCTGACAGGAGCGACATCTGCGTGCCGTCGACCTGAGTTGCAGCAACATTCGGCGCGATGCTTTCCAGTTCGCGAAGTTTTTGCCGCGCGCGTTTAATAACCTCTTTTGGTACACCAGCCAGGGCAGCTACCGCCAGACCATAGCTCTTGCTCGCCGCACCATCCTGTACGCTGTGCATGAAGGCGATGGTATCGCCGTGCTCTAACGCATCAAGATGCACATTTGCTACGCCTTCCATTTTCTCCGGTAACTGAGTCAGTTCGAAGTAGTGGGTGGCAAACAACGTTAATGCTTTGATTTTATTGGCCAGATTTTCCGCGCACGCCCACGCCAGCGACAGGCCGTCGTAGGTGGAGGTGCCGCGTCCAATCTCATCCATCAGCACCAGGCTGTTCTCGGTGGCGTTATGCAGAATGTTGGCGGTTTCGGTCATTTCTACCATGAAGGTGGAACGACCGGAGGCCAGATCATCCGCTGCGCCCACGCGGGTAAAGATGCGGTCGATAGGCCCGATCTCCACTTTCTGCGCCGGAACGTAGCTGCCGATGTAGGCCAGCAGCGCAATTAACGCAGTCTGGCGCATATAGGTACTTTTACCCCCCATGTTCGGGCCGGTGATAATCAGCATCCGTCGCTGAGGCGAGAGGTTAAGTGGGTTGGCGATAAACGGCTCGGTCAGCACCTGTTCAACCACCGGATGACGTCCCTCGGTAATACGAATACCAGGCTTGTCGGTGAAGGTCGGGCAGGTGTAATTCAGGGTATAAGCGCGTTCCGCAAGGTTGACCAGTACGTCCAGTTCTGCCAGCGCGCTGGCGCTTTGTTGCAAATCAGCCAGGTGCGGCAGCAGCATGTCGAACAGCTCTTCGTACAGCTGTTTTTCCAGCGCCAGCGCTTTGCCTTTTGACGTCAGAACTTTGTCTTCGTACTCTTTCAGTTCCGGAATAATGTAGCGTTCGGCATTTTTCAGCGTCTGGCGACGCACATAGTTAATCGGCGCCAGATGACTTTGCCCGCGACTGATCTGAATGTAGTAGCCGTGAACGGCGTTAAACCCGACCTTCAACGTATCCAGACCGGTGCGCTCGCGCTCACGGATTTCCAGTCTGTCCAGATAGTCAGTTGCGCCATCAGCCAGCGCTCGCCACTCGTCCAGTTCTTCGTTATAGCCCGGGGCGATGACGCCACCGTCGCGAACCAGCACAGGTGGAGCTTCCACTACGGCACGTTCCAGCAGTTCACGCAGCTCAGCAAACTCGCCCATTTTCTCGCGCAGCATCTGTACGGGGGCAGTGTCTACGCTTTCCAGTTGTGCGCGCAGTTCCGGTAATTGCTGGAATGCATGACGCATACGGGCCAGATCGCGCGGACGCGCGGTACGCAGGGCCAGACGTGCCAGGATACGTTCCAGATCGCCGACCTGACGCAGCACGGGTTGCAATTCACCGGTGGAATCCTGTAGCGCGCCGATGGTCTGTTGGCGTTCAGTGAGGACTCTGGTGTCGCGGACCGGCATATGCAGCCAGCGCTTGAGCATACGGCTGCCCATCGGCGTCACGGTGCAGTCGAGTACTGAAGCCAGCGTGTTTTCAACGCCGCCCGCCAGGTTCTGGGTAATTTCCAGATTGCGGCGCGTGGCGGCATCCATAATGATGCTGTCCTGCTGACGTTCCATGGTGATGGAACGAATATGCGGCAGCGAGGTACGCTGGGTATCTTTTACGTATTGCAGCAGGCAGCCAGCCGCGCATAATCCACGCGGGGCGTTTTCTACGCCAAAGCCAATCAGATCCCGCGTGCCAAACTGCAGGTTTAGCTGCTGGCGAGCGGTATCGATTTCAAATTCCCATAGTGGACGACGACGTAATCCGCGACGTCCCTCAATCAGTGAGGTTTCAGCGAAATCTTCGGCATACAACAGTTCAGCGGGATTAGTGCGCTGCAATTCTGCGGCCATGGTCTCGCGGTCGGCGGGTTCGCTAACACGAAAACGCCCGGAGCTGATATCCAGCGTTGCGTAACCATAACCTTTACTGTCCTGCCAGATAGCGGCCAGCAGGTTGTCCTGGCGTTCCTGTAACAGCGCTTCATCACTGATGGTGCCTGGCGTGACGATACGGACCACTTTGCGCTCGACCGGACCTTTGCTGGTCGCCGGATCTCCAATCTGTTCACAAATAGCGACGGATTCACCCTGGTTGACCAGCTTGGCGAGGTAGTTTTCTACCGCATGGTGAGGAATGCCCGCCATCGGGATTGGCTCGCCCGCAGACGCGCCGCGTTTGGTCAGGGAGATATCAAGCAGCTGAGACGCACGTTTCGCATCGTCATAAAACAGTTCGTAAAAGTCGCCCATGCGGTAAAACAACAGTATCTCCGGGTGCTGGGCTTTCAGCTTGAGATACTGCTGCATCATCGGTGTATGGCTAGAGAAGTCCTTATCAATGTCTTCATTCATATTGATTTTACTCATTATTTAATTCTTTCAAGTGCTCATATGGCCCTAGGTAAAACCCCTTTAAACCCATATAAACCAATAAATTTGTAGCTCAATTGTAGCTCAAGGTGTGATAGATTAGTTTTACTCCTTCTCTGGGCTACAAATGGTGGTGATGCTTTGAAAACAACTCTCAATCAGGCTTTTATTATCAATAAGTTAAGTATTAATGTTAAGCCTGAACTCAGTAGTTCTGGAAAAGTCGTTTTCGAAGCCAACCCTGACCAAAAACCTTACATAGTTTTTGACGATCATCGAGATTCACCCGTTGGCTTCGGTGTGAAGGTCAGTTTGACGAAAAAAACCTATGTAATCCAGCGAAGAGTAGCCTCGTCAGATCGTAATGTCAGTGAGGGTAAGAAGCCAAGCTCTGTCTTGAAAGTAAAGGTTGGGAATGTGTCCGATTTTCCGAGTATCGATCAAGCCCGTGAGGCAGCTCGGCAGTTGGTTCAGACAATGATTGCAACAAAGAGAAATCCCAACAAGATTAAAAGGGAACTCGATCTGGCTGAATTGACTGTGAGTGAAGCTTTTGCCCAATACAGGAGTCACTTACTTGGCAGAACCAAACCTGCTAAACCAAACACTCTCAATGTGTTAAACAAAGCTGAGAATCGGTTGAAAGAATGGCAAAACCTTCGAATCAAGGATCTTACTGGTAATGAAATCCTTCGGAAGTTTGACGAGCTTGCTTCAAGAGCCAGAACAGCAGCAGAACAGACTTTTAGGTGGGCCAATGTTGCTGTAAAACACGCAATCGAGATTGAAGCTGGGAATGCTCAGACCCAGCAACGACAACCTTCGTTGTCCTACAACCCTTTTTCAATTTTAAAGGTACAGAAGAAGTTCAGAACACGATCTGAGCTGGAAGATAGCTATCGTGCCAAGGGCGTTCGAAATCCATTGTCCCCAAAAGATACTTTGGGACGGTTCTTAACTGCATTACACAATAAGCGAAGTTTTAATCGCTTGGGTTGTGATTATCTGTTGCTGACCATTCTGACAGGAGCCAGGAAGGAAGAAACAGCAACACTGTGCTGGCGAGAGGCCCTGACACAAGAAGAGGCTAGAACGACCAGCTATGTCGATCTCGAAAATCGAGTGATTCGCTTTTACGACACGAAGAATCGTAATGACCATGAGCTTCCAATCTGCGATGCGACAAAGCGAATTCTGGAAGACCGGCGAGATATCGTCAATGATACCGAAATACGCGCAGATAAACGCAAATGGGTTTTTCCGGCTCGTTCGTCGCGGAGTAAGGTTGGGCACTATTCTGATAGTAAAAGCTTACGCGAGTATATCTGTCTGGAAGCCGGAATAATAAAGTTGGGAATGCACGATCTACGAAGAACCTTTGGTCGAGTTGCAGAAGGGCTTACTTCGTATGCAGTGGTGAAAAGATTGCTTAACCACCGTAATACCACAGACCCTACTGAAAGATATGCTGAGCCTGATAAAGAGCGGGTATTTGAGGCTCTTCAACTGATTGAGCTTCATATGCTGATGACGTCACCAGAATTGTACAATACACTTTTGGCTTCAGCGAAGTATCCACCATTGCCAGTAAATCAGGAGAACAAGGAATGAGTACTATTGATACTTTAAGGGAATACGCCGAAGTATGGCGGCTATTTGGTAGTATGCCAGATGATGCAACCCTGAGTGCTGAAGTTTCGGCCCTTTATCTTGGTGTAAGTGTCAAAACATTGGCTCGTTATCGCCAGACTGGTAATGGTCCCGCTTATATTCAATACCAGGCAGAAGACAGCAAGGCAAGGAATCAACGAGTAAATTATCTTTTAGGTGATTTAAGAACATGGCGGGATCATCATAAAGTGAACAGCACAATGGAAGCAGCACAGATCCGTGGGTTGGCTTTTGCTTCTTTGACTGATTTTACCAAGCCAGAGCCTTTCTGGACTATTGATAATAAAATCTATTCTCATGCTCTTACTGTATCTGACGAAGTATTCAAGGAGCTATTAAATACCTCTCGCGCAGAAGTTATTTGGATCTCTCTTGAAAAAGTGTTGTTTGAGAACTGGCATACTTCGAGAGAGCGTCAGAAATGGAATGACGTTTTTGTTAGAGTACTAAGTGGGATGATTAAATCATGTGAAGTTGAACAAGAACGTCATATACTTAATGATATCTTATGATTAGTTTTATTCCCAATATAAAGTTGAATTTGTATTGGGAAATAGTCATTTGCGGAAGTATAAATTGTTCAACAGCATTATTTATTATTTTAATCAAATGGAATGCCGTCTGTAGGATATCTTCTTTTGGGATTTTTAACCGGCTTTGTTTTACTCCCTGCACGATAAAAGTTAAACGAATTGGCAAAGTCTTCTGTCTCCAGTCTGGACTTTCTAAATTTATCCATCAGATCTTCATTGAAACGACGAGGGATTCCTTTAACACACAAGTTTGAATTAAGGTATACTTGGTTATCTATGGCGTCACGAATAAGTATTTTTCTCTCAAATAACTCTTTGAATGCGCGTGAGACATTTGATTTATTCAGCCCAAGATCTTTGGCTATACGTGACTGTGAAAAATCAGGGATAATATTTCCATAATCAATTACTGAGAAGAGATAAAGCACAATTCTAAACGCTGTGGGCGTCAAATCCATCCTGGCGAGTGTGGCCATATTGCCTTTGAATATCATTGAGAAATCGTCTCTGAATGACGTTTTTTTATAGCTATTTGCTTTAATCTTTATTTCTTCCAGATCTTCAGGCATAACCTCTAATGCTTCTGCAATAATGGACTTTTGTTCTTTAGTTAATACAACGCTTGTGATTGACATGATGGCTCCTTTTTTATTGTTGTGATTACATATATGGCACATTTAATTTATTTGTCAACTTTGGTGGTAGCATTATTTAATTGTATTTACTTTGAGATTTTACGGTTGTTATTTAGCGGGAGATGGTTGGTTATCAAATTTAAAACAAGGGGTGCTAAATTTCACCATCACCTGTTATGTAATTAATGATTTTTGGTGCTGAAGTTAATAACGACAGGGTTTGTTTAATTAATTGATTTTATTGGTTAATTTTCAAATGTGTTCTGCAAGATAAAAGAGTGATAAAGAAATAAGAAACCACAGTTTTGCATTAGAACGATAATCAAGGCCTTGGTGTACCTGATGAAAATACTTTTATTATTGTTTTTCTTATATAATATCATTTCTTAAGGGAAGCATGCGCAACTGTGTGTTGCGCCATTGGGCTTCAGAACATTACTACAGTATTTTCTGTAAGTATAAATACGCTTCGCGCACGAGTTCATAGACCTGAGGTTAACTGTCATTACAAATACGCTTCGCGCAAAAAATCAGGAGGCTGAGTTGATCGGGAAAGCGAACACAGATACATGATTTGCCCATTTGCTGAGTACGGCTCACGCCGGGACCCTTCGGAAAAACCCTTTCTGCTTCAGCGAGTGAGTGCTGTGGGCACTCAGCGGCGCTGCCAGGGAAACAAAATTATGGTTTTCACCGGTTTGGTAAAAATAATTAACATTTATCGGTAGTCGGGGCGTAAGCCAGTGCGTAGCACGCTCTCAAAAATATTCCTGTGGTTTTTTTATCTGAAATATGGAAATGACTCAGATAATTGAAATATGAAATAGTAATGCAATCTGGAGGACTCAATATCTCCACAGTGAAAGCTGTTTTAAGTGAGAATAGAATAAATATTGTTTTATAAAAATATTTTTAAATTACTATTGATTTTACTTTTTGAAGATGATAGTACTTAATTATAAAAGTAAAAAATGGAGAAAATTATGAGTGCTATTGATGTTTTATCTCAGGAGGAAAAGTTTATACATGTTGTTGATAAATTTATAACCCATCATCACAACAGCGTTAATAACAATGTCTTTTACAAAAAACTTTATGTTCTCTTCGCCGGGTATCATCTGAAGTATTTTTATTCACGGGCGCAGTATCGCAATTCATGTTATCACGTTGATAATATTATGCAGATGTTTACAGGAGTCGTTTCAACCCTGAACACAACTCTGCTCAGGAAGCTTGCAAACAGCAATACATTGCTGCATTGCCTGAATTCACTTGTGAATTATATTTCAGGCAATCTGGACGAAGCAGAGCATATTTATGCTGATTTGCTGGCTCAGTATGAAAAGAAACGCATTGCAGGCTCTCTGGCTTATACTCCGCCAGGCTCAGTGATCAGGAAAAGACTTTGATAGCGGCAGCAGCGTGTACAAGGAATGGGATGCTGAATGGTGGAGAGAAATGGAGCTGGCGTTTCCGGCAGGTCATAATCGAGTATTAAAAAGGCAGGAGCCACCCAGTTGGCGTCCCGCCTGTCGTGATGGCTTTAAGGTGGGTTTACTTATCAACGACCTGCCAGCCATCATCCGTTTTGACAAGGGTTACAGCAGCAGTACGCTTTTCGTTATCGACAATAGCCGTCACATTGCATTTATAACTTTGATCAGAGACTTCTACGCAGTCATGCTTTTTGACTGATTTTAATTCGCGCAGTGCGTCTTTTGGGACATCCTTGCCTGCTATAGATTTCACGAAAGCATTCGCCTGCGCAACGACCTTATTCATGGCAGTGTAAATATCCTGTTCGGAAGGTTCGCTGTTACAGCCACTCAGCAACGATGCAGCGGTAACGAGTGTGATAACGGCATAAGTTTTCATAAATAATTCCCTGGCTGTAACGTGAGTTATTGAATCAGACCTGTATTCATTCTGCTTTTATTTTCAGAGAACGAGCATTTGCTGACCGTTTCTCCTTTAAATTCGATTTCCAGCGTTTTGGCCTGCGTCTGTGAGCCCCCCGTCAGCAGCCCAACAACGGGAATAAATGTGGTGGCATCAAACTGATTGTTATCCATCGAATAAGTCCATTCTTCATTTCCACTATCAAGTGTAGTCTTGGTTTCGGGCTCACCTAATGCGGTAATGATTTCTGATTTCGTTGTTTTATTTTTGATGATTTTAGACTGCAGACTTTGTGATGTTTCTTTTTTCAGTTGCTGATTGCCTGATGTTGAACAACCAGAAATAAGGAAAGAAGAAATAAAAAACACAGAAATCATGAATCTGTTCATAAGTTATCTCATATTAGTTTTTTATGTTTGCGGTAGTGTGAAATTAATATCACCGTATAAAAATAACTCTATCTGCATATTTCTTTTTAATAATGCAGATAAGAATAATGACGCTGGCAAAAAACGTAATGACTGAGACAGGAGTGCTGCCGGTTAATGAAAATACTAACCAGGCGATAGCTAATGCCACGAATTGAAACAAGAATGCCACACTGAGCGGGCTTTCACCATAGGCCACTTTTGCATGACAGCCTTTGCAAACCCGCACACCATGTGGGCTTTGTGTAAAGCAGAAGGGGCAGCTAATCGTTTTATTATCCATCGTGACTCCAAGGACTGATTTAAGATGATGTATTTTTGAACATTTTCGATGAATGACCCGCTTTAGTAAAATTGCTTGTACCGATCGATGATTACTTCGTGATAGCTTATGGCTATCATAACTTAATTATCGATCTATACAAACGATCAATTATTCATTGACTATTGTTTCGTTATGGACTAGCACACCTTATGGTGTGTGGTGCTGGTTATTCCTAACTGATTGTTCCTGAGGAGAATGACTGGCTGTGAAAGGAACGGGTGCTAACAGGTGCAGATGAAGAATCTTGCGGAAAGGATGTGTTGTGGCATGCAGCAGTGACATTCCCCTGCGCCTTAGAAGTACAACAATTTGGTTGAGTAATAAAAGCCACACCTTCAGGCGACGCTGGCGGGGTATCTGACGGGTTGTATTGTGCAGCTTGCTCCTGAGCTGAATGATACCCACTGTCTCCTGTTGTCTTTCCAGACGAATTTTTTCTTCAAGCTGATGGATTTTCTCCAGAATCGTTTCCCGGTTTGCAGCCTGTTCTTCAGACTCGCATGATGGCACTGGCACTGGCACTGGCACTGGCACTGGCACTGGCACTGGCACTGGTGCAGGTAGTATTGGCTTTTGTGCTTGTTTCAGTAAAGTCAGATGTTCCGGTACGAAATCAATCAGCGTTTGCAGGTAAGACCAGCCATATTTCTTACCCAACTGAGATGCTTTAAAGGCAATGCCCTGATACTGAAATGAAAAGCCGTTCATTTTTCCCGTTAAGGCGATATTGGGTTTACAGTTCACGCCTTCCTTTTCCAGCATAGTGATAAAAGTCAGCAAATCAGGGCGGCCGGTTAACGCATTATCAATCAGGCTCTGCAGAGTGGACTTGGGGCAGAGAGTTGTCGTTCGTTCAGCCATCATCAGCTCATTGCGGGAAGGCTTTCTTTTCTCCTGACGATGACCACTGTTTGCAGGTGTAGTTTGAGTGAGTTTGTGGACTTTCTCCAGTTCGCTGATAATCCGGGTACTGATGAGGTTTTCATTTTTACCAAGGTATAATTTCCCACCGACCATGTTAATTCTGTTAGCTATTATATGGATATGCTGCCCGTCCGAATCATCGTGCATGATATAGCAGCGAAGATGGGTTTCAGTGAATCCCATCCGGGTCATATAATCGTCAGCGAATGCCGCCCATTGTCTGACTGACAGTGTTTCTCCCTTTGGCAGGCGAAGCGAATTATGCCAGACAGGTTTGGCGACACCGGGGCGCAGTAG
This sequence comes from Citrobacter freundii complex sp. 2024EL-00216, assembly GCF_043945515.1. NCBI lineage: Bacteria > Pseudomonadati > Pseudomonadota > Gammaproteobacteria > Enterobacterales > Enterobacteriaceae > Citrobacter > Citrobacter freundii complex sp. 2024EL-00216. The sequence continues at coordinate 159,719 of NZ_JBIMRA010000003.1, read as the reverse complement.
TCTTGTGCCTTCAAATTCACTGATAAGTTCAGCAGCAGTGCTTCCCGTCATGTTGCCACCGATAATATAAGGCGTGATTTTGTGGTGAGATCCTGGCTTAAGGCTATAGAGAACCACACCTGCAAACTGTTTACCCCGCTTTATTTTCTGCATGCCTTTCACTGGTCTTGCTCCAGAAAGGTTGATGGAATAAGGTGATCCCTGAGAGTTTTGATTTGTCTGCGCAGGGCGAAGAGTTCTGTACGGGTCAGTTCGCTGTCAGGGCTTTTGCTGTCGAGATGATTCAGCAGGCGGTTTAAATCCTGTGAAAGGTTGCCGAGTTTAATCCATGCTTCACGATTGATTTCAGGTAATACCGGTGGGAGTTTGTTGAGGGATGCCATTCTTAGCCATTCCCCTTTTTTATAAGGGCCTCTTTTACTATCGAGAATAGATAATTCTTCTTCGTTTAACCGAACGCTGACGCAGTGAGTTCGAACTTCATTAGGTGAATATTTTGCTGTATGGAATTTACCTCTTCTTGAGCTTCTTGATAGATCTTCTTTACTTTCATTTTTATGCATATCTAACCTTTTTTAAAATGTGTTCATGATCTACAGTTAGCGCATTGGTAAAATAAGTCAAGGCATTGTCGAAATTTATAAATAAGAGAGGTGGAGCAGATTGCTAATTAGGTAATCTGCTCTGGGTAAAAATAGGGTTCATATTAAATTCATTATGACAGTGAGGAGGGGCGGAGGTTACAATCTACGTTTTACTGGCATTAAAGAGATTGTTTGTTTCATAATTTCGCTAAGTTTCTTTCTCTCATGTTCTGCTATATATTTACAAATCTCATCATGTCGAATATGCTGTTCCAGTTGTTTTTTATCTATTTTGATATCATTGCGGATAAACCATTTAATGGTTTCAATGTCCCCGCGTAAATCATAACCTCGCAGTACAATATGGCGAAAATGTGTGTTGCTGATATCTGTCTTCTTCTTTATTTCACTGAAGAAAGAGCTCATTTCATTTTCATTGGCACTTAGATAAACCTGGCAGTTATCAGAGATAGTAAAGTTAAGGTTTTTCTTCTGAAGCAAATCCATTATCTGCAGACTTTCGCTGTTGAGGTAGTTGAAAATTACTGGACTGCTATCCTTCATACTAATATGACGAATGAGCATTTTGGCTTTGAAATCGCCTAATGAATAGCAAATTTCAAAAATACCATGACCCTGGTTATCTCTGTGGTTTATATCGCAACCGGCCTGTACCATCAAATCAAAGATAGAGTGATTTTTTACGTAAAAAAGTATTGTTCTTCCGCATTTATCCACATTGTTGACATTAATTCCAGCATTGATCAGGGTTTTGCAACAGGATATATTATCAGCTAACGAGCATAAACAGGTTTGGCCGAGACCATTTTTGTGGTGTATATCTACGCCGGAATCAATCAATTTTTTCAGTATGTGAGGATTTCGCTGGTTAAACAAAACATTGTGACCATAGTTGTCAACATGGTTAAAATCTATTCCTGCTTTAACCAGAGTGTCAATCATTCTTGGGTTTTTACAGTAAAACAGTATATTTCTTCCAAACGAATCCAGTGTATTAATATCGGAGCCTGCAGTAATGCAAGCCTGAATGTCTTTTGGAGTTTTACAAGAGAGTAATGCATTTATTGCGTTGTTATTCATAATTTTTCTCCTCTGTTAAGCGACTAATCTGATATAGTTTTCATGGTTGGTTTTATATTCCTTTATTTTTTTAATGTCTTCGTAAATTCGAGCGAGTGAAAACCATGAGATCTCTTTCAACATGTTTTTGTTGCTTACATACAAAATGTTACCACCGCGAAATGAAAAAGCATTATGGAATGTACTTTCATTCGTCGTTTTGAGAAATCGAATGAAATTTTTTATTGTCTCTTTTTTGTTCATGTTATAAGAGGTGAATGTATAGATAGAGAATACGGTTAAAATATTTCTCTTCGAGACCATATGTCTTGAGAAATAATCGAAATAAAATCTTTGCTCCTGAGTGTCACTTTTGCAGAAAAAAGAAAATTGTGGATTATATAATCTATAAAGATCTGCGTTCTTTTTTGTTTTGGCGAGATAGTTAGTCAGGCTTGGATAGTTTGTTTTATTCATTTTAGTTCTCCTTTATTTAATTAACAAATGAAATATATATTATTAAATAAACAAAATGCAAATATATTTTTATATTTATTTAATTAAATAGTTATATTTTTATTATATTTCATATAAGGTGTTGTTTTTCATTGTTATATTATTTTTATCAAAAAGTGCTGTGTTTTATTTGATTGATTTGGTTTGAGAGTAGTGATTGATATTGTATGAATTGGCGATGAGGGTGTTTTAAAAAATAAATTTATCAAAGTGCTAAGGTGCAATGTGGGGCTTTGTATTAAATTAATGATGTTAGCGCCCCTTGGCTATCTAACTAAAGGTTAAAGCCAAGGGGAGAGTGTTCAGGCAGATTCAATTCATAATCTTTTTTTTGTAATTGCTTTACAGGTAACTGGTTGAAGCGTTGTTCGTAAAACCTTTTGCTCTCTCTGTGATTTTTCCTGGAGGATTTCTTCATAGAAGTAGCGTTCTTTTAGTGATTCTATATCAACTTTTATATCATTACGTATTAACCATTTAATTAGCAGTCTTCCTGCATAGTGCGTCAGTAGATATGTACTGCTTATGTAAAACCAAACATGACTAATGTCTGTCAGCTTCTTTAGTTGTAAAATTAATTTTTTAGCGTCGGCATTTGTTGGTGTTATGATACATTTATCACTTATCTCAAATTCATTTTTTTGTTTTATAAGCAATGACAACAGCTCAATTGATTTAAATGTAATGTTCTTGAATACAATTTTTGAACTGTTTGTAAGGTGAATATTACGGATAAGGAAGCGCATGTAGTTATCATTTTTAGATTCCCAGTGCGTATATTTACCAACTATGCTATTATTTTCTGACTGCCAGTGATCGAATGCTGTCTGTCCACTTATATTTTTATGATTAATGTCGCAACCAGCCTCAATTAGTGCATCGTACACATATCCTTCAAATGGAATGAAAAGAAAGGAATTGCCATAGCTATCTTTGGCATGGATATCTAGTCCTGCTTTGATAAGATATTTTATTAACCCAGGTGAAACATTAATATGCTGTATGGCAAGGGTGCCTGACTTGTTTCTGTGGTTTACATTAATTCCATTGCTGACAAGAAGTTCCACCGTCTCTATATTTTGAGCATAAAACAATGCATTGTTTCCGTCATTGTCTAAGTGGTGAATGTCAATGTCAGCGTCAATCATTGCCTGTATAGCTTCGGGTACATTACAGGTAAAAAGAGCAGTTTGACCTTTACTATTGCACATATTTATATCCATGCCAGCCTTGAGGCAACGAAGGACACCATTTTTAGACTTTACACGGAATAGGTTATTTTTATTATTTTCTCTTGATATCATTGTTTATCTCCTTTTTTGTTGTTTTCAAGATATTAATGACACCAGATTTTACGGTATTCAAATTTATTTTTGTTTTATTAGGGGGTATCTGATTTGGTTTGCTTGAGGTTATTCTTAACTTAATGGAACATAGGGACGTTAAGGTTATCCTATGTGATGTGGATTAACCATTTTCACAAGAATATTTATCCATATTGGAACTAATTTGTATAAAGGAGATAATTAGAGGCTCAGATATTAATAATATAGAGAGTAATGCTATAGGATATGGAAAAGATCATGTAATATAATGGTGGTTATTAATGTTCTTCTTAATTTTGGAAATTAAATGAGTAGTGTTTTTTATGAGGTTTTTTTCTGTTGATAATTCTTATTAAAATTTGAAGAGCATCCTTTAAGTTATTCGGCTTGAGGATGCTCATTTAAAATTTAAGCAGCGGAGTCTTTTTCAACAGCCAGGAAGGGCGAGTTATCAAGTGCTGCAAAAGATGCTTCATTATTTAGAAGCCGGATAAAGTATCTCTTTTGATCTTTAGTATTAAGGTTTATTAATCCTCCTGTTAGATCAATATTCCGTTGAAATACAGGAAATTTTTGCATAACTTGTTGTATTTGAGGGACTGAAACTCCCGTTTTTACTAAGTTCCCTTTTGAAACCATAGCAAGTCTACGCATAAATGCTCTGTCTTTATACATGTCCTTGAAAATATCTAGTGGCACTGGCATTCCTTGTGTATTAACAATTCCAAGGTTTATTATTAATGGCGTTGAGTTATTTGCAAGATTATCTATTACACTTTCTAATCCATACATTCTTTCAAGAAGTTTAATGTTTAGCGCATAGTACTTATTCTGAAAAAAGAAGAAGTCAATCGTGTCATTTATATCAATACTGTCATGAGTGATCTTATCTAAGGTTCTGCCATTTAGACTCAAGAAAGACTTTTTTGTTTTCTTATGTAGAGAAACAGGATATTTATGTTGGTAAATGACTACGCTGTTTCCATTACCATCACAAAGGTGGTAAATTACGGCTTTTACCGATGTTAGGCTTTGTGTTGCAAAATCAAACTGTGTTGCATTCCCATTGACACCGAAATTTAGCACGTTGTTCATTTTAGTAAATTCAATTGGGAGATGATTAATTGCTAAGTGATCATATTCGAAAACTTGTTTATCTCTTTCTAATAAAGTGGATACAAGTGGAACGGCCACTTTACCTCTGTTAGGTTCAATAATATTATTGATTAAGCTTTTAGAAAATGAAGTGGTCAGATCTTTTTCAGCATCAGGTTCAAGGTTAACCTTGAATATATCTATCGTACCTTGAATATCAGCGACAAAAAAAGCTTCGCCAGAAATGCGTTTCGATTTTGAAATATTTTCAATGTTAGTGAACATGTCATGACCTCTACACTATTTTAGCCAAATAAGTTTCATCGTCGATTTTTATATACTTTATATTATCTGTACTCTTTAGAACACTGCGGCAGATTACTGTGCATTTTTTCACTCCACGGTCATGAACATTAGCTTTGTATATTCTGAATCCGAGTATTGCAAGTGATGGGTTAGAATAAAACCGGTTTGTCTTTACGTATATTGCGCCGATTACAAATATCATCAACCCTAAATTTAATACAGTTCTCTTACTATCGACATCAGTGAAAACTAAGGGCATTATATAAGTGGTTAAAAACTCTAAATGTTCATGGTTTTCATTGCTAATATCCGAGACAGTGCATGCAACAGACCAACCCGAACCAAAGCTATTTGCAAGGACTATTAAAATAATTGCACCAATAAAAATGAAAATCAAACTAACTATGAAAACGATATTTCTCACTTTCAATGACGAGATTGAGAAAGTAAAGTTTTCAGTAAAAATATAGTCCCACACATTTTTTATCAAAACCTTATCGAAGGACATAATTAATAATGATAAAAATAGAAGCCATAGTGATAGTATATATAGTACTGTTTTAAGATATGGCCTGCTATCCATTAGCTTCTCCTGTATAACTTAAAATAGTTTGTATGTTAAAAATTTAGGGGAATCATTTTCCTAATTCTCCAGCTAAAAGTTCAGCCTGCTTCAAAATGGTCTCTGTGGCGAGCAAGGACATATCGGGTGGATAACCATATTTTTTGAGCAGACGTTTTACCACCACGCGAATTTTTGCTCTTGCTGCTTCTTTCACTGTCCAGTCAAGACTGACATTGTTGCGGATAGCCTCTGTAAGTACGACTGCCAGTTCTCGTAGTTTTTCCTTTTCCATTAACTCGCGAGCACTGTCGTTATCTGCAACAGCAGAATAGAAGGCATATTCATAAGCGCTGAGGTTTAACTGGCTGGCAAGGCTGTCAGATTCCTGGATAGTCTTGGCAAGCTTGATTAGCTCATCAATTACCTCCGCTGCGGTCAGTACCTTGTTCTGGTAGCCATTGATTGCAGAGGTCAGCATATCAATCAGTTTTTTGCCTTGGGTGATACTTTGATTCGAGCGAACCTTAATCTCGTCAGAAAGCAGTTTTTTAAGCGTTTCCAAAGCAATATTTCTGTGTTTGTAATCCTTCATTTCCTGAAGGAATTCTTCAGAAAGAACGGAAATATCTGGCTTTTGTATCCCAGCAGCGTCAAAAATATCAACAACTTTATCGGTAACCAGAGCCTGATCGATAGTCTGTTTTACCCGAACTTCCAGACTGTCATTGTGTTCTTCTTCTGATCCGTCTGAGTTTTCAGTAAATTTATTCAGTCTGGCTTTTACGGCCTGGAAGAATGCTACTTCGGGTGCCGCTTCCATTGCTTTATCGTGCGGTGTCGCCAATGCAAATGCCTGCGACAAGGCTGCAACCGCAGCCAGGAAACGCATTTTACCTTTACCGTTATCCAGCCCTAAAATATGGTTTTCTGATTCAAGAATAATTGTCAGGCGTTGTGAAGTAGTTGCGGCAAAGTAAGCTTTGTAATCGTAGCCATGCATCATGCCTTCCAGGATTTCCAGCTTTTCCTGCATGAGCGTTACAGCTTCTTCCTGAACCTCAGCAGGATCTCCACGTCCACCTGCATCAGAGTAAAAGGAGAGGGCTTCTTTTAAATCAGAGGCAATGCCCAGATAGTCAACAACCAGACCGCCTATCTTATCTTTATACACACGGTTCACACGGGCAATTGCCTGCATGAGGTTGTGGCCTTTCATTGGTTTGTCGATATACAGCGTATGCATGCTGGGAGCGTCGAAGCCGGTTAACCACATATCACGCACTATCACCAGTTTCAGCTTGTCGTCGTCATCCTTCATACGATTAGCCAGAACCTGACGTTCTTTTTTTGTGGTGTGGTGTTTAGCGATTTCTGGTCCGTCAGCAGCAGAAGAGGTCATGACGACTTTAATCACGCCATCATTTAGATTATCGCTGTGCCATTCAGGTTTTAACTCTATGATTTCTTTATAAAGTTCAGCAGCAATACGACGGGACATGGTGACAATCATGCCCTTGCCATGATCGGCATTAGATTTTAAGCGCTGTTCAAAGTGCTGAACCATATCCGCCGCAATAGCTTTAATACGTTTTGAACTGCCAATCAAACCTTCGATTCTGGCCCATTTAGACCGTTCTTTCTGGGTAAGCGTCAGCTCGTCTTCGTTAAACTCATCGTCGAAGTCTTCAATTAGCTGGCGACCTTCGTCACTGATGGCAATTTTGGCAAGACGGCTTTCATAGAAGATACGCACGGTTGCACCGTCTTCTACGGCCTGTGAGATATCGTAGATATCAACGTAGTTACCAAAAACAGCAGGTGTGTTTACGTCCGTTTTTTCTATGGGGGTTCCGGTAAAGCCAAGATAGGTAGCATTGGGCAAGGCATCACGCATATATTTGGCAAAGCCGTAAACGGTGCGTTTACCTGTTACGTTGCCTTCGCTGTCTTTCACGTCAACTTCTTTGGCGCTGAAACCGTACTGGGAACGGTGTGCTTCATCAGCGATAACGACAATATTAGTTCTGTCGGACAGCAACTCATAGATATTGCTGCCATCATCAGGCTGGAATTTTTGAATAGTAGTAAACACCACACCGCCAGAGGCGACACGCAAATATTCTTTGAGTTCTTCCCGGTTGTTGGCCTGTTTTGGTGTCTGACGAAGTAGCTGAGTGGCAGAAGAAAACGTACCGAATAGCTGATCATCCAAATCGTTACGGTCAGTGATCACTACCACTGTTGGATTATTCAGCGCCAGTACAATCTTCCCGGTATAAAACACCATCGAAAGCGATTTACCGGAACCCTGGGTATGCCACACGACCCCCGCTTTACGATCTCCGGTTTTTTGCGCATTAACAAGAACTTTACTGTTACGTCCCTGCTGGCGTAATGCCACTTCGGCAGAGGGGGAGTAAGCATTCACCGCCGAGGCACGAATAGTGGAAAGTACTGCTGCATTGACCGCGTAGTACTGGTGATAAGCTGCCATTTTTTTAACAGTGCGGATACTGATAATCCCTTTGCTGTCTTCATGTTTGCTCGCTTCAAACACAATAAAGTGGCGGATCATGTCCAGCAGAGTTACAGGATTAAGTAAACCATGTAATAAAACTTCGAGCTGTGGTTGGGTACTGGTAGCTGGCGTTTTACCGTTTGCGGTTTTCCACGTCATATAACGACTGAAATCAGCAGAAATCGTCCCCGCCTTGGCATCCAGTCCGTCAGATATCACATTAAACACATTGTACGTAAATAGGCTGGATATTTGGTTCTGATAGGTTTTAATCTGGTTATAAGCGCCTGATAACGTGGAATTTTCGTCAGCAGCATTTTTGAGTTCAATAACGACTAACGGCAGACCGTTGATGAACAAAATAAGATCCGGCCGGCGGGTATGGTTGCCTTCTTTGATGGTGAGCTGATTAATGACCAGAAATGCATTATTAGTGGGATCGTTAAAGTCGATCAGGCTGGCCAGCTCCCCTTGTGTATTACCATCCTTGCTGACTTCGATATTGATTCCTTCGGTCAAAAGGCGATGAAAGGTTAGATTGTTTGCCATTAGGTCAGGTGAGCTGATCTGCATCACCTGTTTTAGAGCTTCCTCACACTTCTGCTCACTAAGGTGCGGATTAATTCGTTGCAATGCTGTACGCACTTTATCTTCAAGGATAACCTGCTGATAGCTACGTAACGGATTGATTCCACTGGGTTCAATGTCCGGGCCGTAAACATACTCATAGCCCAGCCCTTGCAGGTGCTCAATTGCCATTACTTCAATATCGGATTCGGTCATCTTTGCCATGCGTACTGTCCTTATTGCCGCTTAACCAGAGAGCGGGCTGTACACCCGCATAATTATTTTATGCTACTGATGCGATTGCTTCTTCTGCATACTGAACCCGTACTTCACCGCTCATCAGTTTGGGAAGTAAGGTATCGCGGAGTTTTTCTAAGCTATCAATTTGTTTTGAGTTGTTAATAAGTTTACTTTCAAATGAATCTAATAACTCATTAATTATACGTAGGGAAGCTTCTGTTGGCAGATTAACATTGAACTTCTTAAGATGATCCAAGTTAACTCGTTGTCTGCCAGTTGAACCTTCCATACAGCTTTCTGCATATTCTTTGAAGTCCGGGTTTCGGCACATGATATATGAGATAAAAGGATGGATTTCTTTTTTAGGACGCATAACTATGAATTCGGTAGAACCCCATCCAGTTTCATTGTCGTCTAAAAAATCAATATAGGCCGCTTTCCCATTTTCTAAACATGGGGTAATTCTGGCTAGCAAGGTATCTCGTTTAGTAAATTTAGTTCCTGAAGAAAATGGACGTCTGTAATATCCATTTGCACGAAAAATAACAGTGCTCAGTCCAGCCATGTCCAAATAAGTAGCGTCTTGGCTTTTAATTAAAGTTCGCTTTGGATTAAAGTCAATTATCTGATCTATACTAACTGATACACCAGTGCTATCTAAAATAAACCACTGCCTAAACAGGGTTTCGGCCATGGATTCCAGAGTTTTATTCTGGCGATGAAGCAGGTCTATTTTGTCATCAAGAGAGGACAGTACAGAGGCGATGGCTTTTTGCTCTGGCAGTGAAGGTAATAGGATCTCTTGACTATAAGCGGTATCCCTGTTTAGTCCAGGAACAGCGCTATCTTCGTTCAGTTCTTCCAGCCCTAATGTTTTCAACAAATAGAATAAAAAAACAAAATCATATTTCGAAGGGTTAGGTAAAATATAATAAGCAGTATCAATACACCAAAATGGTCCATAAGTTAAGTACGCTTTCCCAACAGTTCCTTTACGACCAATAATAATTCCTTGTTCGTTTATTAATGCTTTGTTATGCCAACCAGTTAATCCACCTGAACTATATACAGGTATAGAGCCAGCATTCCTATCCTGTGCCTTTAATGCTTTACCATAATTAAGAATGACAATCTCACCAAGTTTAGTTTTTATCCACTGACTCATAAAACCACCTTCGCCAGACTCTCAGCGATAGACTTATTCAGATGCGCTTCTTCTTCCAATTGTGCTTCAAACTCCGCTTTAAGAGCCGTAAAACGTTCTTTAAAGTCAAAATCGTCTTCTTCGTCAGCAAGGCCAACATAACGACCAGGTGTCAGCACATAATCAAGTTTAGCAACTTCATCAATGTCTACTGACGCACAGAAACCCGCAATATCTTCATATTCGCCACCTTTGTTACGCCAGTTATGGTAGGTGTCTGCGATGGTTTTAATATCGTCGTCAGAAAGCACTTTGGTACGACGATTAATCAAATGACCAAGATTACGGGCATCGATAAACAGAATTTCTTTACTGCGATCACGATATTGGCTGCTATTTTCACGATCACGACGCATAAACCATAACGCCGCAGGGATCTGGGTGTTCAGGAACAGTTTTGCAGGTAAATTAACGATACAGTCAATCACATTGGCATCTTTTACCAGTGCGGCACGGATATCACCTTCACCAGAACTTTTAGATGTTAAAGCCCCTTTTGCCAGTACAACACCAGCCTGACCTTTTGGCGACAGGTGATACAGAAAATGCTGCATCCAGGCAAAGTTAGCATTCCCGGTAGGTGGGATACCGTATTGCCAACGGGCATCGCCACGAAGCTGCTCACCGGACCAGTCAGACACGTTAAACGGTGGATTGGCAATGATAAAATCAGATTTCAAATCTTTATGAGCATCGTTAAGGAAAGAACCTTCACTGTTCCAGCGGACGTGTTCTGAATTGATACCCCGGATAGCCAGGTTCATTTTTGCCAGACGCCAAGTGGTCTGGTTGGATTCCTGACCGTAAATCGAAATATCGTCAATATTTCCCTGATGCGCTTCAACAAATTTTTCTGACTGAACGAACATACCACCAGAACCACAGCAGGGATCAAAGACACGGCCTTTGTAGGGTTCCAGCATGTTAACCAGCAGGCTAACAATGGATTTTGGTGTATAGAACTGACCGCCTTGTTTACCTTCTGCCAGTGCGAATTCACCAAGGAAGTATTCGAATACGTGGCCTAATACATCAGCAGAACGCGCTTTGGCATCTCCCAGTGCAATGTTGCCAATCAGATCTATCAGTTCACCCAGCACAGTGGCGTCGAGGTTCTGGCGAGCGTAGACTTTCGGCAGCACACCTTTTAGCTGTGGGTTACCCGCTTCGATAAGCTCCATAGCATCATCAACCAGCTTACCGATTTCGGGTAGCTTGGCCTTAGATATTAGATAGTTCCAGCGTGCAAGCTCAGGGACAAAGAAAATGTTGTAAGCGGTGTACTCGTCTTTATCTTCCGGGTCAGCGCCTGCGAACTCGCCTTCACCAGCCTTCAGCAACTCATAATGAGATTCAAAAGAATCAGAAATATACTTAAGGAAAATGAGGCCCAGCACGACATGCTTGTACTCGGCTGCATCAATGTTCTTACGTAGCTTGTCAGCCGCTTTCCACAGGATGACCTCTAACGGGTCTGTTTTGATTTCTTTAGGTTTTCTGGCCATTAGCGTAACTTTGTGAAGGGGGGAGATGGCTCTATTTTGCCTTAAAGTTCCGCTCGTTACGAGCTTATACAGCGATTAATTATTATCTGGTTTTAGTGTGTTCGTGTAGCTCAGCAAGTGCAATGACTCATGGAGTAAATGCTTTGTAGCGGGATTGTAGATGTCAGGTCATTGCCGTCAATGGAGCCACTGTCATTGGCATAATTGCTGCACAGCCGATGCCACTCGCACATTCGCCAGTTCACTGGGGTTCATCGTGAGTACTACACCAGTACGCAGTCCGGAAAGTAACGGCATGGCAGAATCGTTTGTAAAGACGTTCAAGTGAGATTACGTGTATGTAAATGATCTGCCGGATGCAGTCTCAGTGATGGAAAAATGGCATAATGGATAGAGGATTATAATAATCTGCATCCACACAAGAGGTTGAACATGAAATCGCCACGCGAATATCGTGATGCCATATTAGCAGTTAATTAACCGTGTCCGTTTTAGCAGGGGCAACTCCAGTATTCAAAAAAACTTTCTTAGTGCATATGCATGAGGTGAATAGATGTACAGGCTATGACAAACCATAGTTATAATTTTTAATGTTTAAAATTCTCCGTTACAGTAGGACATTCCTTGTACATTAAATTCCATCTAAGGTTGAATTTTTAATTTAATAAGGTAGCAATCTAAAATAATGTGTGTGGGTTATTTGTAAGATGATTTTTCTATTTTTGATAGTGGTAGTTAAGGAGGGGGGTATCTATTCAAAAATATAGATATTCAAGGTTGGTAGCGGTTTGGTTTCTTTTCTAACCGAAGGGCAGAAAAGCAAGGGGAACTCGAAGAAGCAAGCGCAGCGGCTTCGCAGAGTTAGCCCTTGCTTCATTTCGTATAATCATAAAAATCGGAGTGGCTGATATTTTTATGTAAATATATACAGCTTCACTTGTATTTGTTTTAAATATTCTGTTGCAGCTCAGGAGATGATAAAATTTACGCTTCGGTTGCATAGATGACACAGTATTGTGTTTGTAATTTAAAATATTCACTCATGCAATTCTTTTTAAATAATTTTTATTTGTTTTTGGACAAGCGTTGACATTTCTTATTTAAATGATAGTGATAATGTTATATCAATTAAAAATAAGGAGTTAAATATAATAAGGCTTTAGATGAAGTAGAGTTGCTTATGAATGAAATGCTTGGTAAATTAAATATAGCATTGAATGAAACGAATTTATATCCAACTAATGATATGTTTCGGATAATTGTGCGTGAGATTGATGTTGAAAATTTAAAAATACTGTCTTTTATTTATAACGAAGGATCTCAAGAGGTTATAGACGATATGACTCCCGTAATAAAAGAATTCATGTACTGGTAGGGCGATAAATTAGATTTTGGAACTATTAATATCCAATCTCTAATTGCAAAAAAAGAAGAAAAAGTAATTTCTTCAATCATATTAGAAAATTCAGATAAAGGTAAAGACATAAAAAGAATTTAATGGTTAATTGCAATCCTAACAATCTGCCCTCAGGGCTATTTTTAGAGGGGTGATAACTATCCTCAAACTGAGGGGCCGTTGCATTCCCTCTTATGAATACCTACTCATAGAGGCTGTCTGGCACAAGCGAAGCTCTTTGATCTGTTTATTGACTGCGAAGATCTCTGTTTTAGTTAACTCACTATTGCTACTTTTTGCATTAAGATGGTTTGTAAGGCAGTTCAGCTTTTGGGATATGTTAGAGAGTGATTTCCAAGCTTCAACATTGATAGCAGGAACGACCGGAGGAAGCCTATCAAGAGAGCTTCTTATACAATAGGGAAGATAAAAGAATCTATTAACTCTCAGCCTAATGATTCCAGAATAGATTTTATTAAACTATATCATTAGGATATGATATTAGTGGATTCACTCTTGAGCAAGAGTGAATCCACTTCTGAAATTAACTTTTACTCCATTGTTCAATTATCTTATCAAACTCCGAATCTACCCATTCTTTTCTCCATTCATCAAGATATTTGATGTCAATTGACGATGGGGGTATTGTACATTTTTCTATTTTTACAATCGAAGGTATTGATATTGAATCCCCCATGATTAAGGCCTCACCTTCTTTGAGCGATGGTAGGAGGTTTGTAATATCACCTACTGTATCCGGGAGTAATCGCTTAACATAATTTTGATCGTCTGGGTTAGTTAATCGCATTGAGATAAAAGTATTACACTGAGAAAATATTGTTTCTGAAATTTCAGAAGGTCTCTGACTTGCAAGGAGAAGGGTTACTCCGTATTTTCTACCCTCTTTTGCAATCCTCTCAATTGCTTCTTTGGATGTCCTGTATTTGCTCAGATCACTTTTGGGAGCATATTTATGTGCTTCTTCGTAAACAATTAATATTGGGATATCTTGGTTTTCATTAGATTTTCTTTTTATTTTTTTTGAATGATAGCCAAATTCAAAAATTAATCGAGATATCAATGATACACATATGCTAAGTACTTCAAAAGGAACACCGCTTACATCAAGTATTGTTATGTTTGATTTATCTTTTCCATAGCTTATTAAAGTTTCTAATGTTTCTTTAAATGTTACGGATTTGCTACCTTCACCCAGAATAAAATCTAATCTCTTATCAAATATTTTACTTTGTAATCGATCAACAAAATTGAGAAGTTTTCCATTTAAAGCACCGGCTGAACTTCCATCAGGAGTTACATTCTCTTTGAATAACCTATGAGCATTTTCATTGTCAAACTTGAAATTTCCTTCCTCATCTGACCAAATATGTTCATTATCTTTATTTTTTCTTTCATTATTTCTATTGTTAATATAATTGATGACTTCATTAATGTCGAAATAATATGGCGAGTGAAAGCTTATTATTTCCTTTGTGGCTGGATCTCCTTGAAAATGTATCTTTTTATTTAATGTTATTGCCTGACGGAACACATTTCTTTGATTGTGATCATTTGCTTCCGTGTCAAGAAAAAGCTCTTCTAACTCGTCACCATTTAATAGCCAATATGGAAGGGTTAATGTATCTACATTTAATACATTTGAATTAGGGAATGCATTTTCATATTCAGAATGTATATCAAAAATAATTATATGAGAATTGTTTAATCCCTTATAACCTTCTTGCTTTTCATCTACGGCTTTTTGAAGTATTTTTGCAACAGTGTGGGATTTACCTGAACCCGTTGAACCTACGATAGCGATATGTTTATTGAAAAATCTATTCCCATTCACAGGTACGGATACTTTGGTATTAAGCGATAAGCTTGAAAAAGTAAAACGGTCATTTATATCTATACTATCTGAGTATATGGATATTATTTCGTCTAATTTCGCTGGTTCCACTTTTTTAGGAGGAAGTGCAAGTGAATCTCCACCGCGATAGAATTTTCCATTTTTAACAAGACCTATTGGACTTGCTTCTATCATGTATTTCTGCTTTTGGCTTTCTTTAACTTCAATAGAAAAATTATCTATGATCGCCAGAAGAGCAACATCTTGATTATCTGAAACCCTTAAATAAGATCCTACACCTAATTTTTCTTCTGCTATCTTAAATTCTTCAAGATCGTCTACGGAAATTTTTAATTTATTTGGCGATACCGATACTACTTCTGCATTAATATCATTATTCCTGCTCATTACACTATCTCCTTTATGTCGGCAAAGTCTTTAACTTGTATGTTTACCTGGGGTAGTTGGGATGGGATATCAAGGCAGTTTTCCGTATAAAACTGGTAAACTTCTTTTCTTATATTAATACTGTTCAGTGTTTCATTGAAATCATCTATGTCGTTGATAAATTGGAAGTGGATTTCTTTATTTGAAAAACCTTCGATTAACATCTTGGGGGTAAATACACTTCCTTTAAAAGGGTACCCATCAGTGAAAATTAGATCTTCATTGAATAATTGATTCTTTAATTCGTATAAATTGGCATCGCTGGTGCCATGAAAAAGTAAAAAAGGAGAATATGGTCGATCTGTTCTTTTAGATAAATTAGACCAATTTGATTGTATTTTATATATACAGTCTTTAACTGTTTTTATATCAGTTTTGTCTTGAAATTCTAAGATGAAAAAACGAGCATAAGGTGAGGTGTTTACACTTCTGCGTATGAAAGATTCTTTTAATTTTCTTAAATATTCTTTTCTTCCTTCATATTGATAAAACCATATGTTAAATAAGACTTTTGATTTGTTGATACTTTCAACAAAATCAGATTTTTTTATCCTTCTATCTTTTTTATTACAAGAGATATCATATGTTTTTCTGAAAGCATTAGAATAAAGATAATGCTCTGCCTCATAATCTTCACATTGGAAATGGTTTTTTATTATTTGTATAGTTTCTTTTTTTTGATCATCAAATGATTTTGCATTGATATTTATAACTAACCGATCCAAAAAGGCTTGTAGATCCTCTTCGGTAAGCCCATTTTCAATATGGTATTCATGTTTGATTTTTTTTTCGGTGTAGGTGAGGAAATTAGATTTGAAAAAGTCAACTTTTAATGGGAGTGTTAACTTTTCTTGACCGGATTTATAATGCCCATAAAGATAATAATTAGCCCCTTTTTCTTTATTGTCCTTAAAGTGTGACAACATTAATCTTATGGGCTTTGATATAACGGAGTGGTTATAATCGGTACTTTCATAATATTTGCATTGTATCGCAGTTAAATGCCCATCGTTGTAGACATCAACATCTTCAATGCACTCTATATCAATCGAGTCATCCATTTGTGGTAACGAAAAAATCTCAATAATCGTTTTATCAACCTGATAACAATACCCACGAATTGTATCAACCGCACTTCTGTCCACTTTGTTATCCTTTTTGAGGTAAGGTGTTAAAAGTATATAAAAATATGCTGTGTTAATAACAATGCAATGATTGCATAGCTTTATGATTCTGCCACAAAGACAAGCCATTGACATGTACAAAGAACCAAAAACATTAAATTTCAATGCTAATTATTAAGATGTGAATAATTTGATGGCGTTAATAATTTTTAGTTTCTTGCCTGAAACCCCAAAAAGTAGCTTATGTGTAACCTTTTGTTATATGGCTATTTTAAATTTTCAATACAATCAGTTGGATATGTTATATTTTTCAATACTGCTGCATCATTGGGGTGTGGTTCGTGAAGTCCGTATCAAGTGACTCTTTCATATCGCTTTTGCTCTTTTTTTAATCTTTTTGGGGACCTGGGCAGTCTCACGTGAGCCCCTGGAAACTCACATAAACCCACAAATTTGTCATTCGAAAGCCGCCTGATGGGCAGTAACGACGAGCGTTGGCTCGACCTGAATGGTCTATCTTATCACCGACAACGACTGAGATTCATCCGTAGGTTTTGCCGCCAGAACGCTTATTGATTATTCATTTTCCGGCAAAGCATAATTCTGGCAGTACAGATAGGGGATCCCCTCTTTGGTAATCAGGTATGTCGCGCTGTTCAGTGCAAAAAAATCGACGTTGGATACGCTGGTGTTGGTCAGGAAAAAATCGGGGAGGAGTTCCTGAATAAGGCTGGCGGGAGCTGTTTCGCGATTGGAAATTTGGATTTTCTGTGAAATCCAAACCGGGCTTGAGCCGTAGCTGGATTGTGTAAAAAGTACCATGCGTTGCACGGTTTGCTCATTATTTTCGGCATCTTTGATAATACCATCAATATTCACAATACCTTTACTGCCCCCGGTTTTAATATCAATAATCCCTCGGAACGAGCTTGTATTGCGTACAATTTCGATGGCAGAGCGGCAGGTGAGATCATGTAACTCGCCATTGTTCTTACTGTACCGATAGACGACAGTAAGAATAAGCGCAGCAAAACAAAGCAGCAGGATAATACCTGTCTGGATGCGGGACGTTCGGGGATATAAGTTCATTAGCTATCATACCGTGGGTAATATACCGACTGACAGGCATTTTCTTGCCTGGCTTTTATCGGTGAGCGACACACCAGTACGGACAGTTTCTTAGACTCAGGATAGGTCGTGATATAGATAAATTTATGGCTCTGACACAGTCCTGGGTTTTTGTCGATAAACGCGGTATGCCGGGAGAAATTACTGGCATCGTTATTGAAATAATACTGACAGCCAGTGGGTGCTTTATCCGCAACGATATAGCCGGAGAAATAATCATCGCTGGCTTGCCACGGATATAATATAAGCACACAAATTATCAGGGTAAGTGCCAACATTACTGTTTCTGCAGCCGTTATCAAAGGTTGACGCGGTGTGTCAGCCAAAAATTCCTCAATGGTGGCATCTGGCGCTAAGGATTCTTCAGCAGAAGCAGAGTTCTCCTCCGGTGTTTCAATGACCTGAATATCAAACTCTTCTTGAATGATCAGCCCTTTGCGGGGGATCGTTGTGATCAGCGGTTGTTCAAGCTCCAGCTGCAGTAAGCTTTTACGCAACGAGAGAATGCTTTGATAAAAGGCGTTGAAACTCACCTGCCGGTGATTTTTACCCCAACCGAATTCCAGTAATTCGTTTTGAGAAACCACTTGCCCGCGATGTTGAATAAGTAATAAAAGACATAACGACGCTGATTGTTTGAGTTTTATCCGCTGATTGGGGTGATCTACCCGCGCCAGACATTGTGTGGCTGGCGTAAATATTATTCTATTTTCAATCAGATAACTGACATTGCCAGTCTCAGACATATTGTCTCTACTCTTGATGATGCGTCTGGTGGTTGTTTAGTCATGATACCACTGAGCCTATAAAGACCACCAGCATGGACCTGATCCCACAGCGAGAACCGCGAAGTGTTGCAATTTGGTATCATGATATAACAAGAATGATAACTTTTTAATGAAAATAAAACCCATTAAAATCAATTAATTGTATCTTTTTGGCTACTCTGCAAAGAACAGAAAGATGAAAAAATGTCGACAAAGATGATTGCCATTAATTCTTTATGGACAGCGCCATATACTGCCTGACACCACCACGCGAAAACAGCATGAACCTTAACGCGTCAATGGCACCAGGGAATGCCGGTGGTAGATGTAGATGGGAATAAATGTCAGCTTGTTTGCGAGCTGACATTTATTTTTAGTGCCGAGTAAATTTAACCATCTTTTTGACTAAGCCATAATTTGCGGTAGAGAGTCCCATTTTCCAGAAAGAAATTGAAAATGCTGTAGTGCTCGTTGGCGATGAAATGAAGAAGTCGGATAATGCCTGGCTGTCGTTACGTAAAAAACGTCAGCGTATTGATTTGAAGACCGATGGACAAATCTTATTTCTGGAGAAAGGGACTGTCTCTGTTTATCGTGTGGAAAACGATTTAGTCACGGTGAGTATTTCTGCACCTGCTATTCTCGGCCTGCCACAAATGCGTACGGAAGTGGCTGGCCACTATTTGCGTTGTGATACCGATTGTGAAATGTGGGCGATGAGCGTCCAAAATGCCGATCACCTGTTTACGACCAAAAACTTATGGAAGCAGGCGTTTGATATCTTAACGCATCATCTTCAACGTTATTTTCAGCGTGAAGCGTTGCAGTCGCACCGTACTATTCGTGAGCAGGTTATTGAACACGTAAAATATATCTGGTCGATGGAACCAGAGGTTCGCGAGAAAACATCCGTGTATACTTTTATTTTGACCCGTAACCATATTTCACGTAGTGCTATCCATAAGGTGTTACAGGAGCTGGTTAATGACGGGAAAATCACCCTGAATCGTGGAAAGCTCTCTTTTTGCACGCCGTTATAAATTCATGCGCTCCCCGGCAAAATGTAAGGGAGCGCAACCGATCAACGTTCTCTGAGTGCTTCCGCGCGTGCGCGAATAATCGGTTTTAACAGGTAGCTCAGAATCGTTTTCTTGCCGGTGAGAATATCGACGCTCGCCACCATGCCGGGAATGATCAGCATCGGATGCTCTTTTGTTCCCAGGTAATTTTTGTCCGTCTGCAAACGCACAATATAAAAGCTTCGCCCCTGCTTATCGGTAACGGTGTCCGGGCTTATCTGCACTACTTCGCCTTGCAGACCGCCATAGATGGTGTAATCGTAAGCGGTAAATTTCACCATCGCATGTTGACCCGGATGGAGGAAGGCGATATCGCGCGGCTGGATTTTGGCTTCGATTAACAGTTTGTCATCCAGCGGAACGATTTCCACCAGATCGCTGCCCGGTTGAATGACGCCGCCGATAGTATTCACCATCACCTGCTGGACGATACCCCGCACCGGTGAGGTGACCATGGTACGGTTCACCCGATCCTCCAGTGCTTTAACGCTTGCCTGGGTTTTACTCAGATTAGTGCGAGCTTCATTGAGTTGGGCCAGCGCATCGCTCTGGAAACGGCCACGGCTTTCACCGATTTTATTCTCAATCTCTTTAATTTCTGACGTAGCCTTGGGGAGCGACAGGCTAATAGAATTGAGCTGCCCGGCGGTTTCCACCTCGGTACGACGCAGGCGCAGCAGTTCGACTTTTGAAATGGCGCCTGAAGCGAGCAGCGGCTCGGACATTTTGATTTCCTGACGGATTAACCCGAGGCTGTGCTTAAACTGATCCTCCTTTGACTCAAAGTCGCGCAGCTCCTGTTTTTTCTGCACCAGCTGTTCTTCGAGCCCGGAAATTTCGTTGTGAAATTGTTCCCGACGGCTGTTGTACAGCTCGGTTTCTCCCCGGGCGACTTCCGGCGCCTGGCTGGCTATCTCGGGTGAAATCACAAAGTCCCGGTTTTCAACTTCCGCCGTCAGGCGTTCTACCTTGGCGCGCAGACCGAGTTTGTCGGCTTCAGTTTCACCCACGTTGGAGGCGAAGCGCGTGTCATCTAGGTGCAGTAGTGGAGTTCCGGCGTTAACGATTTGCCCTTCATGCACGTACAGCTCGGTGACAATTCCCCCTTCCAGGTTCTGGATTTTTTGCAGTTTTGATGAAGGGATCGCTTTGCCTTCACCGCGTGTCACTTCATCAATTTTTGCAAAACCAGCCCAGATGAAGGACAGCACCACCAGCGCGAGGATCACCCACAACGTCAGTCGTATCACTCTTGGGGCGTCATCAATTATGGCCTGGCTAACCTCATTAATACTGTCGGTTTGATTTTCATCACGACCGCGAAAATAGTGCTGCATGTGACTGCGGGCACGAGTCAGGAGATCAGCGAGACGCATTAATTTGCCCCTTTTTCAACGCATCCATCACTACCCCTTTCGGACCGTCTGCGATGATGCGACCTTTATCAACAATAATCAGACGGTCAACCAGCGACAGCATGGAAGCGCGGTGCGTGACCAGTAATAACGTTTTTCCCGCAATACAGGGGGCCAGCGCGAGTTTGATCTTCTCTTCGCTGGTGTTGTCCATTGAACTGGTGGGTTCATCCAGTAGCAGGAGAGGGGGATCAAGCAACAGTGCACGCGCGAGTGCCACCGCCTGCCGTTGCCCGCCGGAAAGCTGGGAGCCGCGTTCGCCGACCTGCAGGTTATAGCCGTCGGGATGCAGGCGTGCGAATTCGTTGACGCCAGCCAGTTCTGCCGCTCGCAGCATGGTTTCGTCATCGACATAGCGCGCTCCGCACAGCAGGTTATCGCGCAGCGTGCCGTTGAATAGCTGGATGTCCTGTGGCACGTAGCCGATGCTGTGGCGCAGATCGTTCACATCCAGCTGGCGAGAGTCGATACCATCGATCAGCAGGTTCCCGGCGCTCGGCTGGTATAAATTGACGATAAGTTTACTCAGTGAACTTTTACCGGAACCGCTGCGCCCGATAATGCCGATGCGCTCACCGGGCTGAATGGTCAGGTTAATTTTGTGCAGCGACAGGTTTTGTTGCTCCGGGTAGCTGAAATCCACATCGCGAAATTCAATGCTGCCCTGTAACTGTTCACGCTTGAGCGGGTTTTCATCCGCACGGCGCTCCTGCGTCAGCGACATCATTTTCTCAGTGTTTTTGATGGTCAGTTTCGCCTGCTGATAGCGGGCGATAAGGCCGGTGAGCTGACCCAGCGGCATGAGTGCCCGGCCGTTAAGCATGTAGCAGGCGATCAAGCCACCCATACTCAGTTTGCCGTCGATAATCATGTACACCCCGACGATGATCATCACCACGCCTGAAATTTGCTGGAACCAGCCGGTAAGGTTGCTGGCCAGGCTGGACAAGGTTTTCACCCGCAGTTCGAGACGGCTCAGGCTGCCCAGCGTTTGTTCCCACTGGAACTGGCGTTCGCTTTGGGCATTATTCACTTTGATAGCATCCAGACTGCTCAGGGTTTCAATCAGTAGTGCCTGACGTTCGCTGGCGAGGCTCATGGTTTTTGCCACAGCAGCGTTGACCGGCTTTTGTAGTGCCCAACTGCACAATAGGGCAATCGGTAATGTCAGTACCGGGATCCATGCCAGCGCGCCGCCGATAATGCCAATAACAATCAGCAGTAACAGGGTGAAGGGCAAATCGATAATCGTCGTCAAAGTGAGGGATGAGAGGAAATCACGCAGTGACTGAAACTCGTGAATGTTTTGTGCAAAGCTGCCCACGCGTGCCGGGCGCTCTTTCATCTCCATACCGACAATGCGCTCAAACAGGGTCGAAGAGATGATGAGATCGCTTTTCTTACCTGCAATATCAAGGCAGATACCGCGCAGCATTTTTAAAATCAGATCAAAGACAAAAGCCAGGCAGATGCCGACTGCCAGCACCCATAATGTGACCGTTGCCTGGTTTGGCACGACGCGGTCATACACATTCATGGTAAAGAGCGGTGTGCCGAGCGCAATCAGGTTGATTAACAGACTGGCCAATACCGCATCCATATACAGAAAACGCGACAGCTTCAGCGTGTCTTTAAACCAGGATTTGGTGCGCGGCAAAAAGGCCTCTGCCTGCAAATCGAATTCGTGGCGCGGATGCGCAAAAATGACTTTGCCCGCATAGTTTTGCTCAAGCGTGGCAGCATCAACGCAAATTTCCCCACCTTCGCTTTCGCTGGGCATAAAACGGGCGCTACCGTCATCGTTCCAGGCCAACAACACCCCGGTTCCCCCTGCATTCAATAACAAGACAGCAGGCAGAGACATTGCCGGAATTTTATCGAGCGTGCGCGTGACGACTCGCGCCTTTAAACCGGCCCTTGCCGCCGCGCGTGGGAATATATTCAGCGTGAGCCGATCGTTTTCTAATGGCAGGCCACTGCTTAATGTTGAACGACTCGCCGGTTTACCGTGCAGAAAACACAGAATCAGTAAGCTATCTAATAACGGGTCGTCATTATGGCTACGTGGGTCGTGATGTTGAGAATTAGGGTTAGCGTAATTCTCAGGGACGTCATTTAATAATTCGGCTTGTGCACTCATTTTCGCAACCATTCTGACCGTGCACGGTTAAATAATAGCAAGCTAATTATAAGCGTGCAGGTCAGAGATTTATTGGGGATTAATAATTATTAATGAAGTTCCGGTAAGCTATTTTCTTCTGCTGAATCTACCGGTTGTCCTGAAGGCGGCGGTGTGATTTTTAGAATGTTCATTAATTCCCCGGTGCGTTCGCTAATACGGTAGCCACTGGTCATGGCCAGATAACGTAATTCAACAAGACGGCGTTTAGAGGAGAACACTTCATTTTCACTATCGAGTAAATCCAGCAGCGTACGCTCGCCAAGACTAAATTGATCCTGATAAGCCGTGCGTACTTTGACGCTGCGGTCAGCGTATTTTTCCGCCGAAGGAATCTGAGCGCGTGCGTTTTGCAGTGCGGTCCAGGCCAGGCGCAGCTCCTGATTCAGCTGGCGCAGTGTGTTATTACGTACATCCTGAGCCTGCTTGTGCAGATAAGCGCGGGAGTTCATGTTGGCTTTGTCGCTGCCGCCCTGGTACAGGTTGTAATGCAGTTTGACCATCGCTTCCCACTCTTCGGTGTGTGCGCTGGTGGTATCGGTGTTGTTGCTAATCCCTCGGGAAAGCTCAACGTCCACACGTGGATAGAAGGTGGATTTCGACGCTTCATACTGCTGGTGCGCAGCTTCGATATCCGCATTGGCAGACTTCAGTAATGGATTATTTTTTTCCATCCGACTTTTGGCATCTTCCAGCGAGGTTGGCAGCTGAGAGTCAATGCTCTCTGGCTGGCTTAAGCCCTGCGGATCCATGCCCGTCACGCTGATAAAGGTGGTTTTCGCATCTTCAAGGTTAGTCTGCTCGGTCAGCAGGTTGTTTCGCGCCTGCGCCAGACGCGCTTCGGCCTGCATAAAATCCCCGGAGCGCCCAACGCCCTGATCGGTACGCAGTTTTATCTGGTCGTAAATGCGCTCGTGGTTCGCCAGATCGTCTTCAGCAAGGCGAACAAACTCTTCGCGTTGCAGCACGTCGAAATAGGCCTGAATCACCGCATAAGCGGTGCTTTCACTGGTGTTCATCACACCATAGGCGCGTGAGTCAACGGTCGCTTTTTGTCGCGCCACTTCGCTGTTGGTCGCAAAGCCGTTAAACACATTCTGCTCGAGGCTGATAGTCGCCTCGTTAGGTGATTGAGTCAGACCGTTATTGCGTCCTGCAGCGCGGGTAGTTGCATCATCAACATTTTTGCGCCCGGCCTCGGCATTTAAATTCAGTGATGGCAAATAGCCACCTTGTGCCGCCCGCAGATCTTGCTCCGAGGAATAACGGCTATTTATTGCAGCATTAACTTCAGGATGATTCGCTAATGCATCTTTAACGGTATTTTGTAAGTCTTCTGCGTTTACTGCATTTATTGAAAAACATGAAAGCAGAAAAACTAAAAACTTCTTCATGACATGAATGCCCTATATCTCACGGTTATGACATCCAGATGTCGTCGCTATCATCCATTTTTACAAACACGTTATATTAATTAACAAATATGAATTGTCTTAATTGATGACTGTAATCAGCTATTCAGCGACATGTTTTGTCACATCGTGTTTTATTTTTGGTTATTTTTTATTATATTCATTTGCCAGTCAAGTCTCATGTAATTGCATTCTATAAAATGTGTTTTTTTCTACATTGAGATATTAATGTTTACATTAATTGAATGTGATATTTGTTCGTTAATATATTAACGAGTTTATAAAAATAATGATGGTAATTAAGTGAGGTTACGGTGAGCAAATTACTCGGTGTGATCAAAGCAATTATTGGACAGGTTTACGTAGTTGATGCCAATGGTGCACAACGACTGGTTCATGAAGGCGACAGGGTATATAGCGGTGAAGAAATTGTGACCGGTGCCAGCGGCGCGGTAAGTATCTCTTTACCAGACGGAAAAACGCTGGATATAGGCCGTAATAGCCATTGGGGTGAGCACGGGCTACAGGTCAGCCATCATCCGGAAAGTAGTGCTCAGGATATTGCCGCCGCACAAAAGGCCATTGCCGATGGCGCTGACCCGACGCAGGTGCTGGAAGCCACCGCGGCGGGTAATGAAGCACCGGTAACATTAGAAGGTGGCGGCGGGGGGCACACTCTGGTTCAGCTTGAATTGACCGGGCAGGTGGTTGATCCGACAGCAGGTTTTAACACCAAAGGTCTGGGAAGCCCGAACTGGGATATCAATCTGCCGATAGGGGGAGTTACCGCAGGTTCCGCGAGTGTTTTCCCGCCTGAGGTACAAATTACCGAGTTTGCCGGCAACGACGGTTTCATTAACAAAAGCGAATTCCATCAGACCCATTTAAGCGGCACCAGTAATCAAAATCACATCACACTCACCTTCACCGATAGCCAAAAAAATACATTCACCGTTACTGTCCCGGTGAGCAACGGGCACTGGAATATTGATACCGATCTGGGGGGACTGGTCCCGGGAAATGTAACAGTGGTGGCAATAGCCACCGATGTGACGGGACGGACGGCAGAAAGTTTTGATCATGCGCTGATTGATATTACCGGACCACACATCGACATTACCGTTGATAACGTCACGCCGGATAACCTCATTAACTACGAAGAGTCACGTCAGCCGCAAACCCTGATCCACGGGTCGGTCGGCGGCGACACTAAACCCGGCGATATCGTTACTTTATTGGTTGATGGTAAAGAATATACCGGTGTTGTTACCGACCCCGGAAATGGGACTCTGACTTATACCATCCCGGTACTGACCCAGGGGTTACTGCATGACCCGAACATCCACGCCACGTTAACCTCTACTGACGACGCAGGAAATACCACCATTGTTTCCACGGATCATCATGTCGATAACGACCTGTATGCGCAAAATGCCGTGACCATTGAAACGGTGGCGAATGATGATGTCGTCAACGCTAATGAGTTTCGTATGCCGACCATTATTTCTGGCATTGCCAGCGGTGATGCGAAAGCGGGTGATCCGGTCACGTTGACCATTCAGGGCAAAGCGTTTCACGGCACGGTTTTCGACGATCATGGCCAGCTACGCTATGAAATCGTTGTGCCTTCCGCAACCCTCAACGAGGGGGCTAACGATGTGCAGGTGACGCTGGTAAGCCATGACGCGGTAGGCAATGAAGCCACTGCCGTGACGCACCGCACCGTGGTACTGGACACCCAGGCACATAACGACCTCACGATTGATGATGTCACGACAGATAACACCCTGAATCGTGCAGAGCTGTATATGCGTAACCAGGTGATTTCCGGAACCGTCAGCGGGGAAGACGCGAAAGCGGGCGACCCGGTGCTGGTAGAGATCAATGGCCACCAGTACAACGGTCAGATCATCGATCTCGGCAATAGCACGCTGGGCTATCGTATTGCGGTGAACGCTGCCGATTTTGCCAACAACGTTGCAAAAGTCGATGGTTATATGGACGTGAAGGTAACGGTCACCTCTCACGATGCGGCGGGCAACCTGGCGATTGCCACCGACACCCACAGCGTGCATGTCGACAACTTCGCGGAAAACACGGTACATATCGACACCGTCGCGAACGACAATGTGGTCAACGCCATTGAAAACCGCATGACCACACTGATAAGCGGCATGGCAGGCGGCGATGCCAAAGCGGGGGATACCGTTACCGTCAGTGTACAGGGGCAGAATTTTACCGGAACGGTGGTTGATGATAACGGCGAACTGCGCTACGAAGTGGCGGTGCCGGTCGGCACGCTGCATGAAGGTAAAAATGCGGTGGTGGTGACGCTGGTCAGCCACGATGCGGTGGGTAACGAAGTGACCGCGCTGGCGCACCGTACCGTGGTGCTGGACACTAAAGCGCATAACACCGTCAATATTCATGATGTCACTGCCGACAACACCCTGAATTTCACGGAGCTGTCGGCGGCGAAGCAGACGATTACCGGAAACGTGCGCGGGGAAGACGCGAAAGCGGGCGACCCGGTGCAGGTGGAGATTAACGGCCACCGGTATCACGGCCAGGTGATTGATACCGGGAAAAATACCCTCGGTTATCGCATCGAGGTGGATTCTGCGGCGTTCTCTGACAACGTCGGTCATGTGCTGAAAGAGGCGACGGTCCATGTCAGCGTCACCTCCCACGATGCGGCGGGCAACCTAGCGATTGCCACCAGCAGCCACGACGTGCATCTCGACAACTTCGCGGAAAACACGGTACATATCGATACCGTCGCGAACGACAATGTGGTCAACGCCATTGAAAACCGCATGACCACGCTGATAAGCGGCGTGGCAGGCGGCGATGCCAAAGCGGGGGATACCGTTACCGTCAGCGTGCGGGGGCAGAGTTTTACCGGAACGGTGGTCGATGATAACGGCGAACTGCGCTACGAAGTGGCGGTGCCGGTCGGCACGCTGAAGGAAGGTAAAAATGCGGTGGTGGTGACGCTGGTCAGCCACGATGCGGTGGGTAATGAAGTGACCGCGCTGGCGCACCGTACCGTGGTGCTGGACACTAAAGCGCATAACACCGTCAATATTCATGATGTCACTGCCGACAACACCCTGAACTTTACTGAGCTGTCGGCGGCGAAGCAGACGATTACCGGAAACGTGCGCGGGGAAGACGCGAAAGCGGGCGACCCGGTGCTGGTGGAAATTAACGGCCACCAGTATCACGGCCAGGTGATTGATACCGGGAAAAATACCCTCGGTTATCGCATCGAGGTGGATTCGGACGCGTTCTCCGATAACCAGGGTCATGTGCTGAAAGAGGCGACGGTCCATGTCAGCGTCACGTCTCACGATACGGCGGGCAACCTGGCGATTGCCACCAGCAGCCACGACGTGCATCTCGACAACTTCGCGGAAAACACGGTACATATCGACACCGTCGCGGGTGATGACCTTATTAATATTAAGGAGTTTTCCGCGAACGGCGGCTTTACGCAGATCGCCGGTACCGTAACCGGCGTGGATGCGAAGATGGGGGATGCGGTTACCCTGGCACTGAAGGGCGGCGAGGTGATTCACAGTGTGGTTATCGCGCTGGCGGGCGGTGGACTGGGCTATAGCATCCCGGTAAATAGCCATAAGCTGGTAACTCATCCGGAATTTACGGTTTCTGTTACCTCTACGGATCCGGCAGGGAACAGCGTCACGCATTCTGAAACCAAAACCATCAGCGCCGATCTGTATACACAGTCGTATATCACCATTGATGACGTGACGGCTGATAACTTTATCAACATCAAGGAATCGACGGACAATCACGGCAAGACCACCATCAGTGGCACGGTGAGCGGAGATGCAAAAGAGCATGACACCGTTCAGCTGGTGATTAATGGTCAACACTATTCGGGGGAAGTGGAGAAGCTGGCGAACGGCAATCTGGTCTACCATATCCCGGTGGATACCCAGAACCTGGTCAACAACCCGGTGATTCATGCCAGCATCCATACCACGGACGAGCATGGCAACGAAATGACGGCGGTGACGAAACACCACGTTGGGCTGGATCTGGACGCCAGCGCCTCTATCGGCATCGATACCGTCGCAAGTGATGACATTATCAGTAAAGCCGAGTCCAACCTGCATAAGACGATCATCACGGGGCCAGTTGGCGGCGATGCGCAGAAAGACGATGTTGTCACCTTAACCTTCAATGGCAAAACCTATAGCGGCAAGGTCTTTGAACTGCCTGACCATTCGCTGGGTTACAGCATTGAAGTCAGCACCGATAATCTGAAAGATGGCAGCGACCAGAAGGTCCATGTCTCCATTTCAACCGTCGATGAACACGGTAACCCGTCAACGGTAACGCACGACCATATGGTGCATATCGATCTGCACGCGGAAGCGAGCATTACGATTGATAAGGTGACCGCCGATAACACCCTGAACCATAGCGAACTGAATATGGCTCAGCAACTCATCACCGGCACCGTCGATGGTGATGCGAAGCTTCACGACGTTGTCAGCCTTGAGATCAATGGCCACACGTTTAAGGGGGAAGTCATTACGCTGAATAACGGTCAACTGGGCTACCAAATCCCGGTCGACTCGTCGGCGTTCAGCAACAACCAGGGCCACCAGGATAAAAACGTCAACATCAAGGCGACGGTTGTCTCGCATGATGCGGTAGGCAACGAAGTGACGGCGATCAGCAACCACAGCGTGCATATCGACAACTTTGCGGTAAACCAGGTGCATATTGGTACCATTGCCGGTGATGACGTTATTAATATCAAGGAGTTTTCCGCAAACGGCGGTATCACGCAGATCGCCGGTACCGTCACCGGCGTGGATGCGGCGGCCGGGGATGTGGTGGAGTTGCAGCTGGATGGCGTCCCGGTGATGCAAGGCGTTGTTGTCACGCTGGCGGGCGGCAAGCTGGGCTATAGCTTCCCGATGAATACCCATATGCTGATGAGTCATCCGGAAATTACCATTTCGGTCACCTCCAGCGATGCGGCAGGGAACAGCGTCACGCATTCTGCGACGAAAACCATTAGCGCTGATATGTACACCCAATCGCATATCACCATTGATGGCGTGACGGATGATAACTTCATCAACATCAAAGAATCGACGGACCATAACGGTAAGACCACCATCAGCGGCACGGTAAGCGGCGATGCGAAAGAGTACGATACCGCTGAGCTGGTGATTAATGGTCAGCACTACTCAGGCACGGTGGAGAAGCTGGCGAACGGTGGCCTCGGCTATCATATCCCGGTGGACACCCAGAACCTGGTCAACGATCCGGTGATTCATGCGAGCATTCACACCACGGATAGTCATGGTAACGAAACCACGGCAACCGCGGATCGTACCGTGGGTCTGGATCTGGATGCCAGCGCCTCTATCGGCATCGATACCGTCGCAAGTGATGACATTATCAGTAAAGCCGAGTCCGACCTGCATAAGACGATCATCACGGGGCCGGTTGGCGGCGATGCGCAGAAAGACGATGTTGTCACCTTAACCTTCAATGGCAAAACCTATAGCGGCAAGGTTATTGAACTCTCTAACCACTCGCTGGGCTACAGCATTGAAGTCAGCACCGATAATCTGAAAGATGGCAGCGACCAGAAGGTCCATGTCTCCATTTCAACCGTCGATGAACACGGTAACCCGTCAACGGTAACGCACGACCATATGGTGCATATCGATCTGCACGCGGAAGCGACGATTACGATTGATCCGGTGACGGATGATAACGTACTCAACCATTTCGAGTTGGACAAGACCTGGCAGTTGGTTAGCGGCGTCGTGGGTAAAGACGCCCAGGTTGACGATGATGTGTGCGTTGAGATTAACGGTAACACCTATACCGGCAAGGTTATCGTTCTGGGCAACGGTCAATTGGGGTATCAAATCCCGGTTCTGTCCTCTGACTTTAGCGACAACCAGAGCAACCAGGACAAAGATGTCACCTTCAAGGCTACCGTAACGTCGCACGATGCCGTGGGGAACGAAGTTGTCAAGTCCACGACGCATACAGTAAAAATTGATAACCACGCCCAGGCAGGGATTACCATTGATACCGTGGCGGGCGACAATATGATTAACGGCGCCGAGTCCACAAAACACACCACCGAAGTGATGGGTACCGTTTCTGGTGATGTGCACATGGGCGATAAAGTGATTGTTACCGTCAATGGTCACCACTACGACGCAACGGTACAGAAACTCCCGGAGCACAATAATGCGCTGGGCTATAAGCTGGATGTGCTGACGGGCGATCTGGTGAAAGATCCGCATATCGTTGCGCAGGTGGTTGGGGTCGATAATGTTGGCAACCAGCAGAAAGCCGAAGCCACGCAGGATATGGCGGTAGATTTGCACGCGAAAGCGCTGCTGACTATCGATCCTGTTACCGGCGACAATATGGTCAACGGCGATGAATCCCGCCAGCCGTTCACCTATGTGACCGGCAGAGTCGGCGGCGATGTGCACGCCAATGATACCGTTTACCTTACCGTGAATGGTCATACCCTGACCGGGAAAGTCAGCGATCAGGGCGGTCATCTCGGGTATAGCATCAAAGTCAGTACCGCCGATCTGCTGTCCGATCCGCATTTAACGGCCACCGTTAGCACCACCGATGTTGCGGGCAACCCGGCGACGGCCAATGCTGAGACCACGGTGGTGATCGATACCCGCATCGACGCGACGATTACAATCGACGACGTTACGCCAGACAACACGCTGAATTATGACGAGCAGCATCAGACCACTACGGTTGTGAGCGGCACCGTGACCGGCGAAGTTCAAAAAGGCGACCCGCTGGTCATGACCATCAACGGCGTCACTTATAAAGGTTCGGTGGACGATATCAATGGCCATCTGGGCTACCGTATTATCGTCAATACCGCCGATCTGGTCGCCAACCCGCATATTGAAGTCACCATGGACGTTACCGATGCGGCGAAGAACCATGCGCACGTGGTGGCGCACCATGACGTTAATCTGGACGACCGGGCTTTTGCTGCGATCACCATCGATCGCGTGACGGGTGATAACGTTCTGAACGGTACTGAACTGCAGGCACCGAAAACGATCATCAGCGGCACGGTGGGCGGCGACGCGCACAAGGGAAATATCGTTCACTTGGTAATTGACGGCAATACGGTTGATGCGACGGTGGTCGAACTGCCGAAGCTGGGGACGCTGGGCTATAGCGTCGAGGTGGATACTCAGTGGCTGAAAAACGACCCGAATATCACGGCGACGATTACCACCCATGATGCCGCAGGGAATACCGCGACGGCGGATGCGACAAGCACGGTGACCATCGACGATCACGCTGAGGCTATCGTCAATATCGACCCGCTGGTAACGGATCATCATGATGATGTTATCAGCTACAAAGATGCGCATAACCCGCAGACCACCGTGACCGGTACCGTGGGTGGCGATGTACGAGTGGGGGATCTGGTTGAACTGACCATCAACCATCAGACCTACTATGCCCCGGTGCAGGATGGCAGCAACGGTCAGCACGTGTTTAGCACTCAGGTTTCAACGCTCGATCTGCTGATGGATCCGAATATCCATGCCGAGGTGACGGCAAAGGATGCGGCTGGCAACGTTGCGTACGGGCATGATGCTAGGCCGGTGGAGATTGATACCGTTGCTCAGATTGGCATCACTATTGACTCAGCTAAAAACTGGGTTCCGCAAGACCTTGCTGCTGGAGCCAGACCTGATTATGTGACGGTTGTGGGACATGTTGATCATGATGCGCAATTCGGCGATCTTATCCATATTGACGTAGGTCATGGAAACAGATTGGACACCACCGTTATCACCTTACCGGATGGGAAGCTGGGATACACACTGAACATTAGCACTGATTATTGGGATGATGACGGCAATATTACTGTAACTGTCATTGGCCACGACAATCATGGCAATGTCGCTATGGCGGTGGCACATCAATATTATGACCTACCTTGGGTAGCACAAATTCCTGTTGCTGGCGGTAGCAGTTTTAATACCAATTTGACGCCAATCACTACATCTACAACCGGCACAGGAACCTCGCTACCACAGAAACCGCATGTCCACCTCACCGTCGATCCGGTGACGGGCGATGATGTAATCAACCAAGTTGAAGAGGGTAAATCCACTACGCCGATTCGTGGTCTGATAACTGGGGATGTAAGCGTCAATGATACGGTTATTGTCACCATTAACGGCAATCAATACCCTGGCAAAATGATCGCGATTCCTGGCCTGCCGGGTGAATTAGGCTATCAGGTTGATGTTCCTACCGACGTACTTAAGGCGCACCCGACATTTGAGGTATCAATTACCGTCAGTAACTCCGCGGGTAGCGACACCTCGAGCGTGCTGAAAACCATTCAGGTCGATATCGATAACCCAGTCCACATCACCATGGACAATGTCGCCGGTGATGACGTTATCAATGGTTCGGAAGCGAAAAGCGGCACAACAACGATCAGCGGTACGGTCAGCGGCGAAGGCATCCATGACGGTAGCGTAGTCTCGCTGCAGGTGAATGGTAATACTTTAACCGCTGTGGTACATGCAGGCACCACGGGATGGGTCTGGTCGCAGGATGTCAGCATAAACGATCTGCGTAATAACCCGGACATTACCGCGTCGGTAAGCGCTACCGATGCTGCCGGAAACACTGGTACTGATTCGACGTCGAAGCACGTTGAGGTCGATCTCAACGCTGATGCGGGCGTTACGATTGATAACATCACAACTGATAACGTACTGAACTCGCAAGAAGTTGGACAAGCAAAGACCACGGTGAGTGGTTCCGTTTCCGGCGATGTTAAACCCGGTGAAAACGTGACCTTGACGGTCAATGGTCATGATTACAATGCCGTTATTAATGCAAGTAATCACTACACAGTTGATGTAAATACGTCAGACCTGGTAGCTGACCATACCATCGACGCTAAAGTGACCGGCCACGACAAGGCTGGCAACGTTCAGGACACCAGTATCATCAAAGCGTTTTCTGTCGATACCACGGCATCGGCAGCGGTAACGGTTAATACCGTGGGCGGTGACGACGTTATCAATGCCGCTGAGATTCAGGCTGGCAAGGTTGAAGTCAGCGGTACCGTGGATGGTGACGTACACAAAAACGACAAGGTCTATATCACCGTTAATGGCAACCAGGTTGAGGCCACTGTCATTGAACTGCCGCATATGAACGGGCAGTTGGGGTATAAAGCATTCGTGAGTACCACGGATCTTCAGGCCGATCCGACTATTCATGTCAGCGTGACGGGTCATGATACGGCAGGCAATATCCAGACTGCGACGTATGACAAAATCGTGATAATTGACGAGCGCGTGGATGCGACAATTGTCCTGGACCCAGTGTCCAATGATGACGTGCTGAATAACGTTGAAGCCGGGAAACCGACCACCATCATCACCGGTTCTGTGACCGGCGACGTTGAGGTCGGCGATCAGGTTACCGTCACCGTCAATGGCAAAGATCTGCCGGCGATAGTCTCCGACAGCGGCGGTAAGAAGGTGTTCCGCGTTGAAGTCAGTACGGTTGATTTGGTTCATGACCAGCATATTACTGCCCATGTCGTCGCCCATGACGATGCCGGTAACCGCCAGCAGATTGATACCGATAAGACGATCCTCATCGACCGCGTGGCTTCAGGTAGCGTCGACATTGACAGCATCACGGTGGATAACGTCCTCAACCACCAGGAGCTGTCGGGGCAGAAGGTGACCATCACCGGCCATGTCGGCGGTGACGCGCAGCTTTATGATCCGGTTACCTTGACCATCGGCGGGCATAAGTATCAAGGGAGCGTCATCACCCTGAGCGGCGGCGGTCTGGGCTATCAGATTGACGTGGATTCGGCGGTTCTACGTAGTGATGCGCACAAAGTTATTGACGTTGAGCTTACCGGCCATGACGCGCCGGGGAACCCGTTCACCGCAAAATCGACACATACCTATTCCGTTGATGAGCAGGCCAACGGTGCAATTACCATTAATGACCACATCGCAGGCGACAACGTCGTTAACCTGAATGAATCGAAGTCAGACACGGTGATTAAATTTACGGTTTCCGGCGACACTCACCCGACCGATGTCGTTGATGTTAGCGTCAATGGCAACAACATGAAGGCTTCGTTGGTACCTGGCTCCTCGACGGTTTATCAGGTTGCGGTTCCGGGAACGTATCTGAATGAGGGCGATAATAAGATTGAGGTGAAAACGACGTTACACGATGACGCAGGGAATACGTTAGACGTGCACGATCAGAAAAACGTGGTGCTGGATACTCATGCCGATGGTGCGATTACTATCAATGACGGCATCGCAGCAGATAACGTCGTTAACCTGAAAGAATCGCAGTCAGACACAGTGATTCGCTTTACGGTCTCTGGGGATACCCATTCTACCGATGTTGTTGAAGTGAATATCAACGGTCACCTTATGAAGGCTACGCTGGCACCTGGATCATCAACGGTTTATCAGGTTGCTGTCCAGAGCGCATATCTGAAGGAAGGTATCAATGATATTGATGTGAAAACGACGTTACACGACGACGCGGGTAATACAATCGATGTGAGCGATCACAAAACCATCGTCCTTGATACACACGCTGACGCCAGTATCGTGGTAGATAAGATCGCCGGTGATAACCACATCTCGCGTGCCGAATCACACGATGCCGTCACGCATATTACCGGCAGCGTGAGCGGTGATGTGAATGATGGCGATCATATTAAAGCGCTGGTAAATGGTCATCAGTACGATGCCATTCTTCATCAGGGCATTAATGGGTTGACCTATGACATTGAGGCCGATACCTCCGCATTCCGTGCCGGTCATAACCGTGTGAACGTATTGGTCGAGGCGCATGATAACCACGGTAATATTACGCCTTATAGCCAAACGTTGAACGTGACGATGGACGAGCCTGCACCAGTGAAAGGGCATACGGTGGATAAAGGGAATCATGCTGCGATGCAGCATGCGCTGCATAACCTGTTCGACGATAACGCATTATCTCTGTCTTATGCACCAGCAGCGACCGGACACGGTCAGGCGACAGCGGTACTCAGCGCAGACGATAAGGCGAAGGGCGTGCTCGAAAAAGTCGATCTCAGCGATCTGGCGCGTGAACTGCATGAAGGTGTGGATATTGCGAAGTACATTCAAAGCGGCGGCGATCATCACCTGATCGCCAGTCCGGCAAAAGTGGCGCATGGAATAGATACCGCGCTGTCTACTCCGGCAAGCGGCGATCTGCATTCTCCGACCTACTCGTTGGATCACCTGATTGCTAAACCCGATCAAAACCACACTCACTAACGATTGCCTGCTGCCCCGTGTAAACAGGGCAGCAGCGTCATGTGAAATGAAAAGGCACTGATATGAACTCTGATTCATCTGCTGCAAACGTGCAGACAGAAGGCGTGGCAAAAAGTCCTGAAAATGACAACCAGCAGGCTTTAGCGATGCTGCAAAAAAGCGACCTGGAGATGGTTCGCGTGCTCGACGATTTGATTTACCTGTTGATCCGTAAAGGCGTGATTGCTATTACCGATCTTCCGCCGATGGCGCAGGTTAAATTAATGAATCGCGCGAACGCGCGCCAGGAACTTGGCGGGTTAGAACAACTGCTTGGCAACGATGATCGTATATTTTAGCTGATGCAGGCAGTTTGTAGGCCGGATAAGCGTAGCGCCATCCGGCTATACAAAGGCGTATCAAGACGCCAGTTTTATCACAATGGTGCGGGCTCACCTAATAATTGCCCCATTGCACCATCAATCCCTAATTCTTGCAGCACCATAAGCTCACCTTCCGTTTCAACTCGCTCGGCAATGAGCGGCAAATCAATACTGCGCGTGGCACTGCACAATACTTCAATAAACAAACGCTTATCATTTTCCTCATCAATTTTGCGGATATAGCTGCTGTCGATTTTCAGATAGGCAAGACCCCATTGCGACAGATGACCGATCATATCGAAACGGCTACCGAAGTGTTGCAGTCCCAGCGCGCAGCGATGCTGACCTACGGCTTTAACAAATGCCGCCATCTGATGGGGGCCTGGTAACTGATTTTCATCCAGTTCCAGAATCAGCTTGCTGGCTAATTTCGGTGAGTACCGTAACGGATTGAGCAGGTCTGCAATGGCGGTCGCGCTGGCGACAGAACTGCCAGAAATACTCAACGCTAGTTTTCCTGGCGCGGTTTTCAACTGGTTCAATGTGAGCTTCAACATGACTTTATCGAGTCGATGACTCCAGCCAAAGCGGTGGATCCACGGCAAGAACCGCCCCGCGGTAATGGCGTTACCCTGCTCATCAATAATGCGCGACAGTACCTTGTAATGCAGGATTTTGTCCGGCTGGCGGCAATCAACCACCGGCTGATAAACCAACTGAAACTGTTGATTTGTCAGCGCATGCTCCAGGCGAACAAACCACAAATGCTGATCTTCTGTAGCTGCAGGTATTTCGGTGGTAGGAACGACCTGATGGTTGGTGTGTGTTTCCGCTTCAACCAGCAGGCGATCGGCCTGGATCAGCAATGACTGGGCATTTTCTCCGGCGCTGAATGGCACCATGCTGGTATAGGCAACCGGCTGTTGGTCTGACATTCCAGTAGCGTAAAAGGCCGTGAGTTTCTGAGACAATGAATTACACAGCTCCAGCATTTCTCCGTGCGTCACGCCAGGGCAGAGTAGGGCGAATTCACCGCCGCGAATGCGAGCGAGCGTGCTGTCGAGAGGGGCATACTTTTCTCTGTGCGCGTTCAGCAGGTTGGCGATGTTGAGCAACAGCTTATCAGTATGCGGTCCGCCAAAGCGCTGATTCAGGCCACCTAAATCCTGAACGCGAACCAGCATCAGATATCCTGGTGCCGTATCGGCATCACTCAGTCGCGCCTGGAGCTGCATATCGAATGCCCGGCGGTTGGCTACCCCGGTCTGGCTGTCGAGATAAGCTTCATTGTGCAGGCGTTCGCTGTAGATAGCTTGTTCTTCAAATAACGATTTAAGCTTAGCTGCCATTAAATTCATGGCGCCTACAACGCGGCGTAATTCCGGCGTTTTGGGTAACTCGTGGAGTGTCAGAAACTCACGACGGGTAATAGCTTCGGATTGTTTTGCCATGTAATTGAGTGGGCGCAGCAGTTTGCGCAGCAGCAGAATACCGGCGATTAAGCAGGCAAGGCTACAGGACAGCATCCACAACAGATTGCCTAAGGTATTGTCCCACAGACGCTGCACGGCAAAGATAGGATCGCTGGTCACTTCCACGCGAGCTGCCTGCTGCCAGCCGCGCATAATCGTTGCTTCACCGGTTTGCGGGGTAACATCCACCAGAGCGACGAACCAACCGGGAACGTCGGGAATTGTCGCTACCGCGCTACGCTCAAGCATTATTTTGCCGTTTGCCAGATCGACGATGCGGATTTTTTTGTAGTAACCGCTATCGAAAATGGAGCTGACCATCAGCTCGATCATTGCCGGGTCGTTGACGTTGGGCGTCAGCGAAACGCCTAGCGCCGTTGCGGCATCCTGGGCATGTGAAAGGAGTTGGTTATTGGACTGATTGCGAGAACTCTCCAGCGTCACAATAAAATTGCCGCTGAACACAACCATCATAAAGAGAGAGATTGCCAGAAGTAACTGTTTAAAAAGAGACACGGGCGATTCCTATTTATCCATCGGGAAGCCTTCTTCCCGCATTTTGGTGAAAACTTGCTGCCAGCGAGAAAGCCTCTTGCTGTCCCCAACGCGTTTATTGTTTTGATTGCCGGGAAGCCAAAGGCCAGTGTTGTTAAAGGAGTAGACGGGTAATAAGTCCATGCGCTGCGTAGCAGGCGAAATGGTGCTGGTCAGGCTGTCGAGCACCAGAGGAATCGCCCCAGGGGTGGCGTACCAGGTGAGCACCATATGCGCGCGATTTAAACGCAGGGCTTTAACGTAGGTGATGCGAAGTTTGTCTTCTGACACGCCCAACTGGCGGAGGGTGAAATATTTGGCGATTGCGTAGTCTTCACAATCCGCCTCACCTTTGCGCAGCGACTCGATAGGGGTCGCCCAGTAATCGACGTTATGCCAGACATCAATATCTTCGGTATAGCGGATCTTCTCGTTAAAGAATTGGTTTACGGCGCGTAATTGCGTTTGCTCGTCAGCATTACGCAACTGGAGCAGAAGCTGTTGCCAGGCGTGGATCCGTTGCTGTGCTTCTGGTGTTGCCGGGCCATATAGCGCATCGGACTTTTGTTGAATATTGGCAAAATCCCAGGCCGCGCGTAGCGAATGGACTGACAGCAATAGCAGCAGCGCCCCGGGGATTTTCCACAGGCGTAGCAGG
This sequence comes from Citrobacter freundii complex sp. 2024EL-00216, assembly GCF_043945515.1. Classification (NCBI taxonomy): domain Bacteria; kingdom Pseudomonadati; phylum Pseudomonadota; class Gammaproteobacteria; order Enterobacterales; family Enterobacteriaceae; genus Citrobacter; species Citrobacter freundii complex sp. 2024EL-00216. The sequence continues at coordinate 121,002 of NZ_JBIMRA010000003.1, read as the reverse complement.
CGGTGGCGTAAGCAGCGGCGGATAATGTTCAATGGCTATGCTGGCAACTGCCCGGTGACGGGTTTTTCATCTTTTCGCAGGACCAAGGGGACAACCACTTTTTACGTAATTGCACGTTGGCCGGCGAGGCAAAAAAATCTGTCAGCGTACTGTCAACAAACGTCACAAACTGCGGATCGTTTTTCCTCATCATAATGGCATAGTGCATCTCATTGCCGATGCTCTCAGAAGAGACGCTGAACAGTTCAGGTTGCTCGCTATGATTAATCAGCGGCCAGGCCAGAATGTCATCGACAAAGAAAGCGGCGGATTCATTATGCGCCATTTTCTCAAATGCGCCGTTTATAGTGGTGGTGGTAATCGTTGAAATATTAAGGTGTTGCTCTCTGTTGGCTTTATTAAATTCCAGCAAATCTTTAGAGCTACCGGTCAGACTTACCGTGCGTCCTTTTAGATCGGCAATTGAATTTATATTATTTTTACGCAAAGAGATGATGCGCATTTTCGCGGTATAGTAGTTGAGCGAAAATGAAACGCTGGAGGTCCGCTCCGGTGCGTTAGTATTTACACCACAGTCCATATCTATTTTCCGTGTGTTTAATGCGGAGAAACGTTCGGCAAAATTCACGGGGATATAATGAATGGTTAAGCTGTTGAGCTTCAAATACTGGCGCAACTTATCGGCAATCATGTTACATACCGCGATGGTATAACCCGTGACTTTGCCATTGTGGTCAGTAAAAGAAAACGGTGGCAGCTGGCGATAACCCACGTTGAGCACGCTGCTGTTCTGAATATGATCGAGCGTCGCGGCGTTCTGCTGCGCCATCAGCGCGGGGGTGATACCGATGCCTGCCAGTAAAAACAGCCATTGCACTATGCGGTTCACCCTTGTCATCTCACGATTAATTATATTTTTCATAATCAAAACTGATCTTCTTTTTAGCAGACGTTAATGCTTTCAGGTTATCTGACATGGGAATGTTTAAATTAATGGCTTTCGGCGGAATCGGTGACTGAAACCATTTATTGTACAGCGCAGTAAATTCGTTGCTGGCCATCAGCGAGGAGAGAGTGTCATCAACAAATTCTTTAAATTCTTTATCGTGTAACGGGAGTAACAAGCCGGCCGGTAGCGGGGCGCTGAGCGCAATGTCGGAAAGTTTATAGTCTCCAGGATTAGGCGTTTGCGCGATCATCCCTTTGAGTAAAACCGTACTGGAGATCAGTGCAGAATACTCACCATTCTTCAGTTCATTGAAGGCGGTAATGTTGTTGGTATCGAGTTGAATATTAATATCCAGGTCATTGGCGGCATTCACTTTTTGCAGTTGCTCAACGTAAATCGTGCCGCTTTTTACCAGTACGCTATGTCCGGAAAGCTCTGCCAGATTGTCGTTGCTTTCATTTTTACGCATGACGAAGCGGGTACTTGAAAAATAAAACGGAAGCGAGAACTCGCTAATGCTGTGGCGACTTTTCGAATAAAAGGCCGGGATACACATGATGTCTGCCATGTGATTTTTAATCAGGACAAACTGCGATGCCGAGTTAGCTTTTACCCACTCAACCTTCAGGTTTTTAAGCTGAAGTTTTGTCTTGAGCGCGCTGACGATACTGTTGCAAATATCAATGGAATAGCCGGCAGGTACGTTGCCATTCTGCCAGGAGAAAGGAAACGCATCATCCTGATAACCAAGGGTAATGCTTTTCTTGCTGGCGATTTGCTCCAGCGTGTGCAACGGCAGGGCTGAGCCTGCTAAGCATGGCGTTGCTGAAACTATTAACAGGGCAAAAATCGTCAGCATGCGCTTTACCTGGCGAAAGAAGTCAGACATTGCACAGTCCTTCTTCAATGACCTCTTTGGCAAATGCGGAAAGCACTTCACGCTCGCGCAGCGGATAGCTAAAGAAATAGCCCTGAACATTCTGGCACTCAATGTCGCGCAGAATGTCACGCTGCTGCGCGGTTTCTACCCCTTCAGCGGTGACCGACATATTGTACTTATGGGCAAACTGAATCAGCATCACAATCAAATACTGACTGGCATTATCTTGCTGGAGCTTATCGACCAGCGTGCGCGCAATCTTGATGCGAGTGAAAGGATAGATCAGCAGATAATCCAGCGCCGCGTAGCCGGTGCCTAAATCATCCATCGCGATTTCAATGCCCAGTGAGCGGATCTCTTGCAGCACGGGCAAGGCAATCGACTTATCCAGCTTTTCGGATTCGGTAATTTCTATTTCAAGACGTTCGGCTGAAAGTTGACTGATGCGTAACGCATCTTTGATAACGTCAACCAGTCCTGGGCTGTGCAGTTGGTAGGCCGATATATTGACGGCTACCCTGATACGCTCCGGCCATTTGGCAGCGGCTTCACAGGACTGACGAATAATCCATTCGCCCAAACGGACAATCAGACCGGAGTTCTCGGCGATGTTGATAAAATAATCAGGGTAAATCAGACCCTTGGTGGGATGATTCCAGCGTATCAGCGATTCGTAGCCATATACGCTTTCATCTTCCAGATTGATGATTGGCTGGTAATGAAGCTCGAATTCCTTGTTATCAATACCATCGATGATTTCCTGATTAATAAACAGGCTGTGGGTATGCTTCATCACCATGCCGTCTTCGAAGAAATGGAAGCAACCCCGGCCATGATGTTTTGAGGCGTACATGGCAAGGTCGGCATTGATCATCAACGTCGAGGTATTATTGCCCTGATACGGCGCGGTGGTGATACCGATACTGCAGCTGATGGAAAAAGTATGCGTACTCCAGGTAAACGGGGTGCTCAGCGCACGAATAATCCGCTTCGCCAGCCGATTCGCTTCTTTGATGGCGTTATCGCTGACATGTTGCAGAATGGCGAATTCATCACCGCCCAGACGCGCTGCGATATCGTTAGGTCCCAGCAAGAGCTGCGCAGGCGCTGGGCAACGCTGATTAACAGCTCATCGCCCGCTTTATGACCAAAGGTGTCGTTTACTGGTTTGAAGTTGTCGAGGTCAATCAACAGCAGGTTAAATGGTTTTTCGTCCTGATGGATTTCACTGACGCGTTTATCTAACGCCTGGCCAAACGAAACGCGGTTGGGCAATCCGGTCAGTGAATCATGATGGGCCATATGCTCCATCTTTTGCGACATTTCATGCATTCGTTGCAGATAGCCGCGTTCTTTCATGGCGACGCGCAATTTTTCAATCGCCCCGGCCAGATGTCCAATCTCATCGTCCTGATCAAGATAGGGCGTTATACAGTCCGTCTCTTCATGGGCGATGCGGGTAAGGGAGTTAATCAGCAGCGGAACCGGACGGAATAAACGGCGCATAAACATCGTGACCAGTGCCAGCGTTACCAGCAAAATCAGAACAAAAATGATACTGCTTTTTTTCAGCATCGCATCGTAGGTGGCGTAGAGATCGCTTTTTTTTCCAATGCTGCTAATCAGGCTACCGAGGATCTCACCTGAAGGCGTCAAAATAGGAACGGCGCTGATAAAGCACTCTTCGCCATTAATTTGGGCGAAGCCAACATAGTAGTTACCCAGCACATCGCGCGGCAGACGACCGGGGAAAGAGATGATCCCTTCACCCTCTTCTGACTTGTTGTTGATGCCAACAAACCCTTTCTCCGGCGTATACAGAAACAACCAGGTGGGGCTATGGGTCTGTACTGAAGCCAGTGCCAGAACGTCAACCGGGTTATAACCGGTTTGCATAATAGAGTCGGTGTCACCAATCTGTCTGTCGGAGACAATGCGGGATATCTGCCCTGCGTCGCTGGTTTCGACCGAAACGGTGGTATACACGTTGCGGATGATGTAGGTCATAATCTGTGCATTCGCTTCAGCCCGCTGTACCCACTGCTGATAAGAAAAGTTATCTATCAGGCTCCAGTTGGTAAACGCGCCAGCACTAAACGCAATAACGATACCCGCCAGCAAGAATTGCGTTATTTTGCCAGTGATTGAATGTTGCCACCCTTTTATTGCTTTAAGGGAAAACAGAGACTTTGCCACGGATTATGTTAATTCCTGAAAAGATTATTCGATACTAAAATTAATTTCTGTTATTACTTGATGGAATATTATTGTTGCAAATAAGTAGATGAAAGATGTGAAACTTAATGACGTAACAAATAACTAACATTGAACCATGGTGAGTAATGACAAAAATAACGGTATGCGAATATAGATAACGCTGCCCTTTTCGTCAATAGGCAAAAGTGTACATAAAAATACATTTTCTGAATGCCCCTTTCAGGATATTAATGTTGACATTCATGGTGCTTGAGAAGATTTTTTATACGCACTGGTTGGAGGTGTTGGGAAACTGACAAAGGATTTTTTGTTTTTTACTAAACATCAATGAATTAGCAGTTTTTTTGACAGGCATTTTAGTGATTTCATCCCCACCGGATGTCCATTTTTGTCTATAAATGGGTATTTATTTCCTGATTTGATATGAATAACATGCTCTCTTCATTATAGAACCTTATTTTATTTTCTCAGTGCGCGGTCAATGTTGACAATTTTGCTATGGTTCATCGGCTGACCCAAAAGGATTTGTTTGTGACATTCGAGTCTGGATTAAAGTCCTATTGGTATAGTGCATAGCGGATAAATTGATTTGGACGCAATAATAAATTCAAACACGATAAAAAACATTCGGGAATGGTGCCTGCCACTTGTCTTACCTGGCCTTTTTTACCCGCTGGCACAATATCTTAACGGTTATAGCATTCTCAATAATACTATTTTAACAGTTTACGATCTCAAGCTAGCCGTATTTTCTGCCGCATTGGTCTTGTTCGGTTTTCGGGTGTTGCCGGGGTTTCTTCTGTTCCTGACGGTCATGTTTGTGGTCGGTCCGCAAAATGAACGGGTAGATGCGTTGTGCCTGATCATCGCGTCGACCTTAAGTTATGCCGCGTACCGCAAATTCACCGGCAGACGCAGCTGCGTTAGCTTTGGTCGCATCAAAATTAGCTTTAATCGTCTGCTCTGGCTTTGTGGCTACAACGTCCTGCTGTATCTGGTGTTCAGCAAACTCTTTGCAATGTTTGTCGCCCACGGACAACGCCCCGATGTGGATAACATTCCGGCGTTGAGTCTGGGCATGCTGGTACGTATTCAGGGGATCATCAACGGTTGCTTGACGGGGATCCCTTTATTTTACAAGATTTACCGCATCATTCGTCGACCGTCTTTCCTGCTGACCTTTCTGCGGGCCATTGCTGAACAGTGTAAAGGCAATATCGGCGTCTACGGCGTTATATCATGGTGCATCTTGCTGTTTTTTCTGATGTTCTTCTTAACATCACCGGATAATTTGGATGTTTTTTTCTCTATCTATAGCCTGATCCTGTTATTTCCGTTGATGTTGTGGGGAGCAATCAAGATTGGCCACTTGTTCACAATGCTGGTGTGGACGATCGTATTAATCATCTTAGGCAAACATAACGACAGCTATATCGCCAGCGATGTTAACTTCATGCTGCATCAGGCGCTGGTTTCGACGTTGATCTTTGTCTTTTCACTCACCATTGTGATCATGGGGGTACTGGCAAAATTTACCCGTCAGCGCTTTAACCAGGCGCTGCTGCTGGGGCTGACTGACCCGATGACAGGCATGGCAAATTTACGGGCGCTGAAGACGGAGCTATTTACCACTGAACGCGCGACTGTATGTCTGATACAGATCCCCGAGCTGGAGCTTTTTTCGCGTCGTTATGGTTTTCATTTCCGCGCCCGCTACCAGAAGATCCTTGCTGAGCATTTGCGCAGACATCTGGTGAAAAGCGAGAAAGTCTATTACCACGCGGGTTATGATCTGCTCATTCGGCTGGAAAATGGCACCTGGGAGCGGCTATGCGATCTGTATCAGGCCGCCAACAGTTTTCGTCTCTTTTACAACAACCATCGGTTGGGTTTTCGCAGTGGTTTGGGCTATTGCCTGATTAACGATCTAAGTGATGACATTTATCAGCTGGTGGGGAAACTGGGCATGGTGGCGGGTTTATCACTCACCAACGGCAGGCCGGAAAACCTTGAGGCGCAGCATAGCCGGATCCTTGGCAACCACATTGTTGATAAAACGGAAATTCGCACTGCGCTGCAAAATGCGCTGGATAACAATGCGTTTGTCCTGATGGCACAGCCAATAGTTAGTACCCACGGTGAAGCGCCGTATCATGAAATATTGATCCGTATGCTTAACGAACGGGGAGAATTTATTCCACCGAACAGTTTCCTGCCGGTTGCTCATGATGCGGGGCTGGCACCGGATATCGATCTCTGGGTTATCGAAAATACCCTCAAATTTATGCGTAACCACCCGCAGCATTGTTTTTCTATTAACCTGGCACCGGTGACGGTGTGTCGTTCAAATATTGTCATGAAGATCACCCAACTCCTGCACGACTACGCGGTGGAGCCACAGCGGATTATTTTTGAAATAACGGAAGCAGATACGTTATCAGACAAAGAACAAACCGTGGAAACGCTACGTTTAATACGTCAGCTGGGATGTCGGGTGGCAATTGATGACTTTGGCACCGGGTTTGCGAGTCATGCGCGCTTGATGAATATCGAAGCAGATATCCTGAAAATAGATGGCTCGTTTATTCGACGGATCACCGAAAGTGAAATTAGTTACTACATCGTTGAGTCATTCTGCCGCGTTGCTGAAATGAAAAAAATGCAGGTGGTCGCTGAATTTGTCGAGAACGCCACTATTCAGGCCTGTCTGGAAAAAATGAATGTGGGCTGGTTACAGGGATATCACATTGGCAAACCTACGCCGCTGTTCACGCTCGAATCACAGGGCGCTAGCTCCTGATGACCAAAAAAAGAGTAATTTCTTCTCAGGTAGAGAATAAAAATCATGAGTGACATTATTAAAGTAAAAAATCGAACGGCGAATACCACCAGTGAGGGACCGCGCGCTCGACTATTGTCCTGGCTGCACAACATCCATCCCGGTGTGGCGATGAAGCTCGGTATGATTTTGGTTGTTTGTATCGCAACGTTGCTGATTGGCGCCTCTTTTATATTATCGTCGTATCTTTCCAGAGAATTGCAGGTCAATGCGCTGGAGATGATTAAAACCAACACGCGGATATTCCACAACAGTATTTCTAACGAGTTTCAGCGTGTGACTCGTGATGCGGAACATTACAGCAATGTTTATATTAATAATTATCAAAACGTTGCCAATAAACCGCTGCGTTATATGGACTCTACTGAATTAAAAGCGGTGCTGAGCAACCCGAACACCAACGCGCACTTCACCGAATTAACCAGCGTATTTGCCAGTACGTTTATTCTGCAAGGCGAGCAATTTGTACGTGTCAGCAGTACGTTACTGGCGAGTTCAGGCAATACAGCAACAGCAACAGCGCTAGGGCATGATAATCCTGCGTTGCCGCTGCTTTTGAAAAATAAACCCTTTTCCGGTGTGGTCACACTGTTCGGTAAACAGTTTATTAGTCACTACGAACCGATTGCCGACAAATATGGTCAGGTCGTGGGGGCCGTCGCGGTGGGTTTCGACGTCAAACAGAGTTTGCAACCGATCATTCAGCGTTTGTTGAATGTGCATATTGGTAAAGATGGCTACGCCTATGTGCTGGATGCCGGATTTGAACCTGGTCGTATGTTGGTCCACCCCTCGTTGAGCAACCAGCAGGCAATTAATATTACCGATGCCAATGGTTTTAAGCTGTTTGCCGACATGCTCGAACACAAGAATGGCATCACTTACTACAACTGGGTGAGCGGTTATGGCGCATTGCCGAAGACCAAAGTTGCCGTTTATGAATACGTTGAAGGGATAAACTGGATAATCGCCACCACCAACTATGTTGATGATGTCGCCAAGAGCAGCAATCTGGTGCGTAACGGTCTGCTGCTGTTTACCGCGCTGCTGCTGCCCATCATTTTACTGCTGATTGCTGTGGCCAGCCGTTTCCTGATTTCCCGGCGCTTAAACCGTGTCCTGGGGATTGCACAAACCATTGCCGAAGGCGACTTAACGGTGGATGTTCAGGTCGATCACCACGATGAGATCGGCGAACTGCTGAGTGCGGTGGAGATGATGCGTCAGCGTCTGCACTCGTTGGTAGGCGGTATGGTTTCTCATGCAAATTCGGTACATCAGGCATCTTTGCATATTACCGAAGCGGTCGATGGGCAGGCATCAACCAGCGTGGAAACCTCATCTTCAGTGGCTGAAATTACCTCCACCATGGAAGAGCTGTCTGCCTCATCGACACAGATAGCCGAACACTCACGGGCGGTTGTGGATATTGCCAACCAGACGCTCGAGGATTGCAATAAAGGCTCCGAGTCGATGTCGCAATTGCTGATGCGTATGACGGATATTGATACCGACAATCAGCAAAATATGCGTGAAATCATGATGCTTGGTAATAAGTCGACGGAAATCAGTCGCGTGATGGTGATCATTAACAGCGTCGCGGATCAGACGAAACTTATCGCCTTTAACGCAGCGCTCGAAGCTGCCAGCGCCGGGGAAGCCGGTAAGCGTTTCTCGGTTGTGGCGGCTGAAATCCGCCGTCTGGCGGATTCGGTGACGGAATCGACGGTTGAAATTGAAAATAAGATCAGCGAGATCCAAAACGCGATTAATCGTCTGGTGCTGAACGCGGAAAAAGGCGGCGAGAGCATTAAAGCGGGCGCAATAGCCTGTAAAGTCAGCGCCGAACATCTGAACGATATCGTTGTTACGGCCGAGCAAACCTCGACGGCGGCGCTGCAAATATCGCTTTCAACACAGCAACAGAAAACGGCGAGTAATCAGGTGGTCATGGCGCTACGTGAGATCGTTGTTGCCAGTAACTATACCTCGCAATCTATCAAAGACATTCTGGTTGTCAGTCAGGATATGACACAACTGTCGAAAGCGCTGAAAGAGGCTTCGTCCTCATTCACACTGACGGAAACAGATGCATGAATAGCAGCAACATTCGGGTGCTGATCCTCGACCTGGGCAGCGCATCGCGTAATGAGCTGGTCAGGCAACTGGAGGATCACCCGCACATTAAGGTGGTGGGGCAAGCAGCCCATCGCAGGCAGGCGATCCGACTGTTGCAACAGCTGATGCCTGACCTGCTGATTCTGACGCTGGATATCTCGAGCGCCGATAACGTCGAAATCGTGGAAACGATCATGGCAACCAGCGCAATCCCGATCCTTGTCATGAGATTTTGTCCAGAGAATCAATGGGATGATGACTACATTTCCCGTGGTGCGTTGGCGGTGTTGCACCATAGCAGTGATTCACCACTCTCAACGGATGCTTTGCATCGTAAAGTAGAATTATTGGTCGGTGTGAAAGTCATTCGACATATCAAGGGATTACGCTATCCAGGCGAACCGGTAATCCCCACTGCACGACCGATGATAGACGTTGTAAAAACGCCACAGGACTGGCCTTTTGTGCTGGCGATTGCCTGCTCGACGGGCGGGCCGCAGGCGCTCAGTAAACTGTTACAGAAGCTGCCCGGTACGTTCCCGTGCCCGGTACTTATTGCCCAACATATTGCCGATGGCTTCGCGAAAAATATGGTGCATTGGCTGGATAGCGTGACCGATCTGAAGGTGCGACTGGCGCAGGAGGACGATCGGGTGGAAGCGGGGTATGTGTATATATTGCCGCCGGAGCAGCACCTGATCGTCAAAAGCAACCAGCGTTTAGCGGCGATCCCACGACAGGAAAGCGACGTTTACCATCCCAGTTGCAACCTGTTGCTGGAGTCAGTGGCTGAGGTGTTTCGCGAAAAAGCCGTCGGACTGATTATGACCGGCATGGGCAGCGATGGCTGCCGCGGCATTGAGCTTATTGTCCGCCGTGGCGGAACAACGCTGGCGCAGGACGAAGAAAGTTCGGTGGTATTCGGTATGAATAAGAACGCGATCGACAAGCAACTGATACACCGCACGATCCCTCTGGATGGTCTTGCTGCAGTACTGCTTTCGATGGCTTGCCACGGGCATGTTGAGAGTAAATTGCCATGATCCCTAATCTTCCTGACTATGCGCGCCTGATCAAAGAACGGGTCGGTTTGCACTTCGATAACGCCATGGAAGCATTGCTGAAAACGGCGCTGGGTCGGCGAATGGCCGAGCGAAAAATCAATGATTACTATGAATACTATGAACAACTGCGTAGCTCGCAGAATGAGTTTGATAGTTTCATCACGCTGATTACGATTAACGAAACCTATTTTTTCCGTGAAAGCGATACGCTGGATTTAATCTGCGATAAATGGATCCCGCGTCTGTTGCAACAGCGCAGCGGCCCGGTGCGAATTCTGAGTGCCGGATGCTCTTCCGGAGAGGAAGCCTACTCGTTGGCGATCAAGCTGCATGAGAAATACCTCGGCGGAATGGCCCAGCGCATTGAAATTTACGGCTGTGATATTGACCCGGCAATCCTGGCAAAAGCCCGCAACGCCTGCTATTCAAGCTACTCGTTTCGTGGCGTCGACCCGAGTATTCAGCAACGCTATTTTACCCGCTCGGGAAACCTCTACCGACTGCATGATGAGATCCGTGAGAAGGTCTCCTTCCATCGCACCAACATTATAAAAGAACAGTTACTGCCGGAAGTGGACATCATTTTGCTGCGCAATGTGTCCATCTATTTTGATACGCCAACGCGTCGCGAGCTGCACGGTAATTTGCTGAAGATGTTGCAACCACAGGGAGCCTTATTTTTTGGCAATGCGGAAACGCTGGCTAACAATTTCGACATTCTGAAGCTGGAGCAGGAAGAGGGGATTTTCTATTTTTGCCATCATCGTGAAGCGGCAAGGGTTGTGCCTGTCCCCAGAGTTGCGGTGCGCATTCCGCAGTCGAGAGCGGTGGTTGAACAGGTTCCTCTGGTGCCCACGGCGCAGCAGAGTAATGACTGGCTGAAGAAAGCACGCGCCAGCCTCGATGAAAAATGTTTTTCTGAAGCTGAAAAGTGTATCGCCTGTGTATTACGTGACGATCCCCGTAATCAGGATGCGCTTTTGATCCAGGGCGTTATTGCCCTCGAACAGCGTGAGTTTTCTCAAACAGCCGGAAACGCACAGCAGATCCTCGCCCAGGATGAGTGGTCGGCAGAGGCCAAAATGCTGCTCGGACTGGCGATGATGTGGCAACACCAGACCCAGCAGGCCATCGCCTGGTTCAAACAGGTGGTTTATCAGGAACCCGGCTACTGGCCTGCGCACTATTATCTGGCTGAAATGTACCGGCAAAGCGAGTTATACCAGCCTGCTCAACGGACTTATCGTGTGGTGATGCAGTTACTGAACGACGAGATAAACAATCCTTCCTCGGTTTGTCGTCTGCGTTTGCCAATGGTATTTCCAGGCAATACGTTTCGTTTCTTGTGTGAACATCAACTGGCGCAATTCGCCCACCAAAGTGGCTAATAAGAGCGATTATGGCTATCGATCTGAAAAAATTCGTTCTGCGCTTTATTGATGAAGGGAGAGGTCATTTGCAGACGATCAGCGAAGGGGCGTTTCTCCTCTCCGCTGATGAACATACCGACGCCTGGATAGGTGAGATGTTTCGCGCTGCGCATACCCTGAAAGGGGGCGCGCGGATGCTGAAGCTGCAAAGTATTGCCGATGTCACGCATCATCTTGAAGATGTATTGAGTGAACTGCGTGATAACAAACTGACGCCGGACAGGGCGCTGGGCAATCTGATTCATGAGTCTGTGGAGTATCTTTCTGGTCAGCTTACCCAGCTTTCTGTCAGCGAAGGGGATAATCAGTTGCCACCGGCGGATGCCGGGCTGTGCGAACGCCTTGCCCGCGCCAGTCGGGGAGAGGATATCACGCTGGCTGTCGAAACTGCCGGGGCAACAGAAAAACCGGTAGTCCCTGCGCCCGCGACGCCAGCCAGCATGGATGCCGGTATTAAGCAGGCGGATTTCGTTCGGGTAAAGCTGAACAAGCTCGATGGACTGATCGACATTCTGGGGGAGGTGCTCGCCGGACATGATCGCCTGGAACAGCAGATACAAAACCTGAGTCAACTGGTACCACGGTTACCGGGATTAAGCGCTGAACAGCTTCGCCAGCAGATCCATGACTTTAGCGCCCAGCTAAAAGAAAGCGTTCAGCTCCAGCATTTGCAGATGTTTGAACTATACGATGTGGCGGCGCGGATCCGTATGCTGCCACTTTCAACATTGTTTGAACCCATTTCGCTGCAGGTCAGCGAACTGGCTTCCACACTGAACAAGCAGGTGGTGTGCCGCTTTGTTGGCGGAGAAGTGGAAATCGACCGCCAGCTCATTGATCGGCTTTCGGAGTCGCTGACGCATCTACTGCGTAATGCCGTCGATCACGGGATTGGTGAGATCGACGAACGTCTGGCGCTCGGTAAATCCACTCGCGGCACGATTACCATCACTACTCAGCAGGACGGCAGCGGGATACTACTGCGTATCGAAGATGATGGCCGTGGTCTGAACTATGAGGCCATCAGCGCGAAGGCGGTCAGTAAAGGTCTTGTTCCCGCTTCAATGGTCGGGCAGCTCTCCGAGCAAGAATGTAATGAGCTGATTTTTCATCCCGGCTTTTCGACCAGCAAGATAGTCTCCGAGCTTTCTGGTCGCGGTGTTGGTCTTGATGTGGTGCGCAAAACGGTGGTGACCGACCTGCAAGGCGATTTGCAGGTTTATAGCCGTCCGGGAGTCGGAACCAGCTTTAACCTGCGGTTGCCTGTTTCGTTAACCATGATGCGGATTTTGCAATTTGAAGAGCAGGGGCACCTTTTTGGACTGGCTGCGCAGTATGTGGTTGAGGTGGTGGAATGCACGCCACAGGGGATCAGCGATATCGCCGGACGTCCTGCAATTATCTTGCATAACGAGTTTATCCCGGTGGTTTGCGTAGGTAGCTTACTGGGCATTCATGAACGCCAGAGCAGCTTTTCAACGCCCGGACAGCGATTAATCGTGGTGCAGAACCAGTACAGCAAAATGGCGCTGCAAGTGGATAAGCTCCTCGATGAACGCAAGATGATGATCAAACCGTTACCGAAGCATATGCAACAGCAGTCGCTGGTCTCCGGGATGGTACAAACACCGGATAACCAACTGGTCAGCATCCTGCACGTTCCCGCGCTGATGGCGATGGCGCAACAATCACGGCAAACCAGTACACCAGCGCCCGCCACGAGCGTAACGCATGATGCCTGGCATGTGTTGGTGGTCGATGACTCACTGAATACCCGTGAGATAGAAAAGAACGTGCTGGAAGCGCACGGCTATCAGGTGACTCTGGCAGAAGACGGGCTGTCGGGGCTGCAAAAAGCGAAACTGACCCAGTTTGATGCCGTACTGACGGATGTCGAAATGCCGTTTATGGATGGTTTCACCTTCACCAAATCGTTGCGTGGGGAGAAAAACTACCAGCATACGCCAATCATCATCGTGACGTCCCGCGCGAAGGAAGAGGACCGGCGACGGGGGATTCAGGTGGGGGCGGATGCCTACATCGCCAAGGGCGATTTCGAGCAGGACAGTTTGATAAAAACATTAAAAATGCTTTTGTGCTGATGGCGCAAAATCGAGAGAGAAAATGCGAATTTTATTAGTTGATGATGATCTTTTTGCGGCTGAACTGGCATCCATATTTTTGCAAATGGACGGCTACGATGTGGTGATTGTGGAAAGCGCGATTTCCGCCCTGGCGTGCCTGGACTCGGATAACAACATCGACCTGGTGATTAGCGATCTGCATATGCCAGAGATCAGTGGTTTGGATTTGCTGGCGCTGTTACGCGCTCAGGATTGGGCTAAGCCTTTTATTTTACTGAGTGCCAATGAAGTAACGGGCAGCGACGCTCTGTACGACCGTTGGGTGAAAAAAGATGAAAACCTCGCGGAAAATCTGGGGGCTGCTGTCAATGCGCTACTGCAACCATCTGCGATTAACTGAATAAGCCTACGTGTTTGATGAAACAAGAAAATAAGCATATAGCGATGGCGGCAGCGCAGGAAAAAATAGCGCGTTTGCGGCAGGGGTTTCTACGCCGAATTCCCGACATGCTGGCACAAGCGGAAAGATTACTCGTTCAACTGGTCGCAGAGCCTAGCGAAGCCTGTCGCAAACAGCTACATATCCTGCTGCACAGTATTCACGGTTCGGCAGGGTCCTTTGGCTTTAGCCCGCTGGCGAATGCCTCAGCAGAAGGTGAGCGTTTACTAACAGAACCGGAAACAGAGCAAAGCACATTGCATTACGATGAGCTGCGGCGAATCATCAGGTGGTTGTACACCCTGACACAGGAGCAGCTCAATCTTGAACATCGTATCAGCGATACGGAGTTCACATTACCGATCACCGCGCAGCGCCCGGAAGAGGGATATGTTCGGCGGGCCAGTAAGCCTATCTACCTGTGTGATGATGATATTGACCAGGTCGAGCTTCTCGCGACCCAACTGCGCTGTTTTGGTTTTACCTGCCATGCGTTCGCGAACACGCAGGATTTCACTCAGGCCGTATTGTCGCAACCGCCTGCCGTGGTGATTATGGATGTTAGCTTTCCGGACAACGCCTACGGTGGACCGCTGGCAATGTCGGATTTGAAACAAAAAGTGGGCAAACCTTTCCCTGTGCTGTTCCTCTCGTGTCATAGCGATTTCAATGCCCGCGTCAACGCCATCAAATCTGGCTGCGATGGCTACTACGTAAAACCTGCGTCTATAACCGATTTAGTCCAGGAACTTCATCGCCTGACTCAACCGTCGCTGAAAAAGCCTTACCAGGTATTGTTGATCGATGACGAACCGGCGGTGGCTGAATACAACGCGGAGATGCTGCGCTTGGCGGGCATGGAAGTGCATGTGCTGGAAAAACCTCACTATCTACTGCATGTACTCAATGCGCAGCCGATCGATTTGGTGTTGATGGATTATCACATGCCGGAGTTCAGCGGTGAGGAACTGACAAAACTGATTCGCCAAATACCGCAGCATATTGGCCTGCCTATCGCCTATCTCTCCAGCGAGACCAACAAGCATGCGCAGTTGGGAGCAATGAGCATCGGCGCGGAGGATTTTATCCTCAAACAGAGCGACCCTGAGGAGCTGATCCGCGCCGTATCGATTCGCGCGGAAAGAATGCGCGTCCTGCGTGCCCGCATGTCGCAGGACAGTCTGAGCGGGTTATATAACCACTCAACGACCACCCATTTTCTCAAAAGCGCGATTGCCGAGTCGAACTACAGCGGCAACCCGTTTTGTATGGTGATGGTGGACCTGGATCGCTTTAAAAGTATTAACGATACCTACGGTCATGCGGTCGGTGACCAGGTAATTGTCGGTATTTCGCAGTTGTTCTCCCATCGCTTACGCAGCACCGATATCGTTGGCCGTTATGGTGGTGAAGAGTTTGTCATCATTATGCCCAACACCAGCAGTGACAAGGCCGCGCGCGTGGTCGAACGATTGCGTAGGGATTACGAGCAGGTCACATTTTCCGTTAACGACGCCAGTTTTCACAGTACCTTCAGCGCGGGTATTGCCCAGTGGCAGTTTGGCGATCGGATTGAAACGCTACGCGAACGCGCCGATCAGGCGCTGTATGCCGCGAAACAAAATGGCCGTAACACTTTCTGCATTGCCGAGTAAAAGGAGTCAATATGAGCCAACAGCTGGAGCAGATTCTTGCGCTGAACCATGGTGAAAAGCCGGAGTGTGAAAACGTTGATGAACCCCAGCGTACGCTGGTGTTATTTCAACTGGCGGGTAAAAATTTTGCCTTCTATGGGGCGCAAATTAAAGAGATCCTTGCAGAGCGCCCGATCTCCTGGGTTCCCTGTTGCGCGCCAATGCTTGAAGGGGTCATCAACTATCGTGGACGGGTGGAATCGGTAATGAGACTGGACAGCCTGATCGATAAACCTACCGTCAATTCGGCAGGTAAGCGCACTATTTTGATTGGATGCGCCGAGAAAATGCAAAGTGGGATCCTGATAGATAAACTGATTGATGTGTTGGAAGTCGCCGAAAGCCAGATTCATTTGCCAGGAGATTCGTTGCCCCCGGCGTTACAAAGCATCGCTGTGGGGGTGGTTAACGTGATGGAAACCTGGTACACGCTGCTCGATCTGAATCTGGTCTTTGAGCGTTATCAGGAGACCAGCGGTTATGACGGCTCCCACTAATCTGGCGGCGGTACGTATTACTTTGGGAGCGCTAACGTTGTATATACCGGCAAACCAGGTTGGTGTGTGTTCGTTAGTGACTCAGGTTGTGCCTGAAATCCCCCGATTTAGCCAATGGCTGGGGATTGCTGATGAGCCGCAGGAGGGATGGCATTTGCATT
Organism: Citrobacter freundii complex sp. 2024EL-00216; assembly: GCF_043945515.1. Classification (NCBI taxonomy): domain Bacteria; kingdom Pseudomonadati; phylum Pseudomonadota; class Gammaproteobacteria; order Enterobacterales; family Enterobacteriaceae; genus Citrobacter; species Citrobacter freundii complex sp. 2024EL-00216. Next base: position 104,630 of record NZ_JBIMRA010000003.1, on the reverse strand, counting down.
TACGCGTCCCGGACAGTGGCGTTGAAACTGGCTGGTACCTGTGGGGACAACTTGAGAATGTGATGCTCTCCGGCGACATTATTTTTGCCGTACCTCCGCTTCTGGCGCGTAACTGTCATCTGCCTGCGCTTCGTGCCCTGGTGGGACGTGAGGCGTTTAGCCCGCTATTAAGCTGGCGCTGACACGCTGCGGGAGCTTTAACGGTCCCGCAGCATGAGAAGGCTGGGAGTGCTAAATCCCGTTACTGGATATAAGCATCAACAGCCCGACTGACCAGCTTAGTCATAAAGTTGTCAATCTTATCAATGGTCTGCTTGTCCTGAAGATCGTAGGTTTTTGCTACGTCATCCAGGTTTTCATAACCGACCCAAACTCGCCCGATCTTATCCTGCCATACGGAGACACGTAACGGCAGATCCAGCGCGACACCCTGTTTATCCTGCATCAGTTTTGTGCCGACTTTAGGGTTACCAAATACCAGGACTTTCGTTGGCCTCAGGTTCATTCCCGCGCCCTCGGCATTTTTCTCGTGATCAATTTCAGTGAATACCGGAACGCCTTCGCTTTTCAGAATGGCTTTCAGACGGGAGACCGTCTCATCGACAGAGAATTTACTTTCCTGGTTTTTGATCTTCTCTGAATTTAACCCAGAACCCAGCCCGATTTTATAGGCTTCAGCGATATCACGAGCCACCTGAGTCATGTCTACGCCTTCTTTGTTGGTCAGCATTGTCACGCAAACCAGTTCATCACCGGCGGTAAAGCGGCTCAGATAGGCACTAAAGCCACCTGTGGTTCCTTTGATTTCCAGAAAACCAGGATGGCGGGTAAATTCCCAGCCGGCCATGGCAGGCACGACTTTGCCATTTTTCAGTTTTGCCGGGCTATAGATAATGTCGCGCAGCTTTTTGTCTTTAACCAGCGTGCTGCCGGCAAGACCGATATCCCACTTACTGATGTCTTCCGCTGACGACCACAGACCACCGTAGGCGAACAGATTATCAGTGGCGATCGCGCTGACAGGCGCCAGTTTGTCACCCGCTGCGACGTAACCTGTTGCAGGCTCAACAGGGTTGATCCAGTCAATTTCTGACTTAAATTTCGAATGCTGATTATGTTGCTTATCAGGCGTCGGGCGATCAAGGAATGCTTTCGTTGGCATGTCTTTTGCGAACATGGTGCTTTGCAGACCTAACGGCGCAATTTGGTATTTGTTGACGAAGTCTACGTAACTCATTCCGCTGACTTTCTCGATAGCCATTCCTAACAGGATAAAGTCAGTTGCGCTGGAGTTGATGTCCGTGCCATTTTTAAATTCGAGCGGTTTATCTTTAACAAGATCCACCAGCTGCGCAGGTGTATATTTTTGCTCTTGTTTATAGCCGAAAGATCTGAAATCAGGGATCCCGGATGAGTGCTGCATTAATTCCAGAATCGTAATGTTATGCCAGTTTTCCGGCAGGCCAGGCAAATAAACACTCACAGGAGTATTAAGATCCAATTTACCTTGCTCTACCAGTTGCATTACTGCGACTGCAGTAAAAGCCTGCGTGATAGGGCCAATTCCCCACATGGTTTTGGTGGAAGCAAGCTCATCATTGGCAGCCGTTGCCAGACCGTATCCCGCTGAGCGCGGAATATAAGGCGCCTGAACAATCGCCATGGATAAACCCGGCAGATTATTTTTCGCCATTACCTCGGCAATGATCTGATCGATATATTTGCCGTTGACCTTTAATTGTGGATCACCACGGTTAACTAAGTAAGTTGTCTCATTTGTACTGGCAGCGGCCAATACCTGAGTAGCTGAAACAGACATGGAAAGTAAAATACATGCCGAAATAACCTTTAACTTAAGATTCATGGAAAAGTTCCGCGCTTAATGAAATTTATTTTGATGGCTAATGGATGAGCGATGTTGTACATACAATTACCCTCGGTAACCGTACTCATAGCTATTACTTAGCTGCTGCCTTTACCTTTTCAACCGTGGTGTCGGTGTCCCATAAATCATTGGCAATGATGCGGTAGTTGGTTAGAGCGGCGAGATAACCGTCACCTTCCGGAATGCGCGGACCCGCTGTCGCATCTTTAACGACGACAACTTCAAAACCTTGCTCAATCAATTCACGCATATGGGATTCAATACACAGATTGGCAGCCATACCGGCGAGAATGACCTGTGAGACACCGCGTTTTCTTAATTGCAGTACCAGGTCGTTGGTTTCTGGTCCGAAAATCTTATGCGGTGAGGCAATGACCGTTTCGCCATCATAAATATATGGCTTAAACTGCGGTAAAAAGTCTGCGCCGGAATTTTCAAAATTCTCCATCGTCAGTGGACCTTTACGACTGAACATTCCAGTGCCGTGCATAAATGTTTCTCCCGGAGCGGTAGATTGCCATTTATGGTCGTGCGGAAAGTAATAATGTGGAGAAATAAAAACAGGCATTTGTGCTTCTTTTGCCATTTTGAACAACGTCTCGAGATTTTCTACAGTATTATTTTCAATAATGCTGTCTTTAAAAACCTCCCAGCCAATACCCTGAGGGCTTAAAAAATCGATCTGTGGATCGACTACCACCAACGCAGCTTCCTTATTATTAAGTGTTATACCTTTGCGTGGTAAGCCATAGGCCTCTGGTTCAGAATAGATTTCTGACATGCTCATCTTGCTCATAAAATTTACCTGTATTTTTATCTAATGTGATAGTGACTATCTGATTATTAAATAGCGCTGGTAAATATGGCATGGTTTCAGAACGGGGCATTTGTTCAGGACGCTGGGAATATTGTCATTACGTATTCTAATAACGATAGTGGGCATATCACTGCCCACTCCGTTAGAGGTCGTATTGCTGGCGTCGCCGTTCTAAACGACGGTCGCGCAGGGTGGAATAAATAAAGGTCATCACAAACAGTAGTGAAAATAGTACGACGATGGTGGGGGCCGGTGCACTGTCGATGAAAAAAGACAGGTACACGCCCATAAACGAGGTAACGACCGACATAATCACCGCCAGCCACAAGGCGTGGGAAAATTTCCGCGTCATTAAAATCGCAATGGCGCCAGGCGCAATCAGTAAGGAGATCGACAAAATAATCCCTACTGATTTTAGCGTGGCGACAATCGTCAGGGCGATCATGCACAGCAGGCCGTAATGTAGCAGTGCAGTGTTAAGCCCACTGGCCTTTGCCTGATGCGGGTCGAACGCATGCAGCAGCAGATCTTTCCACTTAAGCCCAATAATAAGCGCTATCCCAAGCGTAATAACCGCGGTTTGTATGATGTCGCTGAACGATACGCCCAGCATGTCGCCGAACAGAATATGATCGAGATGGACCTCTGACTGGATAGAGACGTACAGCACCAGCCCTGCGCCAAACATGCCGGAAAAGACGATTCCCATCAGGGTATCGCGTTTGATGCGGCTGTTATCGTCGAGATAACCCGTCGCCACCGCACAGAACAGCCCGGCGATAAATGCGCCAATTGCCAGTGGGATGCCCGCAATCCACGCCAGTACAATTCCCGGGAAAACCGCGTGGCTCATTGCATCGCCCATCAGCGCCCAGCCTTTGAGTACTAAAAATACAGACAGCAGCGCGCAGGGCACGGCGACAATGGTGGAGATGACCAGCGCATTGACCATAAAACCAAACTGAAAGGGTTCCAGCAGCGTTGTTAAGATCATACTGACTCCTTGTTCACCAGACGGGCGCGGCGGCGATTCGCCAGCAGACCGTGTTTTGGCGCGAAGACAAATGCCAGCAGGAACAGCAGCGTTTGCAGAACGACAATAATTCCGCCGGTTGCACCGTCCAGCCAGTAGCTCAGCCAGGCGCCGAAAAAGCTGGTCAGGCTGCCAATAGCTACGGCGATAGTGAGCAGGCGTGGAAAACGATCGGTCAGCAGCCAGGCCGTTGCACCGGGCGTAACCACCAGGCAAATCACCAGAAATGCGCCGACGGTTTGCAGCGCGGCGACCGTGGAAACGGAGAGCAGCGTAAAAAATAACAGCTTCAACCGGCCCGGATTCAGACCGATAGAGCGCGCGTGGTTTTCATCAAAAAAAACCACCATCAGATCTTTCCACTTCAAAAACAGGATGGTTAGCGAAATAACCCCGATGATGGCCAGTTGCAGAATATCTTCTGGCGCAATCGCCAGCACGTTGCCGAGAATAATGGTCTGAATATTCACCGACATCGGATTGAGCGACACCATAAACAGCCCGATACCGAAAAAAGACGAAAAAATCAGTCCGATAATCGCATCTTCCTTCAGGCGCGAACGTTGATTAAGAAACAGCATACTGCCCGCCGCCAGTCCGCCGGAAAGGAATGCGCCAAGCGCGAAGGGAAGCCCTAACATATAAGCGCCTGCCACGCCCGGCACGATAGAGTGCGACAGCGCATCGCCAATCAGCGACCAGCCTTTGAGCATCAGATAGCAGGAGAGAAACGCACACAGGCCGCCGACCATTGCCGAGACCCACATGGCGTTGAGCATGTACTGGTAGCCAAACGGCTCCGTTAGCCAGTTCATGGTTATTCCCCCTCGTTTGCCGTGCGTCGCGAAATAAACGGGCGTTCATCATCGGTAATTACGTGCTGTTCACCGCCGCTCAGCGCAACGTGACGCAGTACACCGCTGAATGCCAGTTCGAGATTCTCGGGGGTAAAGGTGGTTTCAGTGGGTCCACTTGCCAGCACCGTGCCCTTAATCATCACCGTGTAATCACAAAACTCGGTGACGGATCCCAAATTATGGGTAGAGACCAGCATGGTTCGACCCTCATTACGCAGTTCACGCAGCAGGTCGATGATCCGGGCCTCGGTTTTTACATCCACGCCGGTAAAGGGTTCATCCAGTAAAATAACCTGTCCGTCCTGTGCGATGGCCCTTGCCAGAAAAACACGCTTTTTCTGCCCACCGGACAGTTCACCTATCTGACGATGGCGATAGTCCAGCATATCAACCCGCGCCAGCGCCGCATCTACGCAGGCGTGGTCAATTTGTTTTGGTCGACGCAGCCAGCCCATATGGCCAAAGCGTCCCATCATCACCACATCTTCCACCAGTACCGGAAACGACCAGTCCACCTCTTCTGACTGGGGGACATAGGCGATCAGATTCTGTTTGAGCGCCTTATTTACCGGCTGTTGCAGAATTGAGATTTCCCCCTGCGCCAGGCGGACAAAACCCATCAGCGCTTTAAAAAGCGTTGATTTTCCCGAACCGTTTACGCCGACCAGCGCGGCAATTGAGCCGCCCGGAACCTGAAAAGTGGCGTCCCGCAATGCGGTATGACCGTTGCGATACGTCACCGTAACCTGATTTACGGTAATCGCAGAGTGACTCATGGTTGGCTCTCCAGACCCTTGTTGATGCCGTTAACAATGGTTTGCGTGGTGACGCGCAGTAAATCCAGATAGGTCGGTACCGGACCGTCGGCTGCACTGAGCGAATCGACATACAGCACGCCGCCGTAATGTGCGCCAGACTCACGGGCAACCTGACGCGCTGGTTTGTCGGACACGGTGCTTTCGCTAAATACCGTCGGGATATGATGCTCTCTGATCGCATCGATAACCTTGCGTACCTGCTTGGGCGTACCCTGCTGATCGGCATTGATCGGCCACAGATACAGCTCCTTGAGATTGTTATCACGAGCTAAATAAGAGAATGCGCCTTCGCTGGTGACCAGCCAGCGTTTATCAGCAGGGAGCTTTGCCAGTTCTGTATGCAGTGGCGCCAGGGTCTGCTGGATTTTCGCTTTATAATTCTGCGCATTATTCTGGTAGGTTGCGGCATTGTCCGGATCATATTTGATCAGCGCATCGCGAATGTTATCCACGTAGATCAGCGCGTTCTCTGCTGACATCCAGGCATGCGGGTTTGGTTTACCGTTGTACGGCCCTTCGCTGATGCCCATTGGCTGCACGCCGTTTGAGACCATCACTTCTGGTACGCCGGACAAATTTTGGTAGAAGCGGGAAAACCATAGTTCGAGGTTTAGACCGTTGGAGAGAATAAGCTGTGCGCCTTGCGCCCGTTTAATATCGCCTGGGGTTGGTTGATATTCGTGAATTTCAGCACCCGGTTTGGTGATAGAACTAACGTCCGCCGCGTCACCTGCTACATTGCTTGCCATATCGGCAATCACCGTAAAGGTGGTCACCACTTTGAATTTTTCTTTCGCCCAGGCGGGTGACAGCGTCAGCGCTGTTAACACGCTGGCAAGGAGAAATGACTTCAGATGGGGCAGATGCGGCATAGTATCCCTCGCAACAAAGTGGTTAATTTATCATCGAATATAGCCTTTGCTATGTTATATAGCACATGGCATAAACAAATGAAAATAATTCTTATTTGCGTAGGGTGCTAAGGATGTATCACCTTCAGGTAATAGTTCTGTGCTTTGTTAAGGCGTATTATTTATGCAACTTAATTGTGGAGGCATCATGTCCGGCAAACGCATTGCACGTGAAAAAATGACGATCCAGAGAATGATTTCGCTCTACGAGAGCCAGTGCCCGCAGGCTTCAGGCGAGCCGGGGCATTACGATGCGTTATTTGCCTATGCGCAAAAGCGCCTCGACAAGTGCGTATTTGGTGAGGAAAAACCGGCCTGTAAACAGTGTCCTGTGCACTGTTATCAACCTGCTAAACGCGAAGAGATGAAGCAAATTATGCGTTGGGCTGGGCCGAGAATGCTCTGGCGTCACCCGATTCTGACCGTACGTCACCTGATTGATGACAAACGTCCAGTGCCGGAGTTACCCGAGAAGTACCAGCGGAAAAAATAAGGTCGCTGTGCGCCGGATGGCGGCTGCGCCTTATCTGGCCTACGAGAATAAGTGCATCTGTCGCGTAGGCCCGATGCGCATTGCGCCATCGGGCAACTTAGCCATGTGGTGATGAATGGCGACTACGCTTTGGTGGCAATCAGAATAGCTGAGGCTTTGATCAGCGCAACAACACGGCTTCCCTGACTCAGTTTCATCTCTTGCTGACTTTCGTTGGTGACGACGGCAACAATCTCGAAGCCTGCGTCAGTTTTGATATGTACCGTGGCGTTGACTGCGCCTTCTGTGACCTGGGAAACACTGCCAGCAAACTGGTTGCGGGCAGAGAACTTCAGACCACAGTCTTCAGTTGCCAGCGTCACCCATGGCGCTTTAATCAGGGCAATTGCTTCTTTCCCTTTCGCCAGACCCAGCGCCTGCTGGCTGCTATGGGTTACAATCGCGACCAGTTTTGCGCCGCCAGCCAGCGTCAGTTCAACTTCATCATTCACTGCGCCCGTAGCGACTGCGCTCACCGTACCGGTTAATTGATTACGTGCTGATACCGCCATACTGCCTCCTTTCGTTGAGATATCACCCAGTATAGCCACACTGGCTAAACCAGTGCATCCTTATCAATGCCTAATCGCTTCATGCGTGAGAGTAACGTTGTACGTTTCAACCCCAGCCTTTGTGCCGCGCCTTTGGGACCGGCAACCACCCCGTTGGTTTCTTTCAGTACGCGCATAATCAACTGGTATTCATCTTCACCGTCCTGCGCGACTTCGGTTGCCACCGGAGGCGTGGACGGCGTCAAAGGGGCAATATCCGGAAGGGACAGTTGCAGCACGTTGCCCCGGGTAAGCAGAACCGCACGTTCTACCACGTTTTCCAGCTCACGCACGTTACCCGGCCATTCCATACAGCTCAGCGTGCGCAGAGCCTCGGCAGGAATACTGTCGATATTGCGTCCCATCCGACGAGCAATTTTAAAGGTGAAGGCTTTTACCAGCAGCGGAATATCTTCCGGGCGCTCACGCAGCGGCGGCAGATGGATCGGGAAGACGTTCAGCCGGTAGTACAGATCGTTACGAAATTCGCGATCGGCAACCATCTTCTTCAGATCGCGGTTGGTAGCGGCGATCAAGCGCACGTCGGTCTGGATCAGCTTATTACTGCCCAGACGTTCAAATTCCTGCTCTTGCAGAACGCGCAGTAGCTTAGGCTGAAGCTCCAGCGGCATATCGCCAACTTCATCGAGGAACAGCGAACTTTTATCTGCCAGCTCGAAACGACCAATCCGCTGCGTGCTGGCACCGGTAAACGCGCCACGCTCATGACCAAACAGATCGCTTTCCAGTAATCCGGCAGGCATTGCCGCGCAGTTCATCTTCACCATCCGACGGGCGTTACGTCCGCTCAGGTTGTGAATGGCTCGTGCGATCAGCTCTTTACCTGTTCCGGTCTCACCCAGAATCAAGACGGTGCTGTCGCTTTGCGCCACCATTTCGACCTGCTTGAGTACGCTGTACATCGCTTCGCTGCGACCAATGATTTCGCCGAACTCACTCTCTACGTTGTTGAGTTGTTCAGTCAACGCCAGGTTTTCATCGACCAGACGTTCCTTCAGGCGGTGGATCTCCTGATAGGCGAGGGCGTTATCCACGGCAATAGCCACGCGCTCGGCGATTTGGCGCAATAGCTTGAGGTTGGCGGTAGTGAACACTTTCTCTTCGCACTGTGCCAGCTTGAGTACGCCGAGCATAGTATTGCCGGACATCAGCGGTAGCAGACACAGGGTTTGTAGCTGGTTGCCCCAGGTTTCGAACAGCATCCGTTCGTAAGGGGCAAGGATGTCACGTTCGCTCAGGTTGATCAGCAGCATCTCTTTGCTTTTGAAGACCCGTTCAGAGAGCGTTCCCGCTTCGTCCACTTCACTTTGTTCGTGTGCCGGATGATGTTCATCCAGATAGTGAGTGGAATAGATACTGAGTTTATTTTTGCGATCGCTGCGTAACACGATGCTGATGGCATCGATGTCGAAGTAGTGGTGGATCTCTTTGGCGACTTCGCTGACCAGCTCATCAATATCCAGTCGGGAGAGCACGGCATTGGTGATGGCGACCAGGATGCGAAAGTTGTCACGCTCACGACACAGCAGATCGTAATCGACGTTGTTGCTGACTCTGCTTTGAATTTGTTCAGCAACGACGCCGACTATCTGAGTGAAGGTCTGTAGACGGTTATATTCTTTTTCACTCCACGGACGGTCTTCGTTACGGATGAATTCGCAACCGCCAAAGATGCGCCCATCTGCCGCCAGTGGCAGCAGGCAGTAGTGGCCAAATTCAGAATACAGTCCACCTGAAGCCAATTGTGGCCATGTTTCCGTAAACTCATGATAGTTGCAGTGCAACGCATCAGGGCGAGACAAAATACGGCGTACCGGACCATGTGCCAGCACCGTTTCGTCTTCATAATCGATGGGTTTACCATTTTCACGCGTTGCAAAATAACGCGCACGTTGCGTTTGTGCCTGCCATAAGACAATAGCCGCGCAGTCGGCCAGCGCTGAACGCTTGACCAGCTGCGAAAGCGCCTCGCTAAGAGACGGGAGATCGGGCTGCTGTAATAATGTACGAGTAATATCGAACAGGCCTTGCTGTCCGAGGTCACTCATCGGTGTATACGACATATTGCTTTTCCAGGGAAAGCACCGCAGAACGGTGCGAAAACGGTAAATGAATTATAGGTATAAGTCGTAAATTATTGCCGGATGGCTGACCGCAAACTCGCTGGTCACGCAATCCGTAGGCCTGATAAGCAAAGCGCCATCAGGCGTTATGCAGCGTTAATGCCGGATAAGACGCAAATGCGTCTTATCCGGCCTACAGCATGCTGCCAACCGGCTGCTAGCATATACGAGGTAATGGTTCGGCGTGTGGTAAATCGAGGGTTCGTTTTACGCCGTAGAGTCCGGCAAGACGAACACCTTTACGTTCAACCACTTCACCAATCATTGCCGCATCGCGTCCTAACGGATGCGCGTGCAGCGCGGCAAGCACGCTTTCAGCGGCCTGACGCTCAACGGCAATCACCAGTTTGCCTTCGTTAGCAAAGTTGAGCGCATCCAGACCCAGCAGCTCGCAAACGCCACGCACCGCTGGCTTCACGGGCAGAGCAGCTTCCGACAGCTCAATACCAAATCCGCATGCTGCGGCAAATTCATGCGTGACCGCATTCACGCCGCCACGGGTGGCGTCACGAAGCGCCTTCATGCCAGGAATATCACGCAGCGTCTGGATAAGAGGTGTTAACACCGCGCAGTCGCTGACCAGTTCGCCATCCAGACCCAATTGCTCGCGTAGGTTAAGGATAGTTGCCCCGTGATCGCCAAGAGAGCCACTGACCAGCAGCACATCACCCACGCTGAGAGTCTGTGCACCCCAGTGAATGTTGGCGGGAATTGCCCCCATTCCGGCAGTGTTAATGAACAGCTTGTCTGCTGCACCACGCTGCACGACTTTGGTATCGCCAGTCACGATGGCGATGCCTGCTTCGCGCGCGGTTGCTGCCATGCTGTTAACAACGGTTTTCAGTGTCTCCATCGGCAGACCCTCTTCGAGGATAAAACCGCAGGAGAGGTAGCGTGGAATAGCCCCGCTGACCGCTACGTCGTTAGCCGTACCGCAGATGGCCAGCTTGCCGATATTGCCGCCGGGGAAGAACAACGGATCGATAACGTAGCTGTCAGTTGAAAACGCCAGACGATCGCCTTCTGCCACCAGTTGTGCCAGTTCCAGACGCGCTTGATCTTCTTGTTCCGCCAGCCACGGATTCGCAAAAGCCTCCATAAACAGACTGTTGATCAACTGCTGCATAGCCTGACCGCCGCTACCGTGGGCGAGTTGTACGCTGCTCATGCTTCACACTCCTGCTGACGATACTGATACCAGGCGGCACATGCGCCTTCTGAGGAGACCATCAGGGCGCCAAACGCGGTCTCCGGGTTACACGTTTTGCCAAATAACGGACACTGATGTGGTTTACATCTGCCCGTCAGCACTTCCCCACAACGCGCGCGCGGATCGTCATACACCTGCTGCGGCGCTGGCTGGAAATGTGCTTCGGCATCAAAGCGCTGATAGTCCGGCGTCAGGTGAACGCCAGAGGATTCGATAACGCCCAGACCGCGCCATTCGCTGTCACCATTGACGCAGAACACCTCGGCAATGGCCTGTTGCGCTAACGCGTTACCGGCATCCGGTACCACGCGGCGGTACTGGTTTTCTACCTGGCTTTGGGCTGCAATTTTCTGCTCAATTAACATCACTACGCCTTGCAGGAGATCAAGCGGTTCGAAACCGGCGACCACCAGGGGGCGATGGAAATCTGAAGCAATGAAATTATAGGCGTCGGTGCCAATTACCATGCTGACGTGGCCCGGTGCTAAAAAGGCGTCGATACCGTTGTCTGGCTGTTCCAGCAGACTGCGCAGCGTAGGGATAAGCGTGATGTGCTGGCAGAAAAAGTAAAAGTTCTGCACGTCACGCTGCTTTGCCTGTTGCAGGGTGATAGCAGTCGTTGGCATTGTGGTTTCAAAACCCAGGCCAAAGAACACCACTTTACGCGTTGGGTTTTCCTGCGCCAGCTTCAGTGCATCCATCGGTGAATAGACAATACGGATATCCGCACCGCGCGCCTTGGCTTGCAGCAGGGAGCCTTGCTTACCCGGGACGCGCATAGCGTCGCCAAAGGTGCAGAAAATTACTTCTGGATGGCTGGCGATTTCTACACAGCTGTCGATTCTGCCCATCGGCAGAACGCAAACCGGGCAACCCGGACCATGAATAAACTCCACGTTTTCCGGTAGCAACTGGTCGAGCCCGAATTTGAAGATAGCGTGGGTATGACCACCACAAACTTCCATGATCCGCAGCGGGCGTTCAGCCGTGTAGGAGAGGTGGGCGGCACGTTCGCACAGGTGCTCTATCAACTGCATCACCTGTTCTGGTGCGCGGTATTCGTCAACAAAACGCATTTATTTTTCCTCGCCGTACAGCAACGCGCCGACATCCGGCTCAACGTCAAACATGTTTTGCAGCGCGTCGAGCGTATCGCGCGCTTCAGCTTCATTAATGATGCTCATGGCAAAACCGACGTGGACCAGTACCCACTGGCCGAGGCGCGGTTGACCATGTTCATCACAGCTACCGACCAGCGTCAGGTCGACGTCGCGCTGAATACCGCAGACGTCGACTTTGGCCTGGTTGCCATCAATGGTGCGGATTTGACCCGGAACACCTATGCACATCGCTGCGTCTCCAGCCAGGAGAGCCATTGATCCATCCCTTCACCACTGGTGGCGGAAATTAGGATAATCTCAATCCCCGGGTTCACTTCCCGGGCGCTGGCGATGCATTTTTCAACGTCAAAATTGAGGTACGGCAATAGATCCACTTTGTTGAGCAGCATCAGCGATGCGGCGGCAAACATATGCGGGTATTTCAGCGGTTTGTCTTCACCTTCGGTTACTGAAAGCACGGCCACTTTATGGCGCTCGCCGAGGTCGAAGCTGGCCGGGCAGACCAGGTTGCCGACGTTTTCAATGAACAGAATACCGTTATCGTCAAGCGGCAAACGCGGCGCGGCGTCAGCAATCATTTGTGCGTCAAGGTGGCAACCTTTACCGGTGTTGACCTGAATGGCGGGTGTGCCTGTGGCGCGAATACGGGCGGCATCGTTCACCGTCTGCTGGTCACCTTCAATAACGGCGCACGGCACGCTATCTTTCAGCTTCATCAGCGTTTCGGTCAGCAGGGTAGTTTTACCAGAGCCCGGGCTTGAAACAAGGTTCAGCACCAGATGCTGACGGGCCGCAAAGCGGGCACGGTTGCGCTCGGCGAGGCGGTTGTTTTTGTCCAGTACGTCAATTTCCACTTCCAGCATACGGCGTTGGCTCATACCTGGTGCGTGGGTTCCGGCCTCACCGTGACCGTAGTGCAAATCGCCTTCTTCAGTCTGGCTCGGTGTGAAATTTGAGGTCTTCACACCGGTAATATTCAGCGCCGGACGAGCCGCCGGGGCAAATGGCGCGCTGCGAAACGCCGAGTGGGGATTATGCTCATCACCCTCTATATATAGGTTGCCTTCAGCGCAACCACATGTCGTACACATCGCTCACTCCTGATCTTTTTACTTGCGATACATCTGTTGCCGGATGGCTGCGTTGCCTTATCCGGCCTACAAACGAGCTGTTTCTGTAGGCTGGATAAGACGCTTAAGCGTCGCCATCCGGCGCTGGAGTTTCATCTATTTCAATACGTCGAATCTGTAAGCCGTCATCGGCCACAATTCTCAGCATATCGCTGTTGCATTGCGGACATCGGCGCACGCGTTGCGTCAGTAACGTGACGTATTGCTGACAAGATTCGCACCAACATTCGGCTTCTTGTTCTTCGAGGTGGAGTTTACAACCTTCTGCAAGGGTCCCGCGGCATACCAGATCAAAACAAAAGGAGAGAGCGCTGGTTTCTACGCAAGAAAATGCGCCAATTTTGAGCCAGACCCCAGTTACTCGCTTAGCACCGTGTTGCGTGGCCTGTTGTTCAATCAATTCCAGTGCCCGTTGGCAGAGGGTTATTTCGTGCATACCGCCTCCTGTGAAGTTGCCGTATTAAAAGCAATAAGCATGCCAGGTTGATTTTTTTCATTCGTGACAATGACGACGATGACGAAATGACATGTCGTCACCCGCCTTTGATTTTTTATCTATATGAAAATTAAGTAATTTAATTTTGGCATGAAATGTGCTTAAGGCTGTTCATCTCTGCTAAACGGGTAACCTGACATGACTATTTGGGAAATAAGCGAAAAAGCCGATTACATCGCTGAACGGCATCGTCGCCTACAGGACCAGTGGCGTATTTACTGCAACTCGCTGGTTCAGGGGATCACCCTGTCAAAAGCGCGTTTGCATCATGCGATGAGCTGCGCACCGGACAAGGATCTCTGCTTCGTCCTTTTTGAACACTTCACTATCTACGTCACGCTGGCGGACGGCTTTAACAGCCATACCATCGAATACTACGTCGAAACGAAAGACGGTGATGATAAGCAGCTGATTGCACAGGCAGAATTGACTATCGACGGTAAGGTCGATGAGCGTATTAGCAACCGCGATCGCGAGCAGGTGCTGGAGCACTATCTCGAAAAAATCGCCACCGTCTACGACAGCCTGTACACCGCGGTTGAGAACAATATGCCGGTGAATTTAAGCCAGCTGGTTGAGGGACACAGCCCGGCTTAAGCCTCGGGTGCTGCCCACTTTGTCATGGTGCGGTCTACATACTGCGTCACGACGTTTTAGGGAATGGGCATGTCGAAAAATGTCGAAATGACATTTGGTAGACATGTTTTCGTCAAAAATGACTATCACCTGAGGAATGCCTGGTGAATCGTTTTGTAATTGCTGACTCCACTCTTTGTATTGGCTGCCACACCTGTGAAGCCGCCTGCTCAGAGACACATCGCCAGCATGGCCTGCAGTCAATGCCGCGCCTGAAAGTGATGTTAAATGAAAAAGAATCCGCGCCGCAGCTTTGCCACCAGTGTGAAGATGCACCTTGCGCCACCGTGTGTCCGGTTAATGCCATTAACCGCGTTGATGGCGCCGTACAGCTGAACGAAAGCCTGTGCGTAAGCTGCAAACTGTGCGGGATCGCTTGTCCGTTTGGCGCGATAGAGTTTTCCGGTAGCCGTCCGCTACACATTCCGGCAAACGCCAATACGCCAAAAGCGCCTCCGGCTCCGCCAGCGCCTGCTCGCGTGAGTTCGCTGTTGGACTGGGTTCCTGGCGTTCGTGCCATCGCGGTGAAATGCGATCTGTGTAGTTTTGACGAGCAAGGTCCGGCCTGCGTGCGCATGTGTCCGACCAAAGCCCTGCACTTGGTGAGCAACATGGATATCGCCCGCGCCAGCAAACGTAAGCGTGAGCTGACTTTCAATACCGATTTCGGCGATCTCACCTTGTTTCAGCAGGCTCAGAGTGGGGATGCAAAATGAGCGCAATTTCACTGATTAACAGCGGCGTAGCCTGGTTTACAGCGGCTGCGGTTCTGGCATTTCTGTTTTCATTTCATAAATCGCTGAGCGGATGGATTGCTGGGGTTGGCGGTGCAGTCGGCAGCCTGTGTACGGCAGCCGCGGGTTATACCGTTCTGACTAATGCGCTGGCAGTGAGCGGCGTGATGCCGTTTATTGGTCACAGTCTGCAAATTACTCCGCTTAATGCTATCTGGCTGATTACACTGGGCCTGTGCGGCCTGTTTGTCAGCCTGTACAACATTGACTGGCATCGTCATCCGCAGGTGAAAGCTAACGGCCTGCTGGTGAATCTGCTGATGGCCGCGGCGGTATGTGCGGTGGTTGCCAGCAACCTCGGTACGCTGGTGGTGATGGCGGAAATCATGGCGCTGTGTGCCGTGTTCCTTACCGGATGCAGTAAAGAAGGCAAACTGTGGTTTGCACTGGGGCGTATTGGTACGCTGCTGCTGGCGGTCGCCTGCTACCTGGTGTGGCAACGTTACGGCACACTGGAGCTGCGTCTGCTAGACCTGCGCACCCAGGAGCTGCCGCTCGGGTCTGACATCTGGCTGCTGGGCGTGGCAGGTTTTGGCCTGCTGGCCGGGATTATTCCGCTGCACGGTTGGGTGCCACAGGCACACGCCAATGCCAGCGCACCGGCTGCGGCGCTGTTCTCTACCGTCGTCATGAAGGTTGGTCTGCTGGGTATTCTCTCCCTGTCGCTGCTGGGCGGTAACGCGCCGCTGTGGTGGGGGATTACGCTGCTGGTGCTGGGCATGATCACCGCGTTTGTTGGTGGTCTGTATGCGCTGATGGAACACAATATCCAGCGCCTGCTGGCGTACCACACGCTGGAAAACATCGGCATTATTCTGCTGGGTCTGGGCGCTGGCGTGACCGGAATCTCCCTGAATCAACCTGCGCTGATCGCGCTGGGTTTGACCGGCGGTCTGTACCACCTGGTAAACCACAGCCTGTTCAAAAGCGTTCTGTTCCTGGGTGCAGGCAGCATCTGGTTCCGTACCGGTCATCGTGATATCGAAAAACTGGGCGGTATCGGTAAACGTATGCCGGTTATCTCGCTGGCGATGCTGGTTGGTCTGATGGCGATGGCCGCACTGCCGCCGCTGAACGGTTTTGCCGGTGAGTGGGTTATCTACCAATCCTTCTTTAAGCTTGGCAACAGCGGCGCGTTTGTCGGTAGCCTGTTAGGACCGTTGCTGGCGGTAGGGCTGGCAATTACCGGCGCGCTGGCGGTGATGTGTATGGCGAAAGTCTATGGCGTTACGTTCCTTGGCGCACCGCGCACGAAGGAAGCTGAAAATGCCTGCTGCGCGCCAATCCTGATGGGAGTGAGCGTCGTCGCGCTGGCTATCTGCTGCGTGATTGGCGGCGTTGCTGCGCCGTGGCTGCTGCCGATGATCTCCTCCGCCGTTCCGCTGCCGTTGGAAACCGCGAACACCACCGTTTCTCAGCCAATGATCACGCTGCTGCTGATCGCGTGTCCGCTGCTGCCGTTCATCATCATGGCCATTTTCAAAGGCAACCGTCTGCCGTCGCGTTCACGCGGTGCGGCATGGGTGTGTGGTTACGATCACGAGCGGTCAATGGTGATTACCGCGCACGGTTTTGCCATGCCGGTGAAAGAAGCCTTTGCCCCGGTACTCAAACTGCGTAAATGGCTGAACCCGGTATCACTGGTTCCGGGCTGGCAGAATGCGGCTGCACCGGTGCTGTTCCGTCGCCTGGCGCTGATTGAGCTGGCGGTGCTGGTGGTGATTGTGGTTTCTCGAGGAGCCTGAGAATGAGTGTTTTATATCCGTTAATTCAGGCGCTGGTGCTGTTTGCCGTTGCGCCGCTGCTGTCCGGTGTTACCCGCGTGGCGCGTGCGCGTTTGCACAATCGCCGCGGTCCGGGCGTTTTGCAGGAATACCGCGACATTATCAAACTGCTGGGCCGTCAGAGCATTGCGCCTGCGGATTCCAGCTGGGTTTTCCGCCTGACGCCGTTTGTGATGGTGGGCGTGATGCTGACTATCGCCACTGCGTTGCCGGTCGTGACCGTTGGCTCGCCGCTGCCACAACTGGGCGATCTGATCACCTTAATTTACCTGTTCGCCATCGCCCGTTTCTTCTTCTCTATCGCGGGACTGGATACCGGTAGCCCGTTTACCGCCATTGGCGCCAGCCGTGAAGCGATGCTCGGCGTGCTGGTCGAACCTATCCTGCTGCTGGGGCTGTGGGTAGCGGCACAGGTTGCGGGTTCAACCCATATCAGCAATATCGCCGATACCATTTACCACTGGCCTGCTGCGCGCAGCATCCCGCTGATTCTGGCACTGTGCGCCTGTGCTTTCGCCACCTTTATCGAAATGGGCAAACTGCCGTTCGATCTGGCGGAAGCAGAGCAGGAGCTGCAGGAAGGTCCATTGACTGAATACAGCGGCAGCGGTTTTGCCGTGTTGAAGTGGGGCATTAGCCTCAAACAGCTGGTCGTTCTGCAAATGTTCGTTGGCGTGTTCCTGCCGTGGGGACAGATGGAAACCTTCACCGCCGGTGGACTGCTGCTGGCGCTGGTGATTGCCGTCGTCAAGCTGGTCCTCGGCGTGCTGGTCATCGCCCTGTTCGAAAACAGCATGGCGCGTCTGCGTTTTTGCGCCACTTCACGCGTGACCTGGGCCGGTTTTGGGTTTGCGTTTTTAGCGTTCGTCTCCTTGCTGGTGGCGTGATTTAAGAGAGTTTGAGCATGTCTGAAGAAAAATTAGGTCAACAATATCTCGCTGCGCTGCACCAGGCCTTTCCGGGCGTGGTGCTGGATGAAGCCTGGCAGACCAAAGATCAGCTGACGATCACCGTCAAGGTGAACTACCTGCCGGAAGTGGTGGAGTTCCTGTACTACAAACAGGGCGGCTGGTTATCCGTGCTGTTTGGTAACGACGAACGTCAGCTGTGCGGTCATTACGCCGTTTATTACGTGATGTCGATGGAGCAGGGCACCAAGTGCTGGATAACCGTCCGCGTTGAAGTCGATGCCAATAAACTGGAGTTCCCGTCCGTCACGCCGCGCGTTCCAGCAGCGGTCTGGGGCGAGCGTGAAGTGCGCGACATGTACGGTTTGATCCCGGTTGGTTTACCGGATGAGCGCCGTCTGGTGTTACCGGATGATTGGCCGGACGAACTCTATCCGCTGCGTAAAGACAGCATGGATTATCGTCAGCGCCCGGCGCCGACTACAGATGCTGAAACCTACGAGTTCATCAACGAACTGGGCGACAAGAAAAATAACGTGGTGCCGATTGGCCCGTTGCACGTCACCTCCGATGAACCCGGTCACTTCCGCCTGTTTGTTGACGGTGAGAACATCATCGACGCCGATTACCGTCTGTTCTATGTCCACCGCGGCATGGAGAAACTGGCGGAAACCCGCATGGGTTACAACGAAGTGACGTTCCTGTCAGATCGCGTGTGCGGCATCTGCGGCTTTGCGCATAGCACCGCTTATACCACCTCCGTTGAGAATGCGATGGGCATCGTGGTGCCGGAACGTGCGCAGATGATCCGCGCTATTCTGCTGGAAGTTGAGCGTCTGCACTCGCACCTGCTCAACCTCGGCCTGGCCTGTCACTTCACCGGTTTTGACTCCGGCTTTATGCAGTTCTTCCGCGTGCGTGAAACGTCGATGAAGATGGCGGAGATCCTCACTGGGGCACGTAAAACCTACGGTCTGAACCTGATCGGCGGTATCCGTCGTGATCTGCTGAAAGAAGATATGATCCAGACCCGTCAACTGGCGCAGCAGATGCGTCGTGACGTGCAGGAATTGGTCGATATGCTGCTCAGCACGCCGAACATGGAACAGCGTACCGTTGGTATTGGTCGTCTTGATCCGGAAATTGCCCGTGACTTCAGTAACGTCGGCCCGATGGTTCGCGCCAGCGGCCACGCGCGTGACACCCGCGCCGATCACCCGTTTGTCGGCTATGGTCTGCTGCCGATGGAAGTTCACAGCGAGCAGGGCTGCGACGTTATTTCTCGCCTGAAAGTCCGTATTAATGAAGTCTACACCGCGCTGAATATGATCGACTTTGGTCTGGATAACCTGCCGGGCGGCCCGCTGATGGTGGAAGGCTTTACCTATATTCCTCACCGTTTCGCACTGGGCTTTGCTGAAGCGCCGCGTGGAGATGACATCCACTGGAGCATGACCGGCGACAACCAGAAACTGTATCGCTGGCGCTGCCGTGCGGCGACTTACGCCAACTGGCCGACGCTGCGCTACATGCTGCGTGGCAATACCGTTTCCGATGCCCCGCTGATTATCGGTAGCCTCGATCCTTGCTACTCCTGTACTGACCGTATGACTGTGGTTGATGTGCGTAAGAAGAAGAGCAAAGTCGTGCCGTACAAAGAACTTGAGCGCTACAGCATCGAGCGTAAAAACTCGCCGCTGAAATAAGGAATCGCCATGTTTACCTTTATCAAAAAAGTCATCAAAACCGGGGCACCGACGTCGTCGTATCCGCTGGAGCCGATTGCGGTCGATAAAAACTTCCGTGGCAAACCGGAACATAATCCGCAGCAGTGCATCGGCTGTGCGGCCTGTGTGAACGCGTGCCCGTCGAACGCGCTGACGGTAGAAACCGATCTGGTCACCAATGAGCTGGCGTGGCAGTTCAACCTTGGGCGCTGCATTTTCTGCGCCCGCTGCGAAGAAGTCTGCCCGACAGCGGCAATCAAGCTGTCGCAGGAGTATGAGCTGGCGGTGTGGAAGAAAGATGATTTCCTGCAGCAGTCTCGTTTTGCGCTGTGCAATTGCCGCGTATGTAACCGTCCGTTTGCGGTGCAAAAAGAGATTGATTACGCCATTGCGCTGCTTAAGCACAACGGTGATACCCGCGCGGAAAACCACCGTGAAAGCTTTGAGACCTGCCCGGACTGTAAGCGCCAGAAATGCCTGGTGCCGTCTGACCGTATTGAACTGACTCGCCATATGAAAGAGGCCAGCTGATGAGCAATTTATTAGGCCCACGTGACGCCAACGGTATTCCGGTACCGATGACGGTGGATGAATCCATTGCCAGCATGAAAGCGTCGCTGCTGAAAAGCATCAAGCGTTCAGCGTACGTTTACCGCGTGGACTGCGGCGGCTGCAACGGTTGCGAAATCGAAATCTTTGCTACGCTTTCTCCGCTGTTTGATGCCGAACGTTTTGGCATCAAAGTCGTCCCGTCACCGCGCCATGCGGATATTCTGCTGTTTACCGGCGCGGTAACCCGTGCCATGCGCTCTCCGGCGCTGCGTGCCTGGCAGTCTGCGCCAGATCCGAAAATTTGTATCTCTTACGGTGCCTGCGGTAACAGCGGCGGTATCTTCCACGACTTATACTGCGTATGGGGCGGCACGGACAAAATCGTACCGGTGGACGTGTATATTCCAGGTTGTCCGCCGACGCCTGCGGCAACGCTGTATGGTTTTGCCATGGCGCTGGGTCTGCTGGAGCAAAAAATTCACGCGCGTGCGCCGGGTGAACTGGACGAACAGCCGGCGGAAATTCTGCATCCGGACATGGTTCAGCCGCTGCGCGTGAAGGTGGATCGCGAGGCTCGCCGTCTGGCGGGATACCGCTATGGTCGCCAGATTGCTGATGACTATATGACGCAGTTAGGGCAGGGCGAGCATCAGGTGGCGCGCTGGCTGGAAGCGGAAAACGATCCGCGTCTGACCGAGATCGTCACGCATCTTAATCATGTTGTCGAAGAGGCGCGTATCCGATGAGTGAAACGGTGGTGTTCAGTCAACTGAGCCGTAAGTTTATTGATGAGAACGATGCGACGCCTGCTGAGGCGCAGCAGGTTGTCTATTACAGCCTGGCGATTGGTCACCACCTTGGGATCATCGATTGCCTGGAAGCGGCGTTAACTTGTCCATGGGACGAATATCTGGCATGGATTGCTACCCTTGCTGAGGGAAGCGAAGCCCGCCGGAAAATGGAAGGCGTGCCGAAATACGGCGAGATCGTTATCGATTTCAACCATGTGCAAATGCTGGCGCGCGCGTTCGATGATGCGCGTGCCGTGCAGACCCCGCAGCAGCAGGAGTGGAGCAAGCTGATGCTTAGCATGCTGCACGACATACACCAGGAAAGCGCCATCTATCTGATGGTGAGGAGACACCGTGACTGACGTTTTATTATGTGTGGGTAACAGCATGATGGGCGATGACGGCGCGGGCCCGCTGCTGGCTGAAATGTGTGCTGCAAATCCTCAAGGCAACTGGGTTGTCATCGACGGCGGTAGCGCGCCGGAGAACGATATTGTCGCCATCCGTGAACTGCGTCCGCAGCGTTTGTTGATTGTTGATGCCACCGATATGGGGCTGAACCCCGGTGAAATCCGCATTATCGATCCTGATGACATTGCCGAGATGTTCATGATGACCACCCACAACATGCCGCTGAACTACCTGGTAGATCAGCTGAAAGACGATGTTGGTGAGGTAATTTTCCTCGGCATTCAACCGGACATCGTCGGTTTTTACTACCCGATGACACAGCCGATCAAAGATGCGGTTGATACCGTCTATCAGCGATTAGCCGGTTGGGAAGGACACGGTGGATTCTCCGAGCTGGAAGCACCAGAAGAGTAAACCGTATCAGTGCCGGATGTGAACGACATCCGGCCTGTTTTCCCAGTGTATCCTCGTCATTCAATTGCCTGCTCAATAATTAATTTCCCCTGCATCACTGATACATTCACTGCCGTACCGGTCGGAAATCCCGCTTGTTCCAGCCAGTCGCCGTTCAGCGTGAGTGAGGCGTGACGACTGATTCGTCGCGTATAACCCGTTTTTGGATCTTCATGGCGTTTTCTGACATAGCTGACTTTCAAGCGACGTACTGGTTTGGTGATTGCCACTGCTGTTTTGCCCTTTTTATCAAACATGCACGCTTCCTTGTGGTGAACGGCCAGGATTAAAAACTACTGAATAAAATGCCAGTAAAAAAGGGGGAGGGCAAACCTGAAACTGGAAGGACGATTCCAAATCCGGAATGTAATAAATGAAATGAAAATATATACTTCTGCCGGAAGGCTGTAACCCCCTCCGGCAGATCCGTCATGCCAGATCGGCACCGTTACTGGCGATGACTTTTTTGTACCACCAGAATGATTTCTTGCGTGTACGTGCCAGCGTGCCGTTGCCCGCGTCATCGCGGTCCACATATACAAAACCGTAGCGTTTGCTCATCTCACCGGTTGAGGCTGAAACCAGATCGATACAGCCCCAGGAGGTGTAACCCATCAGCGGCACGCCATCTTCAATCGCATCTGCCATGGCGCGAATATGTTCGCGTAAATAGCTGATGCGATAGTCGTCATTGATCTCACCGTTGGCATCAATTTCATCTTTCGCTCCCAGCCCGTTTTCCACCAGAAACAGCGGTTTCTGGTAGCGGTCATACATCATATTCATGGTGATGCGCAGGCCGAGCGGATCGATTCCCCAGCCCCATTCACTGGCGGCAATGTACGGATTACGCAGCGACTTCACCACGTTGGCAGCGTTGGTATTGCCCGAGTTCATTTCAGCGGAGGCGCAGCGCGATGCGTAATAGCTGAAAGAGACGAAATCGACGGTGTTTTTCAGGATGTCGTCGTCTTCCGGGGCTTTTTCGATTACCACGCCTTTTTCGCGAAACACGCGGGCAGAGTAAGCCGGGTAGGCCCCGCGCGCCTGCACATCAATGAAGAACAGGTTTTCACGGTCTTTTTCCAGTGCGGTCCACACATCTTCCGGCTTACACGAGTAAGGATAAAAATTACCGCCAGCCAGCATACAACCGACCTGGTTTTGCGGATTAATTTCATGGGCTATTTTAGTCGCCAGGGCGCTGGCTATCAGTTCGTGGTGAGCGGACTGATATTTTACCTGATCCTGATTTTCACCTTCTTCAAATACCAGCCCGGCGCCTGAAAAGGGGCTGTGCAGCATGATGTTGATTTCGTTGAACGTCAGCCAGTACTTCACCAGACCGTCAAAGGCCTCGAAGCAGGTACGGGCGTAGCGGGTAAAGAACTCCACCATTTTGCGGTTACGCCAGGAGCCGTACTCGGTGACCAGATGCATAGGCACATCGAAGTGACACAGCGTGACTAATGGCTCAATACCGTATTTTTTACACTCGGCAAACACGGCCCGATAAAACGCGATTCCGTCTTCATTCGGCGTCAGCTCGTCGCCGTTAGGGTAGAGGCGGCTCCAGGCAATGGAAGTCCGAAAAACCGTAAACCCCATTTCCGCCATCAGCGCGATATCTTCTTTATAGCGATGATAAAAGTCGATCGCCTGATGGCTGGGATAAAATTCGTCATCCCGCAGCGTAAAGCGCTTTTCCTGACCCAGTTTGACGGGTATGCGGTGTGTGCCGTGGGGGATCATATCGACGGTAGTCAGCCCTTTGCCGCCTTCCCGGTATGCCCCTTCAGACTGGTTGGCGGCCAGTGCGCCGCCCCATAAAAATCCTTGCGGAAAAACAGACATAATTAACCTCAGTTCATACCAGTCAAATGCTGGCTCCATTGATATTGCCCGGTTGTGCGGCCTGGTTTTTTCTGGCCTGCGCGGCTGCATCTTCGACAGGAATATCTTCAAAGCCGAGAATCAGCGTTAATACAAAAGAAAGCACTACCGCCAGCGCCATTACGCCAAATACCCAAACGATGGTCATCGGATTGGCCGGATCGAAAAACTGGACGCTGGTGAACAGACCTGGAGCCGCCATGGAGTGGCTTGCAAGCCCGGCCATTCCAGCAACAGCACCGCAGATAAAACCGCTGATAAGGCTCGCAATCAGCGGACGTTTCAGGCGGATTGCCACGCCATACAGCGCGGGTTCGGAAATGCCCGCCATGATGGCTGAGGCGGCGGCCGCCAACGCCGTCTGGCGCAGCTCCGGGTTTTTGGTTTTCCATGCCACTGCCAGCGATGAACCACCTAACGACAAATTGGCGCCAATTTCCGATGGCATCACCATGCCTTCTTTTCCGGTTTCGGCAATGGTCTGAATAATGGTTGGCGTAAAGACACGGTGCATACCGGTCATTACCAGCAGCGGCCACAGCGCGCCCATAATGGCCACTGACAGCCAGCCGAGATAGCCGTGGATGGTATAGACCAGCGCTGAAATCGCGCTACCGATCCAGATACCGATCGGGCCAATGATGACGATGGCGAGCGGGGCGGCGATCAGCACGATCAGCATCGGTTTGAGGAAGTTTTTGGTCACCGCCGGAGTTATACGATCGACCCAACGTTCGATGTATGACAAGCACCAGGTCATGACCAGCGCCGGGATCACCGTGTAGGTGTATTTCACCGCCGTCACTGGGATCAGGGCAAACTCAACGTGCTCACCCTGCGCGGCCTTCGCCATCAGGTCGATAAAGCTGGGATGCACCAGTACGCCCGCGATGGCGATAGCCAGCGACATGTTGGTTTTGAATTTGATAGCGGCCGACGCGGCGACCATCAGCGGCAGGAAGAAGAATGCACCGTCGCCAATGACGGTCAGAATGGTGAGCGTGGACGATCCTTTCACCAGCACGCCGGTCATTTCCAGAACCATCGCCAGCAGCTTGAGCATTGATCCGCCGATAATCGCCGGGATCAACGGCGACATTGTGCCGATCAGCGCATCAAGGATCCCAGCGCCAATCCGCTTCAGCGTCAGTCGGGGTTTGATTTGCGGCTCAGCAGGCTGCATGTTGGCAGGCAACAGGCTGACCACTTCACGATACGCCTGCGAAACGGTGTTGCCGATAATCACTTGGCACTGGTTCTCGTTGCGCACCACGCCGAGCACGCCAGTGAGGGTTTTCAGCGTCGCGCTGTCGACCTGCGAGTCATCTTTGATAACGAAACGCAAACGGGTCATACAGTGGGTCACTGCTGTGATGTTGTCGACGCCTCCCAGAGCCGTCACAACGGAGCGCGCCAGCGCTGCATAATTCTTGGACATCGGATTTAATCCTGTTTTATCAGTAGAGTACGTTATTTTTTATCCGTTTACGTGGGTCGCTTTTCTGGGTTGATGAAACGCAGATAGGAAACCGGTTCCACAAAATCATGTTTAAATTGCATTAACTGATCAAGATTTAATTTTGATCAATTTTTGTAATTGTGATTCCGATCACCAGATGTCAGCGTCTGCGATTTAGCAGCAAGGACAGCGGCAAAACGGTGCAGTACACTGCGTCACATTGAGAGAAAAGGGATGAGTAATATGACCACGATGCTGGAGGTGGCGAAGCGTGCCGGAGTGTCGAAAGCGACGGTTTCCCGGGTGCTTTCCGGAAACGGCTATGTCAGCCAGGAAACCAAAGACCGCGTGTTTCAGGCCATTGAAGAGAGTGGTTACCGCCCAAATTTGCTGGCGCGCAGTCTCGCGGCGAAAACCACGCAGACACTGGGTCTGGTGGTAACAAACACCCTTTATCACGGCGTCTATTTCAGCGAACTGCTGTTTCATACCGCGCGGATGGCGGAAGATAAAGGGCGCCAGCTGTTACTGGCTGACGGTAAGCATAGCGCTGAGGAAGAGCGCCAGGCGATCCAGTACCTGCTCGACCTGCGCTGTGACGCGATTATGATTTATCCGCGTTTTCTCAGCGTGGATGAGATAGATGACATCATCGATGCCCACAGCCAGCCGATTATGGTGCTTAATCGACGCCTGCGGAAAAACAGTAGCCATAGCGTATGGTGCGATCAAAAGCAGACCAGCTTTAACGCCGTTACTCAGCTCATTGCCGCCGGGCATAAAGAGATTGGTTTTATTACCGGCTCGATGGATTCGCCAACCGGCGTGGAGCGACTTTCAGGCTATAAAGACGCGCTGGCACATCATGGGATCGCGCTAAATAATGATCTGATTGTTAAAGGGAAATGGACGCCAGCCTGCGGCGCAGCGGGTGTGGATACTTTGCTTTCGCGCAAGGTCAATTTTACCGCATTGGTGGCCAGCAATGACGATATGGCGATCGGCGCGATGAAGCAGTTGCACGAGCATGGTGTGAGCGTTCCCGCACAGGTGTCGGTGATTGGCTTTGATGATATCGCCCTCGCGCCATACACTATTCCGGCGCTTTCCAGCGTTAAAATTCCGGTAACAGAAATGATTCAGGAAACGATTGGGCGTCTGATCTTTATGCTAGGTGACGGGGCGTTTACGCCGTCAAAGACCTTCACCGGTGAACTCATTGCGCGCGACTCAGTTGTGCCGCTCGTTTCGCGCTGACGGCTGTCATTTGTCATCGTCACTAGTGACGATGACACGCCCTTCTTGCGTTTTTTATAATAAAATTCCTTTAATAACAGCAAATTAAATTCTGGCACGATTTGTGTATGCTTCGGCAGATATTCTGTCATTGCTGGAGAAATTGATGAACCGTTTCATCATTGCAGACGCCAATAAATGCATTGGTTGCCGTACCTGTGAAGTGGCCTGCGTGGTATCCCATCAGGATAACCAGGACTGCGCATCGCTGACCCCTGAAACCTTTTTACCCCGCATTCACGTCATCAAAGGCGTTAATGTCTCCACGGCGACGCTGTGCCGCCAGTGCGAAGACGCGCCGTGCGCTAACGTCTGTCCGAACGGTGCGATCAGCCGTGATAAAGGTTTTGTCCACGTAATGCAGGAACGCTGCATTGGCTGTAAAACCTGCGTTGTGGCTTGTCCTTACGGCGCAATGGAAGTGGTCGTGCGTCCGGTCGTGCGTAACAGCGGCGCAGGTCTGAACGTCCGTGCAGAAAAAGCTGAAGCCAATAAGTGCGACCTGTGCCACCATCGTGAGGCCGGTCCTGCCTGTATGGAAGTGTGCCCGACTCACGCACTGATATATGTGGATCGCAATAAGCTTGAGCAACTGAGCGCGGAAAAACGTCGTCGCGCCGCGCTGGATTCCACCGCATCTTTGCTGTTCTGATATCTGAAAATCCGCGTAAAATACGGTAGTACTTATGCCGGATGGCGGCTTTGCCTTATCCGGCCTACTGTTCGTATCCACGTAGGCCTGATAAGCGTAGCGCCATCAGGCAAACCGGGATAGATGACTGCGGGAACGACTTAATGACAATAAACAACCACTCCGGCGTACAGCTGCGTATTCGCGGCAAAGTACAGGGCGTCGGATTTCGCCCCTACGTCTGGCAACTGGCGCAGCGCTTACAACTGCATGGCGATGTGTGTAACGACGGTGACGGTGTGGTTGTGCGCTTACAGGAAGATCCGGCGGAGTTTATTGCGCAGTTGCATCAACACTGCCCACCGCTGGCGCGCATTGACAGCGTTGAGAGTGAACCATTCGCCTGGACGCAGCAGCCTGCCGATTTCTCGATTCGTCAAAGTGCTGGCGGTACGATGAATACGCAAATCGTTCCGGACGCCGCGACCTGTCCCGAATGCCTTGTAGAAATGAACACCCCCGGCGAACGTCGTTACCGATACCCCTTTATCAACTGCACCCACTGTGGTCCGCGTTTTACGATTATCCGCGCGATGCCCTACGATCGTCCGTTTACCGTAATGGCGTCATTCCCACTCTGCGCGCAATGTGACAAAGAGTATCGCGATCCGTACGACCGTCGATTCCACGCCCAGCCAGTGGCTTGTCCGGCATGCGGCCCTCATCTGGAGTGGTTCTGTGCGGGTGAGCGAGCGGAGAAAGAAGAGGCGCTGCAGGCGGCGGTATCGCGGCTGAAAGCAGGCGGTATTGTGGCGGTTAAAGGCATTGGTGGGTTTCATCTGGTGTGCGATGCGCGAAATGATAACGCCGTAGCGCTACTCAGGCTGCGCAAACACCGTCCGGCGAAACCTCTGGCAGTGATGCTGCCCTCTGATGAGGGATTGCCTGAACCCGCTCGTCGTTTGCTTACTACCCCTGCTGCGCCGATCGTGCTGGTGCAGAAACGCTATGTCGCGGCATTGAGCGAGGGCATTGCGCCGGGGTTAACGGAGGTTGGCGTCATGCTGCCAGCGAATCCGTTACAGCATTTACTCTTACAAGAGATGAATTGTCCACTGGTGATGACCTCTGGCAACCTCAGCGGCAGGCCTCCGGCCATTACTAACGCCCAGGCGCTGGAAGATTTACATGACATTGCCGACGGTTTCCTGCTGCATAATCGCGAAATTGTGCAGCGGATGGATGACTCCGTGGTGCGTGACAGTGGGGAAATGCTGCGTCGTTCCCGGGGATATGTGCCAGATGCGGTCGCACTACCGCCAGGATTTCGCGACGTGCCGCCGATGCTGTGCTTAGGTGCGGATCTGAAAAATACTTTCTGTCTGGTGCGCGGCGAGCAGGCGGTTATCAGCCAGCATTTGGGTGATCTTAGCGATGACGGCATTCAGCAACAGTGGCGTGATGCGCTACGCCTGATCCAGAACATTTATGACTTTACGCCGCAGCGTATCGTGCATGATGCACACCCAGGCTATGTTTCCAGCCAGTGGGCCAGTGAAATGGAGCTGCCAACTGAAACGGTGCTGCATCACCATGCGCATGCCGCTGCGTGTCTTGCGGAGCACGGCTGGCCGCTCAATGGCGGTGATGTGATTGCTCTGACGCTAGACGGTATCGGTATGGGGGAAAACGGCGCGCTGTGGGGTGGAGAGTGTTTGCGGGTTAACTATCGTGAATGTGAACACCTTGGCGGCTTACCGGCGGTAGCGCTGGCGGGCGGCGATCTGGCGGCAAAACAGCCGTGGCGTAATCTGCTCGCGCAGTGCCTGCGTTTTGTTCCTGACTGGCAGCGTTATCCGGAAACATCGGTGCTGCAACATCAAAACTGGAACGTGCTGGCGCGCGCTATTGAACGGGGAATTAACGCTCCGCTGGCGTCATCGTGCGGACGACTGTTTGATGCCGTTGCCGCCGCGTTGCAATGTGCACCGGAATCATTGAGTTATGAAGGTGAAGCGGCCTGTGCGCTTGAGGCGATGGCATCGCAATGTGATGGCGTTGATCACCCAGTCACGGTGCCGCTTGATGACAATCAGCTGGACTTAGCAGTTTTTTGGCAGCAATGGCTGAACTGGCAGGCCAAACCAGCAGAAAGGGCGTGGGCGTTTCACGACGCGCTGGCGCGTGGGTTTGCCACTCTGATGCGAATGCAGGCCGAAGCTCGCGGGATTAAGACGTTAGTATTTAGCGGTGGCGTGATGCATAACCGCTTATTGTCGGCCCGTCTGGCGTTTTATCTGCGTGATTTTACCTTACTGTTCCCGCAGCGTTTACCGGCGGGCGACGGCGGGTTGTCATTGGGGCAGGGCGTGATTGCCGCAGCGCGAGCATTGGCGAAAAAATAAAAAAAGCCCCGGGACTGGCGGGGCAAGGAAAACATGTAGGGGCATACCGACAAGTGGCAACGCACATCCATGTGCGTGAGGTTAATAAATCAGTAGCAGCGTTGCCGGGCAAAGTCGTAGGCCGGATAAGACGCGAAGCGGCGCCATCCGGCATCCCGGACTTACACGGGCAACGTTTTCAGCAGCGCAAAGGCCTCTTTCATGCGGTCTTCACTGACGACAAACGCACACAGCTGGCCTTCGTCGTTCATCCCTCTGGCAACCATTCCCTGCGCTTCGGCGGCGATGTGCCAGTTTAGATCGCGGCGCTGGGTTTCCCCGGCCAAATGCAGAGGCAGTTCTGGCGTTTTGACTTTTACCAGCATGGCTGGCAGTTTCAATGGCGCATTGCCGCCGAGCAGGTTTTTCGCCAGATACATGGCGCTCAGCTGAATCGGCTGCAGGAAAGGGAGCACCTGACCGTTAATCTCCGCACAGTCGCCGAGAGCATAAATGTCCGGGTGGCTGGTTTGCAGGTAGCTATCGACGCAGACGCCACGATTGATGTTCAATCCGGCACGACGCGCCAGTGCGGTCTCCGGGCGTAAGCCGGTGGCGGCGATCACCGTATCGACTTCTACGCTGCGGCTACGATCGAGCGTGGCACAAATACCTGACGCCGTTTTCTCCAGCCCCTGAAGCTGTGATTTCAACAGCAGGTGTACGCCCATATCGGTCAGACGATGCTGTAAGCGACTGCTAACTTCCGGTGGCATCAGCGAAGCCAGAATGCTGGCGGCGTTGTCGATAAGCGTTACCGCTTTACCGGCACGACAGAAATCCATCGCCAGTTCACTGCCAATCAAGCCGCCGCCGACAATCAGCACCCGCTGGGCATCACGCAGCTGTGTTTCACAAGCGCGATACTCTTGTTGGCTGTTCAATGTGAGCATTAACTCACGTCCGGTAACCGGCGGTACAAAGGCTGACGCGCCCGTCGCCAGCACCAGTTTGTCGTACTGCCACTGCTGATCCTGGCTTTTCACTACGTGGGCATCAGCATCGATGTCGGTTACCCAGGTGTGCGGGAACAGGCGCAAATTAAACTGTTCGGCAAACTCCCCCGCCGACTGGCGGGTGAGGTCGTCTGCACGCTGTGACTGACTGATAACATGGCTGAGATCGGGCTTGTTGTACTCATCCATGCTGTCTGCAGCAATCAGGGTCAGCGGGACATTTGCATCCTGCTTACGGATATTTTTGACTAACTGGCGGGCGGCGAAGCCCGAACCAATAATGACAATTCCGCGGCTCATTTTGCCTCCGTTGCCAGGACGTCGAAGACGTCTTTACCTAATGAACATTCCGGGCACAGGAAGTTATCCGGCACGTCGCTCCACGGTGTTCCCGGCGCGACATCCTGCAGCGGTTCACCTTTTGCCGGGTCGTAAATCCACTGGCACACGCTGCACTGCATGCTAGGTCCAAGATCGGCGGCAGCCGCAGCGGCGCAAGCGCATTCTTCTTCTTTGGATGCGGCTTTCACGGTTGTTTCCGGCAGTGGCGCAAGCGCCCACTGACGCGCGATTTCACGGCCGTGCTGGCGGCATAGTTCCAGTGCATCCAGGTCCGGACGCCATTTCGCCTTCAGGCTCAGCGACATTTCGAAACCAGCATCCTGCAAACGCGTAGACAAACGGTCTACTGCGCCGCCGCTCCAGCCGTGTGAGCCAAAGGCGCTGGCGCGTTTGTTACGAAAACGCAGGCCGGTCATCTCTTCCACCAAACCGGCGATTTTTGGCATCATCACGTTGTTCATCGTCGAAGTACCGACCAGCACGCCTTTAGAGCGGAAGACGTTAGTCAGAACTTCGTTCTTATCGCTACGGGCGACGTTAAAGATTTTCACTGCCACGTTCGGGTCAACTTCGTTGATGCCCTGGGCTATGGCGTCCGCCATCATGCGGGTGTTGTTGGACATGGTGTCGTAGAAAATGGTGATGCGGTCTTCCTGATAATCCGCCGCCCATTTCAGGTACATTTCCACGATTTGCGTCGGGTTGTCGCGCCATACCACGCCGTGGGAAGTAGCAATCATATCGACAGGCAGGTTGAAGCCGAGGATCTCAGTAATTTTCGGTGTAACCAGACGGCTGAACGGCGTCAGAATGTTGGCGTAGTAACGCTGGCACTGTTCGAACAGTTCGGTCTGGTCAACTTCGTCGTTAAACAGACGTTCGTCGCAGTAGTGCTGGCCGAAGGCGTCGTTACTGAACAGCACCGCGTCGCCGGTCATGTAGGTCATCATGCTGTCAGGCCAGTGCAGCATTGGCGTTTCAACGAAGATCAGCTGTTTGCCGTTTCCAATGTCCAGTGAATCACCGGTTTTCACCACGTTGAAATTCCACTCCGGGTGATGGTGATGCCCGTTGATGGAGTCAATGGCGTTGGCTGTGCAGTAAATCGGCGTGTCCGGGATGCAGGACATCAGCTCAGTCAGCGCCCCTGCATGGTCTTCTTCCGCGTGGTTAATGATGATGTAGTCGATATCCGCGAGGTCAATTTCACTGCGCAGGTTCTGTACGAATTCACGGCTAAACTTATGGTCTACTGTATCGATCAGGACATTTTTTTCTTCACGGATGAGATAGCTGTTGTAGCTGCTGCCGCGCAGCGTTTTGTATTCAGTCCCGTGGAAATCACGAACTTCCCAGTCACGTTGGCCAACCCAATGAATGTTATTTTTAACCAGAATAGACATAGCAACCTCAGTAATTAATTCAGCGTTTTTCTAAAAAAGATGTTTTGCTTACTGCAGGTTGCGTGCCAACTTTTTATCTTATTGATTTTAATGTTTTTATTGTTTTGTGCTTATTAAGTGGTAGTCAAAATGACTATTTATTTTATTGTCAATATGACAATATGAATTGTCAAAATGACAATGAGGTAGTCATGAGCTTTTCCGTAGACGTGCTGGCGGGCATCGCCATTGAATTACAAAGCGGTATTGGACATCAGGACCGTTTTCAACGTCTGATAACCACTTTGCGTCAGGTGCTGGAGTGCGACGCGTCGGCACTGCTGCGCTACGAGTCGCGACAGTTTATTCCGCTGGCGATCGATGGGCTGGCGCAGGATGTTCTCGGCAGACGCTTTACTCTGGAAGGGCATCCGCGTCTGGAGGCGATTGCCCGCGCCGGAGACGTGGTTCGTTTCCCTGCCGACAGCGATTTGCCAGACCCATATGATGGTCTGATTCCGGGGCAGGAGAGTCTGAAGGTGCATGCCTGTATTGGGCTGCCGTTGTTCGCCGGTCAAAATTTGATTGGTGCGTTAACCCTGGATGGCATGGAGCCCGATCAGTTCGATGTTTTCAGCGATGAGGAGCTTAGGCTGATTGCCGCGCTGGCGGCGGGTGCGCTGAGCAATGCGCTGCTGATTGAACAACTGGAAAGCCAGAATATGCTGCCAGGTTCGTCAACCAACTTTGAGCAGGTGACGGAAACCCAGATGATTGGCCTGTCGCCCAATATGATGCAGTTGAAAAAAGAAATTGAGATTGTGGCGGGGTCCGATCTCAACGTGCTGATTAGCGGCGAAACAGGAACCGGGAAGGAGCTGGTGGCTAAAGCTATCCATGAAGGTTCGCCGCGCGCGGTGAATCCACTGGTGTATCTGAACTGCGCGGCGTTGCCGGAAACCGTAGCCGAAAGTGAGCTGTTTGGTCACGTAAAAGGTGCATTTACCGGGGCTATCAGCAATCGTAGCGGTAAGTTTGAAATGGCCGACAATGGGACGCTGTTTCTCGACGAGATAGGCGAACTCTCGCTGGCGCTACAGGCTAAGCTGCTGCGCGTATTGCAGTACGGCGATATTCAGCGCGTCGGTGACGATCGCAGCCTGCGCGTGGATGTGCGGGTGCTGGCGGCGACGAACCGTGATTTACGCGAAGAGGTGCTGGCCGGGAATTTCCGCGCGGATTTGTTCCACCGTCTGAGCGTTTTCCCCCTTTCTGTACCGCCTCTTCGTGAGCGCGGCGAAGATGTGGTGCTGCTGGCCGGTTATTTTTGCGAGCAATGTCGACTGCGGCTGGGTCTTTCCCGCGTGGTGTTAAGCCCCGGCGCGCGTAGCCATTTGTTGAATTACGGCTGGCCCGGAAACGTGCGCGAGCTGGAGCATGCCATTCACCGGGCGGTAGTTCTGGCCAGGGCTACCAGGGCAGGGGATGAAGTGGTGCTGGAGGCGCAGCATTTTGCCTTGCAGGATGAAGGTCCGGCTCCGCAGGTGGCGGAAGTTGTTGCGGAGATCCCACAACATCACAATCTGCGTGAAGCAACAGAGTCGTTCCAGCGGGAGATGATCCGCCGGGCACTGGCGCAAAATAATCACAGTTGGGCGGCAAGCGCGCGGGCGCTGGAAACAGACGTTGCCAACCTGCACCGGCTGGCGAAACGTCTGGGTCTGAAGGATTAGATAATACCGGCCTGATAGAAATCCTGCAGGTTGATAGCACCGGTGAGTTTACCGTTTTCATCGACCACCGGTGCGGCAGTGATTTTACGCTTCATCAGGATCTCTTTGGCGTCAATCGCGCGGCTCTGCGCCTGCAGCGTAATGCCATTCTGAGTCATAGCTTCGATAACCTGGGTGGTGAGCGCTCCGCCGCCAACCAGCCAGCGGCGCAGGTCACCGTCGGTAAAGACCCCTTTCACCAGTGACTGGTCGTCGCAGACCGCGACCAGGCCAAGACCCGTGCGGCTGAGTTCCAGCATCGCGTCCATAACGCTGGTGGTGAGCTTCACCTGAGGTATGGCATCGTCACGGCGCATCAGATGATGCACTTTATTTAACAGACGAGCGCCCAGCGCACCTGCCGGATGTGAGCGGGCAAAATCTTCTTCGTTAAAGCCGCGCGCCTGCATTACGGCGATCGCCAGCGCGTCGCCCATCATCAACGTATTTACGGTGCTGGACGTCGGTGCCAGGCGCATCGGACAGGCTTCGCGCTCAACGGAAATATCCAGCACGGCTTTGGCTGCCAGACCCAACGGTGAGGTCGGTTTTCCGGTCATTGCCAGCAGTGCGACGGATTTGTCTTCCAGGCGTGGGATGATGAGATCCAGCTCTTTCGCACCGCCGGAGTAGGAGATAAACAGCATGACATCACGGCTTTCGATCATCCCTAAGTCGCCGTGCAGCGCTTCCGCCGGATGCACAAAAAAGGCGGGCGTGCCGGTGCTGGCGAGGGTCGCCGCAATTTTTTTGCCAATATGACCTGATTTACCAATACCGGAGACAATGACTTTGCCTTCACAGTGGATAATCGTATTGGCGGCGCGGACAAAATCATCGCCCAGGCGTTCTGGCAGTCGGCTGGCTTCCTGTAGTTCCAGCATTAACGTCTGACGGCCCGCGTTCAGTAGTGCATCACTCATTGGTTTCTCCGGTTATGATCACTTCAATCCCTTTTGCTTCCAGCGCCTGACGAAACGCAGGGTCGATGCCCGCATCGGTAATCAGCTTGTCGACGCTTTCCAGACTGCATACAACATTAGGGCTTTTGCGCCCAAATTTTGACGAGTCAGCCATCAGAATCACTTCGCGAGCGGCATTGCACATCGCTTTACTGACGCTAAACACCTCATTAAAGGTGGTCACGCCGGCATTAAGGTCAATGCCGTCGGTGCCCATGAAGAGTTTATCAAAGCTGAACTGCTCAAAGGCGTTTTCTGCCAGCTGACCGTGAAATGACGCAGATTTTTTGCGAAAGGTCCCGCCGGGCATCAGGATAGTTTGCTCGTTGTCCAGCTCCGAAAGGGCGTTAACAATGTGCAGACTGTTGGTCATGACGGTGATGTTGCTAAAGCGCGTGAGCATTGGCACCATCTGCAGTACGGTGCTACCCGCATCCAGAATAATAGAGTCGCCATCGTGTATAAAACGGACGGCGGCTTCGGCAATCTGCTCTTTTTTATGCGTATTGATTAGCGTTTTGTGATCGATTGGCGGGTCGGATTCGTCTTTATTTAATACCACGCCGCCATAGGTACGAATGACGGTTCCGGCATTTTCCAGAATGACCAGGTCTTTGCGAATGGTCGTGCCGGTCGTGTCAAAGTAGTGGGCCAGTTCTTCAACCGAGCATTTGCCCTGCTTTTGCAGATGCTCCAGTATGGCAGCCTGACGCTGACGAGGTTTCATAGGCGTGATTACCCTGACTTAATAAGTTGCAAAATGATAATTTCGCAAGCTATTAGCATTCACAACGAAATTACCCATGTTTCAGTTTAAGCGCCAATGATAGTGCATTCTGTGATAACGGATCATGGGGAAAGATCACATCAGGCTGTAAATCATCAAGATGTTTGCCCATTATCGTGGCAATTTTGCCTGGTCGGGCGAATACCGTAAGACCTTTCATAAATAACGTGTCGGTCACCCGTTGCTGCTCATCCAGCGCAATGGCTACCACCACGCGCGGTTTAAAACGCCCACCGGAGCGACCAACACCAACCCGACCTTGCTGGCAGAGTTGATCAAACGCCCGGTTAAAGCGGGATATTTGCCAGCCACCAAGCGCCAGTTGCAGGCACCAGGCGATAGCGGCGACGGTAATCAGTGCGGAAACCATTATGTACTCCTTTGATTTTGCCGGATAAGCGCAGCCGCCATCCGGCAATTCAACATTAAAACATCACCTGACCGCCGGTCACGTTGATGGACTGCCCGGTGCAGTAAGAGGCTTTTGGACTGGCGTAAAACAGCAGCATGTTCAGTACGTCCTGATAATCGCAGCCGCGTTTAAGCGGAACCTTATCAATGTAGTACTGCTCCACCTCATCTGGCTTAAGGCCCAGCTTGGTCGCATATTGCGGTAATAACGACTGAAACATTGGTGATTTCAGTAGGTTGCCGAGCATCAGCGAATGTACGGTGATCCCATACTCCGCCAGATCCAGCGCCAGCGACTGGGTTAAGCCCACGCCACCAAATTTTGCCGCGCTGTAGCCTGAATTGTGTTTGCTGCCCACTTTCCCTGATTTTGAGTTGATCTGGATAATGCGTCCCTGCACGCCATCGCGGATCATCAGGCGTGAAAATTCACGAGCACAGAGGAAGTAGCCGACCAGATTGACCTGCAGCGAGCGGTCGAAATCCCCAAGCTGAAAGTCGCTGATAAACGCGGCTTTAGCGATACCCGCACTGTAAACCAGCAGATCGACACGACCGAATATTTCATCCACTCCGCGCGACAGCGCCAGCACGCTCTGTTCGCTGGTGGCATCTGCGCCAAAACCGTACGCGGTACCTTCGCCAAACTCGGCGTTAATTTCTTGCGCGACGTTGGCAGCTTTATCGCTTTGAATATCCACCACCGCGACGCGGTATCCTTCTGTCGCAAGCCCACGGCAAAGGAATGCCCCCAGGGTCTGGCCTCCACCAATGACAACGGCAACCTGATTCATTTTTATCTCCTTCAATCTTAAGCAACAAACTTCAAAATACAGCCCGGGGTGATACCGTCCGGGACGGGGCCCGCAACGTGTACAGTGCCGGGGAATTCCGCTTCGCTCTGCCCGTCAAAGCGCAGGGTGATATGCCCGAGTTCACGTAAGTTTTGTTCCGCCACGCTGCCAACGGCGGTGACCGGGTAGTGGTGCTGGCCCAGTTCAAACTGGATCCCTGCTTGTAAAGAGCCGTTCAGGTCCCCGTGGCAATGGATGAAACAAAACTCTTCGATATCCGCTGGCGCGCCTTCACGAAAGGTAATCAGCATCTGGT
Organism: Citrobacter freundii complex sp. 2024EL-00216; assembly: GCF_043945515.1. Lineage (NCBI taxonomy): Bacteria > Pseudomonadati > Pseudomonadota > Gammaproteobacteria > Enterobacterales > Enterobacteriaceae > Citrobacter > Citrobacter freundii complex sp. 2024EL-00216. The sequence goes on along the minus strand of NZ_JBIMRA010000003.1, from coordinate 67,624 downwards.
CGCACAGTGCATCCGGGGCGCTTTGGCCGATACGGGTGATGGTGGTTTGATAAATTACGGTCATTTTTGAGTGCCCCTTATTGGTAAATAAAGCCAGAAACAAACCAGGCGATGAGAACGGTAGGCGCGCCGGTCAGAAAACGGCTCACCAGTACGGATGGCACGCCGACGCGGACCGTGTCCTGACGTGCTTCGGCCAGCGACAACCCAACCGGAATAAAGTCACATGCAGCCTGGGCGTTAATGGCGAACAGGGCAGGTAGTGCAAGATGCGGAGGAATGTTCCCCAGACCAATCTGTACACCGATCAGCACGCCGATAACCTGGGCGATAACCGCACCGGGGCCGAGGAAAGGCGACAGCAGCGGGAAAGAGCAGATCAGCGCCAGAGTAACCAGTCCCAACGGATGGCTGGCCAGCGGCGCGAGTCCATGGGCAATCCAGTCTCCCAGACCCGAAGCCATAATGATGCCGATCAGTGCCGAGACGAACGCCATAAATGGCAGAATAGTTTTCAGGACGGTATCGATGGTGTCACGTCCGGACTGGAACAGAACCGCAACGGCTGAACCCATGCCCATTCCCACTTTTGCCAACAGGCCGTCGCTTTGTTCGGTAATCTTTTTACTGGTGTCGTAATCGCGACCGATAGTGCTGCTTGCAGGTTGCGGCGCAGCGGATGCCTCGCCGACTATCGTGATGTTTTCTTCTTTCACGCCAGAGACATAGATATCTTCGACAATGTACTGAGCCAGCGGGCCGGATTTACCCGTAGCGTGAATATTCACCGTCGGTATACGGCGTTTGGGATAGATACCACAGCGCAGCGTGCCGCCGCAGTCGATGATCGCCACACCAATTTCGTTCTCCGGCGGCTCGCCTTCTTTGAAGCCATCAACTGCCTGCCAACCGGTCAGGCTTGCTATCCTGTCGACTATTGCGGGGCGAGTTCCGGCGGTGATATAGACAATTTTCTTGCCCGGAATGGCATCCAGTTCAAGGGGGCCACCCCAGCCGCCGGTGCCTTTTTCAATACGAATACGTGTCATGATGTTGCTCCCGCCAGATGCACCTTCTGTTCAAGTTGAATGCCCATTTTTCTCTCGAAGATAGTGGTGGTGAAATCGGTCACCCAGCCGCGGAAGAAGTTAGTCACCAAACCGACCAGCAGGTAGCTCACCGCCAGTGGGCCAAGCGGAAGCCCCAGCGTGGTCAGGCCGCTGGCGATCCCCAGATAGACAAACAGTTCGCCGGGGTTGATGTGCGGGAATAAGCCGTTCATTGAATGGCAACTGTAAGAGGCGGCGGCGTAGTAGCTGGGCTTGTATTTTTCTGGCATAAAGCGACCCAGACTCAGCGTCATCGGGTTACAAAATACAAATGTGCCGATGCACGGCAGCAGCAAATAGCGGGACAGTGGATTTCCAGCGCAGCGCTGAGCAAAACGTTCAATACGCTGCTGGCCGATAAAGTTAATCAGCGCATTCATGATGACCAGCAGGCTAATCAGCAGGGGAAGAATACCGGTCACCATACCGGTAAACACTTCTCCGCCTTTCTGGAACAGCCCGATAAACCACTCAGCACCGAGTGTGATGGTGTCGATCATTATTCTCTCCTGTAGGGATTTTAGTTATCTTGCCAAACGGTGGTTAATTTTAATCAGATTGAAAGATATAAAAGTGTTATTTTGATCTCAAAATGAAAGATAAATATTTTAATTTGAAAGTTATTGCGTGAAGGCTCGCAAATGTGAAGGTCAGAGATGAAAGGGGATGTAAATTCTGTGAAGGAGAGCGACTACCGCTTCCTTGTATGGCGGAGGATGCTTTACCATACTTCTCCCAGGCTGAATTTGTTTAATGGATGTCTCATGTTCAAGCGTCGTTATGTAGCGTTACTCCCCCTTTTCGTACTGCTCGCTGCCTGTAGCAGCAAACCTAAACCTTCAGAGACTCAAACGACTACGGGTGCGCCATCCGGCGGCTTCCTGCTTGAGCCACAGCACAACGTCATGCAAACGGGCGGTGATTTTGCCAATAATCCGAACGCGCAGCAGTTCATCGAAAAAATGGTGAACAAGCACGGCTTTGACCGCCAGCAGTTGCAGGAGATCCTGTCGCAGGCCAAGCGTCTGGACTCGGTATTGCGTTTGATGGACCGCCAGGCACCGACGACTCAACCGCCAGCCGGTCCTAACGGCGCATGGCTGCGCTACCGCAAACAGTTCATCACGCCTGACAACGTGCAAAATGGAGTGGCCTTCTGGAATCAATATGAAGATGCGCTGAACCGTGCGTGGCAGGTCTATGGTGTTCCGCCGGAAATTATCGTTGGCATTATCGGCGTTGAAACGCGTTGGGGCCGCGTGATGGGTAAAACGCGGATTCTGGATGCGCTGGCGACGCTGTCCTTTAACTATCCTCGTCGTGCGGAATACTTCTCTGGTGAACTGGAAACCTTCCTGCTGATGGCGCGAGATGAAAGCGACGATCCGCTCGATTTGAAAGGTTCTTTTGCCGGCGCGATGGGCTACGGCCAGTTTATGCCGTCTTCCTATAAGCAATATGCCGTTGATTTTAATGGTGATGGCCACATTAACCTGTGGGATCCGGTTGATGCCATCGGTAGCGTGGCGAATTACTTCAAGGGCCACGGCTGGGTGAAAGGCGATACGGTCGCGGTGCCGGCAAATGGTCAGGCACCAGGGCTTGCGAACGGCTTTAAAACCCAGTACAGCATTTCTCAGCTTGCTGCCGCGGGTCTGACGCCACAGCAGTCGTTGGGTAATCATCAGCAGGCCAGCCTGCTGCGCCTGGATATTGGTACCGGCTATCAGTACTGGTATGGACTGCCGAACTTCTACACCATCACCCGCTACAACCACAGTACCCACTACGCGATGGCCGTGTGGCAGTTGGGTCAGGCGGTCGCGCTGGCCCGCGTGCAGTAATCGCTCCACTGGCCTACAGGAAGAAATTTCTTGTAGGCCGGATAAGATGCCCTGACATCGTCATCCGGCAGGTCTTATTTATGCAACGGAGCAATTTTTGGAATCCCCCTCGTAAAACGTTCTCTCCATCCCCACATTGGTTATGAAAGTGCTATCTTGTCCGGCATATTTTTTAACTGACAGAGGCTGAGATGACCGACAGTGAACTGATGCAGTTAAGTGAGCAGGTTGGCCTGGCGCTGAAAGCGCGTGGGGCGACCGTTACGACGGCGGAGTCCTGCACCGGCGGCTGGGTGGCCAAAGCGATTACGGATATTGCCGGAAGCTCCGCCTGGTTTGAACGCGGGTTTGTGACCTACAGCAACGAAGCCAAAGCACAAATGATTGGCGTGCGCGAAGAGACGCTGGCCCAGCATGGGGCGGTGAGCGAGCCTGTGGTGGTGGAGATGGCGATTGGCGCGCTAAAAGCTGCCCGCGCGCATTTCGCAGTTTCGATCAGCGGTATTGCCGGGCCGGATGGCGGCAGTGAAGAAAAGCCCGTAGGTACCGTATGGTTCGCCTTTGCCAGCGCGAGCGGCGAGGGGATTACGCGTCGGGAATGCTTCAGCGGCGATCGCGACGCGGTACGTCGACAGGCGACCGTCTACGCGTTACAAACCCTGTGGCAACAATTTCTACAAAATACTTGATACTGTATGAGCATACAGTATAATTGCCTCAACAGAACATTATCTATCACGTTTCGCGGTTTAACCCGAAAGCGGCATGACAGGAGTAATTAATGGCTATCGACGAAAACAAACAGAAAGCGTTGGCTGCAGCGCTGGGTCAGATCGAAAAGCAATTCGGTAAAGGCTCCATCATGCGCCTGGGTGAAGACCGTTCCATGGATGTGGAAACTATCTCCACCGGTTCGCTTTCTCTGGATATCGCATTGGGCGCGGGCGGTTTGCCAATGGGCCGTATCGTCGAAATCTACGGGCCTGAATCCTCCGGTAAAACAACGCTGACCCTGCAGGTTATTGCCGCTGCACAGCGTGAAGGTAAAACCTGTGCATTTATCGATGCGGAACACGCGCTGGATCCGGTCTATGCACGTAAGCTTGGCGTTGATATCGACAACCTGCTGTGTTCTCAGCCGGATACCGGTGAACAAGCGCTGGAAATCTGTGATGCGCTGGCGCGCTCCGGTGCGGTTGACGTTATCGTTGTCGACTCCGTTGCCGCATTGACGCCGAAGGCAGAAATCGAAGGCGAGATTGGCGACTCTCACATGGGCCTTGCGGCGCGTATGATGAGCCAGGCGATGCGTAAGCTGGCCGGTAACCTGAAGCAGTCCAACACGCTGCTGATTTTCATCAACCAGATCCGTATGAAGATTGGCGTTATGTTTGGTAACCCGGAAACCACCACCGGTGGTAACGCCCTGAAATTCTATGCGTCTGTTCGTCTGGATATCCGTCGTATTGGCGCGGTGAAAGAAGGCGACAATGTGGTCGGCAGCGAAACCCGCGTTAAGGTTGTGAAAAACAAAATTGCAGCGCCGTTCAAACAGGCTGAATTCCAGATCCTTTACGGTGAAGGCATCAACTTCTACGGCGAACTGGTTGACCTGGGCGTGAAAGAGAAGCTGATTGAAAAAGCCGGTGCATGGTACAGCTACAACGGTGAGAAAATCGGTCAGGGTAAGGCGAATGCGACCAACTGGCTGAAAGAAAACCCGGCAACTGCGAAAGAAATTGAGAAGAAATTACGTGAGTTACTGCTCAATAACCAGGATTCAACGCCTGATTTCTCCGTTGATGACAGCGGCGAAGACGTAAAAGAAACGAACGAAGATTTCTGATAATCTGTTTTGAATCGCATGTTGTGAATCACATATAGTAAAGGGCTGCATATCATGCAGCCCTTTTTCATTTCTGAAGGCTTACTATGACAGAAGCAACTTCCCGCCGTTCCGCTTATTCCCGACTGCTTGACCGCGCCGTACGCATTCTGGCGATGCGCGACCACAGCGAGCAGGAACTGCGGCGCAAGCTGGCCGCTCCGGTGATGGGGAAAAATGGACCAGAAGAAATTGATGCCACGCCGGAGGATTACGACAAGGTCATCGCCTGGTGTATTGAAAGTCGTTATCTGGATGATGATCGTTTCGTGCAGCAGTTTATCGCCAGCCGTAGCCGCAAAGGTTATGGACCAGCCCGAGTGCGCCAGGAATTAAACCAAAAAGGGATCGCACGTGAAGCTATCGAGCGGGCCATGCGTGAGTGCGAAATTGACTGGGCAGTGCTTGCACGCGAGCAGGCCATTCGTAAGTACGGTGAACCTTTACCTGTCGATTTTTCAGATAAGATAAAGGTCCAGCGTTTTTTGCTCTATCGCGGCTATCTGATGGAAGATATTCAGGCAATATGGCGAAATTTTGACGATTGACCGCATACGGGATTTTACTTCCCAGTAAAGAAAACTTATCTTATTCCCACTTTTCGATTGCCAGAGGCGCAGTTTGCGTGCCGATGCTGGTAATGACATTTCGTTAGCTTGATTTCTTCAGGATAATTATGAGCAAGAGCACCGCTGAGATCCGTCAGGCGTTTCTCGATTTTTTCCATAGTAAAGGACACCAGGTAGTTGCCAGCAGCTCCCTGGTACCGAACAATGACCCTACTTTGTTGTTTACCAACGCCGGGATGAACCAGTTCAAGGATGTTTTCCTTGGCCTCGACAAGCGTAATTATTCCCGCGCAACCACCTCGCAGCGTTGTGTACGTGCGGGCGGTAAGCACAATGACCTGGAAAACGTCGGTTACACTGCACGTCACCACACTTTCTTCGAAATGCTGGGCAACTTCAGCTTCGGCGATTACTTCAAACACGACGCTATTCAATATGCATGGGAACTGCTGACTGGTGAAAACTGGTTTGCCCTGCCAAAAGAGCGTCTGTGGGTAACCGTCTATGAAACTGACGATGAAGCCTATGAAATCTGGGAAAAAGAAGTCGGTATTCCGCGCGAACGTATCATCCGTATCGGTGATAACAAAGGTGCGGCTTATGCTTCAGACAACTTCTGGCAGATGGGTGATACCGGTCCTTGCGGTCCATGTACCGAAATTTTCTACGACCACGGCGACCATATCTGGGGTGGACCTCCGGGAAGCGCAGAAGAAGATGGGGATCGCTACATTGAGATCTGGAACATCGTCTTCATGCAGTTCAACCGTCAGGCTGACGGCACCATGGAACCGCTGCCGAAACCGTCCGTGGATACCGGTATGGGTCTGGAGCGTATTGCGGCCGTGCTGCAACACGTTAACTCCAACTATGAAATCGACCTGTTCCGCTCATTGATCGAATCCGTGGCGAAAGTCACTGGCGCAACCGATCTGAGCAACAAGTCTCTGCGCGTTATCGCCGACCATATCCGTTCCTGTGCATTCCTGATTGCCGATGGCGTTGTGCCGTCGAATGAAAACCGTGGCTATGTGCTGCGCCGTATCATTCGTCGCGCGGTACGTCATGGCAACATGCTGGGCGCGAAGGATACCTTCTTCTACAAGCTGGTTGGTCCGTTGGTGGACGTCATGGGCTCTGCAGGTGAAGAACTGAAGCGTCAGCAGGCTATGGTTGAACAGGTTCTGAAAACCGAAGAAGAGCAGTTTGCGCGTACTCTGGAGCGAGGTCTGGCGCTGCTGGACGAAGAACTGGCAAAACTGTCTGGCGATACGCTGGATGGCGAAACCGCATTCCGTCTGTATGACACCTACGGTTTCCCGGTTGACCTGACGGCAGACGTTTGCCGCGAGCGTAACATTAAGGTTGATGAAGCGGGCTTTGAAGCTGCAATGGAAGAACAGCGCCGTCGTGCGCGTGAAGCCAGCGGCTTCGGCGCAGACTACAATGCGATGATTCGCGTTGATGGCGCCTCTGAATTTAAAGGCTACGAGCACCTGGAACTGAACGGCAAAGTGACCGCGCTGTTTGTTGATGGTAAAGCGGTAGACGCAATTAACGCAGGTCAGGATGCCGTTGTCGTACTGGATCAGACGCCGTTCTATGCGGAATCTGGTGGTCAGGTTGGCGACAAGGGTGAGCTGAAAGGCGCAGGCTTCGCGTTTGCCGTTAGCGACACGCAGAAATATGGCCAGGCCATTGGTCACATCGGCAAGCTGTCTGCGGGTTCTCTGAAAATTGGTGATGCGGTACAGGCTGATGTGGATGAAGCCCGTCGTGCGCGTATTCGTTTGAACCACTCCGCAACGCATCTGATGCATGCAGCGCTGCGCCAGGTTCTGGGCACACATGTGGCACAGAAAGGCTCGTTGGTTAACGATAAACTGCTGCGCTTCGACTTCTCTCATACCGAAGCAATGAAGCCTGCTGAAATCCGTGCCGTTGAAGATCTGGTGAACGCGCAAATCCGTCGCAACTTGCCGATTGAAACGAACATCATGGATCTCGAAGCGGCAAAAGCCAAAGGCGCAATGGCACTGTTTGGCGAGAAATATGACGACCATGTGCGCGTTCTGAGCATGGGTGATTTCTCTACCGAACTGTGTGGCGGTACTCACGCCAGCCGTACGGGTGATATCGGTCTGTTCCGGATTGTGTCCGAGTCAGGTACTGCGGCAGGCGTTCGTCGTATTGAAGCCGTAACCGGTGAAGGTGCTATCCAAACCGTGCATGCTGAGAGCGATCGCTTAAGCGATATTGCGCAGTTGCTGAAAGGCGATAGCCAGAATATCGGTGACAAAGTTCGTTCCGTGCTGGAGCGTACTCGTCAACTGGAAAAAGAATTGCAGCAATTGAAGGAACAGGCTGCGGCGCAGGAGAGTGCAAATCTTTCCAGCAAAGCGGTTGATATCAACGGCGTGAAGCTGCTGGTCAGCGAACTCGCGGACGTTGAGCCGAAAATGTTGCGTACCATGGTTGATGATCTGAAAAATCAACTGGGGTCTACCGTTATCGTTCTGGCAACGGTAGTGGAAGGTAAGGTTTCTCTGATTGCGGGTGTGTCTAAGGACGTGACAGATCGCGTGAAAGCAGGGGAACTGGTTGGAATGGTCGCTCAGCAGGTCGGCGGTAAGGGTGGCGGTCGTCCGGACATGGCGCAAGCCGGTGGTACGGATGCAGCGGCTCTGCCTGCAGCGTTAGCCAGTGTGAAAGGCTGGGTCAGCGCAAAACTGTAATAATTATAAGCGTAAGTCGACGCTGCGGACTTCAATCCGCAGCGTTTGAATCAACGCTATCGACAACGATAAAGTCAGGTTGAAGTTGTGTATATCGGCTAAACTTAGGTTTAACAGAATGTGATGCCGTGACTGCTTACACTTAGGTGTTTGTCATCGCTTACTTTTTGGCGTTATATGATGGATAATGCCGGGATACAGAGAGACCCGACTCTTTTAATCTTTCAAGGAGCAAAGAATGCTGATTCTGACTCGTCGAGTTGGTGAGACCCTCATGATAGGCGATGAGGTCACCGTGACAGTTTTAGGGGTGAAGGGCAACCAGGTGCGCATTGGCGTAAACGCCCCGAAAGAAGTTTCTGTCCATCGTGAAGAGATCTACCAGCGTATCCAGGCTGAAAAATCCCAGCAGTCCAGTTACTAAGGTTTTCGCGTCTCACCTTTCTGGTGAGGCGCAACCTGATTGAGTTACTCTTTTTCTTCTCTTTTCTTCTTCGTCTTCCCCCTTTTTTCGATTCCACTGCGCGTAATGCCTTTTCCTGCGAAGTTTCCGTTTGTTCACTCCTTCAGGAAATTGCCAATTTATCTGTTGATAAAACACTCTTTTTGCCGTTTTTGCAGACTAATTGCGCGTGAAATGTGCAAACGATAAAAGCTCTGGAAAAATTGTTTGACTTATAAGTCCCAGAAAGTAATATGTGCGCCACGCAGCGACGATGAGCAGAAACAAGTTCTTCGAAGCACTCGCAAGAGGCGTGTTGGTGAGGTGGCCGAGAGGCTGAAGGCGCTCCCCTGCTAAGGGAGTATGCGGTCAAAAGCTGCATCCGGGGTTCGAATCCCCGCCTCACCGCCATTTGCATCCGTAGCTCAGCTGGATAGAGTACTCGGCTACGAACCGAGCGGTCGGAGGTTCGAATCCTCCCGGATGCACCATGTTACTTGATAGCGCTTTAGCAGCGACATCAAATCTGCAGTAAAGTAAGTTTCCCTGATGCATCCGTAGCTCAGCTGGATAGAGTACTCGGCTACGAACCGAGCGGTCGGAGGTTCGAATCCTCCCGGATGCACCATCTTCTCCGAGGCAACAGCAAACTGTTGTTTCATGGTCTGCGAGATAATCGCGAGCACCAGGGAGGATAACGTTGCTTTAGCAGCGGCCCGCAGGGCGAGGCGCAGCCGAGTAATCCTCCCGGATGCACCATCTCTTACTTGATATCGCTTATCACGATATCAATATCGGCAGTAAAGCAAGTTTTCCGATGCATCCGTAGCTCAGCTGGATAGAGTACTCGGCTACGAACCGAGCGGTCGGAGGTTCGAATCCTCCCGGATGCACCATATTCTCCGAGACAACAGCAAAACTGTTGTTTCATGGTCTGCGAGATAATCGCGAGCACCAGGGAGGATAACGTTGCTTCAGCAACGGCCCGCAGGGCGAGGCGCAGCCGAGTAATCCTCCCGGATGCACCATCTTCTTCGCAGTATCAGTAGTAATCAGCAATTCCCAATGCATCCGTAGCTCAGCTGGATAGAGTACTCGGCTACGAACCGAGCGGTCGGAGGTTCGAATCCTCCCGGATGCACCATCTTCTCCTGAATAATAGCGAAACTGTTGTTTCACGGTCTGCGAGATAATCGCCAGCACCAGGGAGGATAACGTTGCTTCAGCAACGGCCCGCAGGGCGAACACTAGTGAGTCATCCTCCCGGATGCACCATCTTCTCCGAGATAACAGCGAAACTGTTTTTTCATGGTCTGCGAGATAATCGGCAGCACCATCTCCCCCTCAAATAATTTCCACATACTCTCTGAACACCCCTCAATTCGCTGTCAGCGACAAAATCAATCAATTACGATAAAATAACGTCTGGTCACTCGGCTTGTGAGAAGACGATGTACGAACGTTATGCGGGTTTGATTTTTGATATGGATGGTACCATCCTGGATACCGAGCCTACGCATCGTAAGGCGTGGCATGAGGTATTGGGGCATTATGGACTACGGTTTGATGAACATGCCATGGTCGCCCTCAATGGCTCCCCAACGTGGCGTATTGCGCAGTCGGTAATTGAATTGAACCATGCCGATCTTGATCCTCATGCGCTGGCACGTGAAAAAACCGACAAGGTGAGAAGCATGCTGCTGGATAGCGTCCAGCCTTTGCCGTTGGTTGATGTCGTGAAAGCCTGGCATGGTCGTCGTCCTATGTCGGTAGGTACGGGTAGTGAAAGCGCAATTGCAGAAGCGCTGCTCGCTCACCTTGGTCTGCGTCGCTATTTTGATGCTGTAGTCGCAGCCGATCACGTACAACACCATAAACCGGCTCCTGATACGTTTTTGCTTTGTGCCGAACGTATGGGGGTTGTTCCGGCTCGTTGCGTCGTGTTTGAAGATGCCGATTTTGGAATACAGGCGGCGCATGCCGCGGGAATGGATGCCGTGGATGTCCGGTTATTGTGAGTGATGGACTGTCGCTCCTGTCACTGTTTGCCAGCAGTTTTCTCAGTGCCACGCTATTACCCGGCAATTCTGAAGTTGTTCTGGTTGCTTTGTTGGTTTCCGGGGTCAGTCATCCCTGGGTCTTAGTCTTAACAGCAACAATGGGTAATAGCCTTGGAGGGTTAACTAACGTTATCCTTGGGCGTTTCTTTCCATTGCGTAAAACATCGCGCTGGCAAGAAAAAGCCACAGGCTGGTTGCGGCGCTATGGCGCTGTCACACTATTATTAAGCTGGATGCCGGTTGTGGGGGATTTGCTGTGCCTGTTAGCCGGGTGGATGCGCATCTCGTGGGGCCCAGTTCTCTTTTTCTTATGCCTTGGCAAGGCGCTGCGCTATGTTGTTGTCGCAGCGGTTACGACACAAGGCATTATGTGGTGGCACTAATTGTGTTGTGGGATAGCCTTCAGGGTAACCAATACCATTATGCTAATTAAAACGATTTTGACAGGCGGGAGGTCAATTTGATCCCGGACGTATCACAGGCGCTGGCCTGGCTGGAAAACCATCCTCAGGCGTTAAAGGGGATTCAACGTGGTCTGGAGCGCGAAACGCTGCGTGTTAATGCAGATGGGTCATTAGCAACGACAGGCCATCCTGAGGTGTTAGGCTCAGCGCTAACGCATAAGTGGATAACCACTGACTTTGCCGAAGCATTGCTGGAGTTCATTACTCCACCCGGTGACGACATTGAGAAAATGCTCACGTTCATGCGCGACTTACATCGTTATACCGCCAGAAACCTTGGCGACGAGCGTATGTGGCCGTTGAGCATGCCTTGCTATATTGCCGAAGGTCAGGATATCGAACTGGCACAGTATGGTACGTCGAATACCGGTCGCCTGAAGACGCTGTACCGTGAAGGCCTCAAAAACCGTTACGGCGCGTTGATGCAGACAATCTCGGGCGTACACTACAATTTCTCGCTGCCTATGGCTTTCTGGCAGGCGAAATGCGGTGTAACCGAAGGTGAGGATGCAAAAGAGAAGATCTCCGCGGGCTACTTCCGTCTGATCCGCAACTACTACCGTTTTGGTTGGGTGATCCCGTATTTGTTTGGTGCCTCTCCGGCCATTTGTTCCTCATTCCTGCAAGGAAAACCGACAACTCTGCCGTTTGAAAAAACCGACTGTGGGATGTATTACCTGCCGTACGCAACGTCGCTGCGTCTTAGTGATTTGGGCTATACCAATAAGTCGCAAAGCAATCTCGGAATTACGTTTAACGATTTGCATGAGTATGTGGCAGGATTAAAGCGCGCGATTAAGACGCCTTCCGAGGAGTACGCGGCGATCGGTCTGGAGAAAGACGGTAAGCGTCTGCAAATTAACAGCAACGTTCTGCAGATTGAAAATGAGCTGTATGCGCCTATTCGCCCGAAACGCGTCACTCGTCGTGGAGAAACGCCATCAGATGCGCTTCTGCGTGGCGGTATCGAGTACATCGAAGTACGCTCGCTGGATATCAACCCGTTCTCGCCTATCGGCGTGGACGAGCAGCAGGTGCGCTTCCTCGATCTGTTTATGGTCTGGTGTGCGCTGGCTGATGCCCCGGAAATGAGCAGCGATGAATTGCTGTGTACGCGTAAAAACTGGAATCGCGTGATTCTCGAAGGGCGTAAGCCTGGACTGACGTTAGGTATTGGCTGTGAAACAGCCCAGTTCCCGCTGCCGAAGGTTGGGAAAGATTTGTTCCGCGATCTGAAACGCGTGGCACAAACGCTGGACAGCATCGATGGGGGAGAGGAGTATCAGAAGGTCTGTGATGAACTGGTTGCCTGTTTTGACAATCCTGAACTGACTTTCTCTGCCCGGATCCTACGGTCTATGATTGATGAAGGCATTGGCGGCACGGGCAAAGCGTTGGGTGAGGCTTACCGAAATCTGCTGCGTGAAGAGCCGTTAGAAATAGTGCAGGAAGCTGAGTTTATTGCTGAAACCGAGGCTTCAAAGCGTCGTCAGCAGGAGATCGAAGCGGCTGATACTGAGCCGTTTAGCGCGTGGCTGGAAAAGCACGCTTGATACAAAAGAAAAAGGCCACTCGGGAGTGGCCAAAATTTCATCTCTGAAAACAGGGATGATGATAACAAATGCGCGTCTTTCATATACTCAGACTCGCCCCGGAACAAAGAGTTCAGATTATTTTTAAAAAATTTATCGGAGGTGGCTAAATGCCGTTGTTAGATAGTTTTACTGTCGATCACACCCGGATGGAAGCTCCCGCGGTCCGGGTTGCAAAAACGATGAACACCCCGCATGGCGACGCAATCACCGTGTTTGATCTGCGTTTCTGCATTCCGAACAAAGAAGTGATGCCTGAGAAAGGTATCCATACGCTGGAACACCTGTTTGCAGGTTTTATGCGTAACCACCTTAACGGTAACGGCGTTGAGATTATCGATATCTCTCCGATGGGATGCCGTACCGGCTTCTACATGAGCCTGATTGGTACGCCGGACGAACAGCGCGTAGCCGACGCGTGGAAAGCGGCAATGGCGGACGTGCTGAAAGTACAGGATCAGAACCAGATCCCGGAGCTGAACGTTTACCAGTGCGGTACGTATCAGATGCACTCTCTTAGCGAAGCACAGGATATCGCGCGTCATATTCTGGAGCGTGATGTACGCGTGAACAGCAATGAAGAGCTGGCGCTACCGAAAGAGAAACTGCAGGAACTGCATATTTAGTCTTATTGGTTAGCTGTTCCAGTATTTAAATTAACCCCGGTTTATGTCCGGGGTTTTTTATTGCTTAATATAATGTGTGTTTATTATATTTGCGGCGAGAATATATTTTAATTTAAATGATGCCTGACCTGTTAAATAATAAAGTGTGATCTGGTAAGCAGAAAGCGGTGGATAATTAACGATGCCAGAGTGTATTGATCACATAAACTAAAAAACATAAATAATTAATAGAAAAACATAATGGAATGCGCCAGATATCCGGGTAATAACAAGACTCTTTTAATAGCCGGTAGATAGGGTTTTTATCAAATCTTATCTGGTATACATTAAACTTTAGGGATGAAAATGAAGGCTAAATATTTGGCGCTGATGATCGGTGCTTGCTTTTCTCATAACCTTTGGGCAGCAAATAATATCACTATTGAGCAGCGTCTGGCTGAACTGGAGCAACGTGTTGTTAATGCCGAAAAACGGGCATCCGATGCTGAGGCGCAAATTCGCTCGCTGAAGCAGCAGCAGGTCGCCGCTACGCCGACGGTGAATGTCCAGTCTGCCGAGCCGATTGCAGCAGGTGAAACTCCGCCTAAGCTGACATTATCCGGCTTCAGCGATATTAAGTTCTATGGCGATGTCGAATTTAATATGGATGCGGCAAGCCGTTCCGGTAGCCTGACATCGACGAGAACGTCAGCGAATAAAGATTGGGCACCAGGAACCAATGAACGCTGGGATATTAACGGACGCCTGTTGCTGGGCTTTGATGGCTACCAGCGGCGGGACAACGGTAATTTTGCAGGGTTCTCGGTACAGCCTCTGGCGGACCTGACCGGAAAAATGAACCTCGATGATGCCGTTTTCTTCTTTGGTCGTGAGAATGACTGGAAAATTAAGGTTGGTCGTTTTGAAGCCTACGATATGTTCCCGCTGAATCAGGATACGTTTGTTGAATATTCGGGGAATACAGCGAACGATCTCTACAGTGACGGTTACGGCTATATCTATATGATGAAAGAAGGACGGGGACGTAGCGACAGCGGGGGTAACTTCCTGCTGAGCAAAACCATCGACAACTGGTATTTCGAAGTTAACACATTGCTGGAAAATGGCAGTACGTTATATACCGAGAAGCAGTACCACGGAATGGATTTAACCAACGATAAAAACGTGGCTTACGTCCGTCCGGTTATCGCCTGGCAAAACGGGCGTTTTTCAACGGCGATAGCGATGGAAAGTAACGTCGTTAACAACGCCTACGGCTATTACCAAAATGGGACGTGGATCGATCAGTCAGATCGTACGGGCTATGGTTTTACCATGACCTGGAATGGTCAAAAAACGGACCCGGAAGATGGCACAGTGATTAACCTGAATACCGCCTATATGGATGCGACCGATGAGACAGATTTTACCGCTGGGGTGAATGCGTTGTGGCATCGATTTGAACTGGGTTATATCTATGCGCATAACAAAATCGAAGCTTTCAATGCTACCAATATCGATGCCGTTTGTGAGGACGATTGCTGGATCACCGATCCCGGCAATTATGACATTCACACTATTCATGCCTCATATTTATTCCCCAATGTGATGGATATGAAAAACTTTAACATCTACTTCGGTGCCTATGCTTCATGGGTAGAGGCCAATCCGAATAATGGTGATAACAGCGAAGATGCGCGTTACGGCGGGCGTCTGAGATTCAAATATTACTTCTGATTGTAGGTCTAATAAAAAAGGGATCCGCAGATCCCTTTTATCAGATAGTTAGTGTGCGCCACCGCCGCCGCCGCCCGCACCGAAGGGCGGTTTGGCGAACCACACCAGGCCAAGCAGGACCAGGAAGATCCCCGCCGACATCCAGAAGATTTCGTTAGCGGAAATAATCAGCCCCTGATTGGTGATCTGCTGAGCTATCCAACCTGAAGCCTGCTGGTGCGTCATCCCTAAATCTTGCAGCTTATCGTACATAGCCTGTGCATTTGGGTTGTAGGGGTTAACAGATTCCGTTAGCTGCGCATGATGCAGCGACTCGCGGTTTGTCCACATTGTCGTCGTAATCGATGTGCCAATGGAACCTGCCAGCGTTCGCGTAAAGTTCGACAAGCTGGATGCCGCCGCCAGACGCTCGGGCGGCAAGCCGGACAACGTAATGGTGGTTAGCGGCATAAAGAAGCAGGCTACCGCGAACCCCTGAATAAACTGCGGCCAGGCCGATGCGCCAAAGTCCATACCCGGCTCGAACGTCCACGCACGCCAGTAGAAACAGACGGCGTACATAATAAAACTGAACGTTACCAGCCGACGCATATCCAGCTTATGCGCGAAGCGGCCGATAATCGGAGACAGGATCACCGGAATCACCCCAACCGGCGCTGACGCCAGACCAGCCCAGGTTGCCGTATAGCCGTATACCTCCTGCAACAGCTGCGGCAGCAGGACGATTGCGCCGAAGTAGAGCATATAGGCCAGGCTGATACACAGGCAGCCGATGGTAAAGTTGCGCGACTTAAACAGCGAGAGATCGACAATGGGGTGCTCGTCGGTAAGCTCCCAGACGATCAGGAAGCTGATAGCGACAACGGCGACCACCGTCAGGATGATAATCTCCTGCGAGGCGAACCAGTCCAGCTCTTTGCCGCGGTCGAGCATAATCTGCAAACTGCCGATACCGATAACCAGCAGTGCCAGACCAATGGCGTCAATGCGCCGCTGCTCGGTTTTGGTTTCCCGACCGCGAAGGGTTTGCAGGGTCATCAATACCACCACAGCCCCGATTGGCACGTTGATAAAAAATATCCAGCCCCAGTGATAGTTGTCGCTGATATAGCCCCCAAGAATAGGACCACATATCGGGGCAACAATCACCGTCATCGACCATAGCGCGAGGGCGATGGAACGCTTGGCGGGTGGATAGTTATTCAGCAACAGGCTCTGTGACAGCGGAATTAATGGACCGGCGACAATACCCTGGATTACGCGGAAGAAAATCAGCATGTTCAGGCTGGTGGACATCCCGCATGCCCATGACGCAATGACGAAGGCGATAGTTGACCACATAAAGAGTCTTACTTCGCCAAAGCGTTTTGCCAGCCAGCCGGTGATCGGAATAGAGATAGCGTTCGCCACCCCGAATGAGGTGATCACCCAGGTCCCCTGGCTCAGTGAAGAGCCGAGGTTCCCGGCGATAGTGGGGATCGCCACGTTAGCAATGGTGGAGTCCAGCACCTGCATGAATGTCGCCAGGGACAGCGCGATCGTCATAATGACGAGCTGCGCGCCTTCCAGCGGTTTTTGCTGTTGCATCACACGCACCTTTGAATTAGCCCGCGTTGGCCCGCACGATCTCTTCGATCATCTTATTGACCGGAGCAAGGTTGATTTCACGTGCATTACTTTCTGATACTGGCGTGGTACGAACCTGGCTTGCCAGAATTTGTCCGTCACGATTTGAGGTATCTACCGTAACCAGTGTAGACAAACCAATACGTAATGGATGCTGTGCCAGTTGCTGCGCATCCAGTTCGATACGTACCGGCAGACGCTGGACGACTTTGATCCAGTTGCCGGTTGCGTTCTGCGCTGGCAGCAGGGAGAAGGCGCTGCCCGTACCCATATCGAGACCGACAACTTTACCGGTATATTTTACGTCATCGCCGTAAATATCGCTGATAACGGTCGCTGGTTGGCCGATACGCATGTGTGCGAGCTGTGTTTCTTTGAAGTTGGCATCTACCCACAGGTTAGTGGCCGGAACAACCGCCATCAGCGGCGTGGTTGGGCTAATTTGCGCACCAGGCTGTACGGCGCGACGGGATACATAACCGGTCATTGGGCTGACAATTCTGGTACGTTCCAGCGCCAGCCAGGCATTGCGCACTTCGGTGGCAGCCTGTTGCACAGCGGGTTGATCTTCCAGCTTGCTACCCAGAATCATCGCCTGGTTAGCATTATATTGTTGGATCGCGACATCAAGCTGGGCCTGAGCGCTGGCGACGGCATCACGAGCGTGTTGCAGCTCTTCACGGCCAATCAGGTTGGCATTGCCCAGCGGAACTCGGCGATTAAAGTCGCTTTGTGCCTGCGCCAGTGCGGTTTTTTGCACTTCAATGCTTGCCTGTAACTGCTTGCTGTTGATCATCAACTGGTGCGTCTGACGCACGCTGGAAGCCAGCGCAGTTTTGGCTTTTTCAAATGCCTGCTTTGCGTCTGTCTGGTCGAGGGTGACCAGCACATCGCCTTGTTTTACAAAGTCAGTGTTATCAGCCCAGACTTTCGTCACGCTGCCTGATACCTGAGCCATGATTTGAACCTGGTTCCCTGCCACGTACGCATCGTCTGTCTCTTCGACATGACGAAGTACTAAAAACCAATAAATCCCATATGCCACGGCAATGATAATAAAGAGCAAGGTCAGAAGGAGAAGCATACTTTTACGTTTGCCATTCTTCTTGACCGGTTGCTGCGGGGTTTGAGTCTCCGCATTTGCGCTCATGTTGTTCTCCACGATCTTATTTTTTTTCACATCGGCTGAGCCGACCTGTTTATCAGACAGGCCAGCAGTATGCGTGCTGGCCTGTCGGTTTTTTCATTTATAAATCTGGATTTCTGAGCGAGTCAGCGCGTTAGCGCAGCGCTTCTAACACCGCGCCATCCTGCTCCATCTGATCAAGACGGGTCAGAAGTTTACGGGTAATTTGCTCAAGCTGATCTTTTTCGGTGGTGCTAAGAGACGACCAGAGCTGATGCAGGCAGTTATGCTGAGGCGGTAACACCTCTTGCAAAAATGCATGGCCTTTCTCGGTCAATTGCAGATGCAGACAGCGGCGATCGTTATCGCTTTCACGACGTTCGATCCAGCCACGTTTTTCTAACTCATCCGCAATGCGGGTAGCGTTAGTGCGTGACGAGCCAAGCGCGCAACTCAGTTCAGAAGGCTGAATACTGTGGTTTTCCTGAGACTCCAGCGTAATCAACGCCATAAACAATGTCTCGTTAATCCCTTGAGCTTTCAGCATCTTATTGCGGTTTTCCAGCAACTTACCCTGCATGTGCATACAGAGGCGAGTCAGAAGCACTTCCTGATAAGGGAACTCTTCGTAGCGGCTGGCGCGAAATTTTAGCATTTGTTCAATGGGCGTAAACGAACTATCCATTTGGGTATAACCTCATTAATTTCAGCCGATATAGTAACGACAGTGACAAATAAAGTAAATGTATTATTTCTTTAAAATGATTGTTTTTATCTATAAGCCAACAAGCATTTTCCAGGCTAATCCATAGCCCAGAGCACTCAGTAACGTTGGAATGATGATGCTGCGGGTCTTATAGAAGCTTGCGCCCAGTATGACAAACCCCACCAGCGTAGGCACGAACCGACGAGCGTCGTGCATAACTTCTGGTGCGGTAGACACCACCAGCAGGGCGCAAATAGATGCAATGCCAATAGTGTCGAGTAGTATGCCCGTCGCGCCGCGCTTCGTCGGGCGAACATTGCCTACCCCAAGACGGAGTGGCAAATAGCGAAAACAGTAATTAACGCAGCCGACCAACAGGCCAAGTAGCAGAACCTCATAGCTCATCAGGATCTCCCTGCCAAAATGACTGGATGAGCGCCGTCAGGCATCCGCAGACAATACCTGCAAGGATAGCGGCAGGTATGGAAAACAGCATGACGCCAGCCAGCGCCCCGGCCAGGGAGGCTGTCACGCAGAGCGCTTGTTTACGTTGGAATGACGCGAGCAGGAAGCTCATAAACAGCGCCGGGAGCATGAATCCCAGTGCCGCTTCAACCGCCGGGTAATCCTTGAGTAAACCACTGCCGGAAAACGCGCCGATCACCGTACCAAACACCCAGGAGGCCCAGGAGCATAGTGCGATGCCGATCATCCAGTTTTCACTCCAGCGCCGATTATCCCGGACCAGTTTTGCCGTTGCAGCGGCAAAGACTTCATCGGTAAGGCCAAAAGCCCAGAGTGCACTTTTGGGTTTACTCAGTCGCTGGGCTATTCGGCTGCGCAGGGAAGGGCCGTACAAAACATGACGGACATCCATGGCCATGACGGTAAGGGCGGCGACCCACAGCGAACTGCCCGCAGCGAGCATGGTGGTAATGACAAACTGGCTGGCTCCCGCATAGATAATGCAGGAGAAAAAGACGCTTTCAACCGGCGTAAAGCCAAGGCGAGTGGCATTGAGACCAAATGCAAAAGCGACCGGAATATAGCTGATGACTATTGGCAGGCTGTCTTTGAATCCTTCCGTTAACGTTGCCGAACAGGATTCAGACTGGGGTACAGGGCTTTCCATAGGGTTATAGGTTTCATTACCGAAATTAATATAACTTGGCTCAATGAGTTATAACCTTAGCAGACTGATGGGCTCCTTAACACCCTGTGGAGCCCAATCAGCGGTAAACATGCACTATACGCTTAATTTACGGCTTCCTGACGGTGAAAACCTCGCCACCAGACCACCAGGTTGAGTACGGCAACGGTCGTACCCGCCAGACAAACGCCAGCCCAACCAGCATGCTGCCAGGCGGAGGCTGAAATCAGCGAACCTGCCGCTCCGCCAATAAAATAGCTGGTCATGTATCCGGCGGTCAGGCGATTACGCGCATCCGGATGAATGCGATAGATAACCGTCTGGTTGGTGATGTGTACTCCCTGAACGGTGAGGTCCAACACCAGAATACCGATAATCAGCATGGGGACTGAAGCGTGCCCAAGCCAAATAGCAAGCCAGGAGAGCAGCAGTAATAGCAGTCCTATGGTTGTGGTCAGGTGGGATTTACCTTTATCGGCAAAACCGCCTGCAGGACGTGCGCCTAACGCCCCTGCGGCACCCGCCAGACCGAACAGACCAATCATTCCTTCCGAATAGTTAAACGGCGGCGCGGCGAGCAAAAACGCCATCGAGGTCCACAGGATACTGAAATTGGCAAAAGTCAGGCAGCCCAGCATCGCGCGGGTACGCAGCAATTTATCGTGAATAAACAGGCTGAGTACCGAGCCTAACAGCTGAGGATAGTTAAGATGAGTATCGGATTTCATTTTCGGCAGGCCGCGCCACAGCGCAACCGCCATCAGCGCCATTAATACTGATGCGACCCAAAATACGGTGCGCCAGCCGCCAAGATTCGCCAGTAATCCCGCCACGGTGCGCGCCAGCAGAATACCCAGCAGCAGGCCGCTCATAATCGTGCCGACAACCTTCCCGCGCTTGTCCGGTGTGGCAAGCGTTGCCGCCAGCGGAACCAAAATCTGTGCCACTACCGAGAACAGTCCGGTCAGGGCAGTACCGAGAATCAGCATACCCAGCGACTGGCTGCTGGCGGTGATCAGCATGCCGCCAGCCGCGAGCAATGTCATGGAGACAATCAGCATCCGACGTTCAAACATATCGCCAAGCGGCACTAAGAACAGCAGGCCGGCAGCGTAGCCGAGTTGGGCTGCAGTGACGATAAACCCTGCGGTACTGGCAGATAGCGAAAAGTTGCGCGCGATGGTGTCGAGCAGCGGCTGCGCATAATAGTTACTGGCGACGGCGAGGCCGGTGGCAATAGACATTAACAGGATCAGCGAAGGGCTAAGTCCCTGAGTAGTTTTCGTCATTGTTTTCAACTGAGTAATGGGTTGCAGAAAACAATCATAACGGAAGTGATTAAATGTTGCTGATTTGTTGAGTGATGGATTGTGCTATTGGGGGAAGGAGGATAGGCCGGATTAGGTGCATCGCGCCACCATCCGGCATTTATGCGGTTACAGGCCTGATGGCGCTACACTCATCAGGCCTGTGAGTGGGTTATTTCTGCGCGGCCAGCGCTTCGTTCACCCAGCCGTCAAACTGCTGCTGGTGGGCTTTGATCCAGCCGTCAACGTGACCCTGTACGTCGGCTTCAGACGCTTTCCCGTCGTGCATCATTGCGTTCTGCGCGTTGATATCCGCCAGCGGCAGCTTCATGATGGCAAACAGTTTCGCCGCAGCCGGGTTTTTCTCCGCCCAGGCTTTATTGGCGACAATATGCATAGTGTTCACCGGGAAGCCGTAGTTGGCGCCGTTTGGCAGTTTGGTATCAATATCTTTCTGCTCGCCTGGCAGGGAAGAGAACGGCACCTGCAGCCAGACCACATCTTTACCAGGTTTCATTACGTCGCTCACCCAGTACGGTGTCCAGGTGTAGTAAAGAATGGGTTTACCTTCTTTGAAGCGGGTAATGGTGTCGGCCATCATCGCCGCATAGTTACCGTGGCTGACCTCGACGGTTTTTTCCAGATCGAAAGCTTTGTTCTGGTGGTTGATTACTGCTTCACAGCCCCAGCCCGGTGAACAGCCCATCATATCGGCTTTTCCGTCACCGTTGGTGTCAAAGATTTTGGCGATCTTCGGATCTTTTAACTGGGCGATATTGGTGATTTTATATTGCTCAGCGGTTTTCTTGTCGATCAGATAACCCTGTGCGGCACCCGTAACGAATACCCCCTCGCGATAAAACTTTTTGTCTCCGCCCGCAGCGGCGTACATATCATCATGCAGCGGCTGCCAGTTCACGGCGGTAAAAGTTGCATCGCCAGAGGCAATGGAGGTATAGCCGACGTTGTAGTCAACTTCGCTGGTTTTGTTAACGGTGTAACCCAGTTTCTCCAGCGCACGGGCGACTAACTGCGTCTGGAAGGATTCTTCAGAGATAGTGCTCTGGATTGGCTGTACGGTGATGCCTTTGCCCGGCAGGTCGGCAGCGAAAGTGCTGGTGGAGACAAGGGTGGCAAACGCTGTGGCAATAATTACTTTCTGTCGCATCGTTGTTCCTTATTACACTTCATCCTTCAAGCTGCCTCTTTGTTGGCTGCACTCATGCACCCCAGTCACGTACTACTTGTACGCTCCTGGGGATACATTCGTTTACCGCCGCGATGCAACTTGAATGATTATGTGTAAGTTAATGAATTGTAGGCCCGGTAAGCACAGCGCCACCGGGCAACGGGTGAATTACTTCGTGAAAGGGCGAGTGATAAGCCCAACGGGACCGGTGGTGTACCAGCGACGGTTGCCACGACTACGCGAGTCGCGACCGACGGCCTGCGTCAGGCGGTCGAGAATGATAGCGAGGATCACAATCCCAACCCCGCCGACGGTGGCAAGCCCCATATCCAGACGACCGATTCCGCGCAGAACCATCTGACCCAGTCCGCCGACGGCAATCATCGACGCGATGACGACCATTGAGAGTGCCAGCATCAGCGTCTGGTTAACCCCAGCCATAATGGTGGGCATTGCCAGCGGGAGCTGCACTTTAAACAGCATCTGACGCGGGCTGGCGCCAAACGAGCGCGAGGCTTCAATCAGATCGGCTGGCACCTGGTTAATCCCCAGAATAGTCAGACGCACGATTGGCGGCAGGGCGAAGATAATCGTCACCACTACGCCCGGGACGTTACCAATACCGAACAGCATGACAATCGGCACCAGATAGACAAACGCGGGTGTGGTTTGCATGGCGTCCAGCAGCGGGCGAACAATTTTTGCTGCCCGTGGACTGCGCGCCAACCAGATCCCCATCGGCAGACCGATAACCACGCAGAACAGCAGCGCGGTCAACACCAGCGCCAGGGTTATCATGGCCTGCGACCACGCGCCGATGGCACCGATAGCAATCAAGGAAATCAGCGTCGCAACGCCCATCCCCACGCCGGAAATCTGCCAGGCAATCAGCGCGAACAGGATAATCGCCACGGGCGCTGGCATACCCAACAGCAGCTGTTGAAAGCCGTTGAGAATGTAATCCACCGGGACACGAATGCCCTGGAAGACCGGACGGAAATGGGTAACGACCCAGTCGATCCCCTCTGTGACCCAACTGTCAAGCGGGATCAGCGTTTTATGGAACGGATCCATAATATTGAAATGCTCTGGTGCCGGCGCGGGTGCGCTGGTCAGCCAGTCCGCGCCACCACCGTCAGTGGGTGCGCCTGATGGCGTACTCCAGGCATCAGCATTTTGTGCGGCACTGTCGGCCGCTGGTGTGGTGTCCCACGGATTAGTTTGATCAGCCATTGTTTACCCCCTCACGATCTAAAGCCTGTAACAGCATGCGTTTTGAAATGACGCCCACATACTGCTGTTCCTCATCTACAACCGGCACCGCGCACGGGGCCTGACCGACATGAGAAAGCAACTCGCTGAGAGGGGTTTGTGCATCTACGGCTAACGGCTCATCGATCAATGCCGCTTCAATACCTTGCGCCTGACTTAACGCTGTTTTTAATGAGTCGATAGAGACAACGCCAACGAATTTATTGCCGCGTTCGATCACGTAACCATATTCGCGATCTTTGTCCTGCAATAATTGCAGCGCAGAACGTGGACCCACCCCGGGGTTTTTACGAATCAAACCTTCGGGACTACGGCGTGAAATATCTTTCGCGCTAAAGACCTGGCTAATATCGACACCACGGAAGAAGGTGCGTACATAATCATTGGCCGGATTATTCAGGATTTCATCTGGCGTGCCGACCTGGACCACTTCACCGTTTTGCATAATGGCAATTCTGTCGCCAATACGCATGGCTTCGTCGAGGTCATGCGATATAAAGACCACGGTGCGTTGATGCTTCGCCTGTAGTTTTACCAGTTCATCCTGCATCTCAGTACGAATTAATGGATCGAGGGCTGAGAAGGCCTCATCCATTAATAAGATGTCAGGGTTAATGGCTAATGCGCGGGCGAGGCCTACACGCTGGCGCATCCCCCCGGAAAGTTCATCCGGGTAGCCGTGAGCATAATTCTCCAGACCAACCTGGCGCAGCGCATCTAACGCTTTTTCACGACGTTCATCCGCACCAACACCGGCTAATTCCATGCCGAATGCCGTATTGTCGAGAACCGTCATGTGCGGCATCAGGGCAAAGGATTGGAACACCATCGCAATCTTTTTTCTGCGCACCTCGCGAAGCTCAGCATCGGATATCCGGGCGATGTCTACGCCGTCAATCAATACCTGTCCGCGGGTGGGTTCAATCAGGCGATTGAGAAGGCGTACCATTGTGGATTTACCCGAACCGGATAATCCCATGATGACAAATATCTCGCCTTCTTCAATGGCCAGACTGGCGTTCTTAACGCCAAGCGATAGCCCCGTTTTATCCAGAATCTGCTCTTTTGAAAGTCCTTTTTCAATATATTTGAAGGCTCTCTGGGGATGCTCTCCAAATATCTTATAGAGATTTTTAACTTCTAATTTAATTGCCATGCAATAGAATGATTCCTGTTATTTGTTTATATCGATATATTACCTGATGGAAATAGTGACCTTTTTCTACCCTAACATACTGAGAATCTGAGACAACCCTGAATTTGGTTGTGGCATGAATATTGCCAAAGGCCAAGTGGCGGGACTTCCCGTGATATAAGGGCTGAGCGCGAATGTGAACGGGTTAATATTTTTTGTAAATGGCAATGAAAAATCGCCTGAATTGCTGGAATGCAGGCGAATAATGCGGCTGATATTGAGTGTAGATCACACAATTATATTTGCACGACAAAAGTGTGATCCTGTTAAAATATTTCCGCGAAAAATGTACGGTATTTCCCGTGAAAATGAGCGCTAGAAATTCCAGTCGTCATCTTCGGTTTCGACCGCTTTTCCCATCACATAAGATGAACCGGAACCCGAGAAGAAATCGTGGTTTTCATCAGCGTTGGGCGACAGCGCGGCAAGGATTGCCGGGTTAACCTCCGCCATTTCAGGCGGAAATAGCGCCTCATATCCCAAATTCATTAATGCCTTATTGGCGTTGTAACAAAGGAAGGCTTTGACGTCATCCACCCAGCCGGTTTCTGCATACAACTCTTCCGTATAACACGCTTCGTTATCATACAATTCCATCAGCAGGTCAAAGGCAAAATCCTTTAACTCCTCGCGTGCGGATTCGGAAATATGCTCCAGACCTTTTTGATATTTATAACCAATGTAATACCCATGAACTGCTTCATCACGAATGATCAGACGAATGAGATCGGCGGTATTGGTCAATTTGCCGCGGCTGGAAAAATACATTGGCAACCAGAAGCCAGAATAGAACAGGAAGGATTCCAGAAACACGCTGGCTATTTTTTTCTTCAACGGTTCGTCGCTGGCGTAATGTGTCAAAACGATCTGCGCTTTGCGCTGAAGTGGGGTATTTTCCTCACTCCAGGCGTAGGCAGCATCCACGTCTTTGGTCTGGCAAAGGGTAGAGAATATAGAGCTGTATGAACGGGCGTGCACCGCCTCCATAAAGCTGATATTCGACAGCACCGCTTCTTCATGCGGCGTTAACGAATCAGCCATTAACGCTGGTGCTCCGGCAACATTCTGAATGGTGTCGAGCAGCGTCAGCCCGGTAAAAACGCGGATTGTTAACTGCTGTTCGGCGGCGTTCAACGTTTGCCAGGCCGGAATGTCATTGGAGAGCGGGACCTTTTCCGGGAGCCAGAAGTTACTGGTCAGACGGTTCCATACCTCAAGATCTTTATCATCCTCAATCTTGTTCCAGTTGATGGCGCTCACGCGGGATAATGTCATTTTCTCCTCCTTACAGCGCGCATGACACGCAGCCTTCGATTTCGGTGCCTTCCAGCGCCAGCTGGCGTAGTCGGATGTAGTACAGGGATTTGATGCCCTTACGCCAGGCGTAAATCTGCGCTTTATTGATATCGCGCGTGGTGGCGGTATCGGGGAAAAAGAGCGTCAGTGAAAGCCCCTGATCGACATGGCGCGTTGCTTCAGCATAGGTATCAATGATTTTTTGTGGGCCGATCTCATAGGCATCCTGATACAAGGCCAAATTCTCATTGGTCATAAACGGGGCAGGGTAGTAAACGCGCCCGGTTTTGCCCTCTTTGCGAATCTCCACTTTCGACACGATCGGGTGAATGCTTGACGTGGCATGATTGATGTAAGAGATAGAACCGGTGGGGGGAACCGCCTGTAAATTCTGGTTATAAATGCCGTAGCGCATCACATCTTCACGCAGCTGTGACCACATCTCGCGCGTCGGCAGCGTAATGCCGCTGGTGGCAAAAAGCGTGCGAACCTTGGCGGTTTCTGGCTGCCAGTCGCCCTGCAGATACTGGTTAAAATATTCGCCGCTGGCGTAGCGCGACTGTTTGAATCCGGCAAAGGTTTGACCGCGCTCCCGGGCGATCTTCATTGACGTATTCAGCGCATGCCAGGTGATGGTATAGAAATAGAGATTGGTAAAATCCAGCCCTTCCGGCGAACCGTAGGCGATCCCTTCCCGCGCCAGATACCCGTGCAGATTCATCTGCCCAAGACCAATCGCGTGCGACGCGCTGTTTCCGGCCTCAATCGAGGGCACGCTGCGGATATGGCTCATGTCCGAAACGGCGGTTAAGCCACGAACCGCCGTTTCCACGGTACGACCAAAATCGGGTGAATCCATGGTATGGGCAATGTTCAACGAGCCGAGATTGCAGGAAATATCGTGCCCGGTCTGCGCGTAATTGAGATTTTCATCGTAGGTGGAGGCACTGTTAACCTGCAAAATCTCCGAGCACAGGTTGCTCATATTGATCCGACCGGCAATTGGATTGGCGCGATTCACCGTATCTTCAAACATGATGTAAGGATAGCCAGACTCAAACTGGATCTCGGCCAGCCGCTGGAAGAAATCGCGGGCGTTAATGTATTTTTTACGCACACGTTCGTCGGCAAGCAGTTCGCCATACCGCTCACTCACGGCGATATCACCGAACGGTTTGCCGTAAATCCGTTCCACGTCATACGGCGAGAACAGCGCCATTTGGGCATTTTCTTTCGCCAGTTGAAAGGTAATATCCGGGATCACCACGCCAAGCGAGAGCGTTTTGATGCGGATTTTCTCGTCGGCGTTTTCGCGCTTGGTATCGAGAAAACGCAAAATATCCGGATGGTGTGCGTGCAGATACACCGCCCCCGCGCCCTGACGCGCGCCGAGTTGATTCGCATAAGAAAACGCATCTTCCAGCATTTTCATTACTGGGATCACCCCAGATGACTGGTTCTCAATGCGCTTTATGGGCGCTCCTGCCTCGCGCAGGTTGGAGAGTAAAAATGCCACGCCGCCGCCGCGTTTGGAGAGCTGAAGTGCTGAGTTGACCGCCCGACCAATAGACTCCATGTTGTCTTCAATACGCAACAGGAAGCAGGAGACCAGCTCACCGCGTTGCTGTTTGCCGCAGTTTAAAAAGGTTGGTGTGGCGGGCTGAAAGCGCCCGGAGAGCATTTCATCGGTCAGCTGCATCGCGAGCGTTTCATCGCCCTGCGCCAGCGTGAGCGCCACCATCGTGACCCGATCCTCAAAGTCTTCGAGATAGCGCTTACCGTCGAACGTTTTCAGCGTATAGCTGGTGTAGAACTTCCATGCGCCGAGGAACGTCTGGAAACGGAATCCGCTGGCGTGGGCGTGATCGAATAGCTTCAGCACGAACGCGCGATCGTAGCGGGCTAACACGCTGGCATCGTAATAGCCTTCATCCACCAACGTTTCCAGGCGCTCCTGCTGGCTGGCAAACGCCACCGAGTTTGGGCGGACGTGGGTGGCAAAGAAGGCCTCCACCGCCTGATGGTCTTTGTCGAACTGAATGCGCCCGGCTTTATCGTACAGATTTAGCATGGCGTTCAGGGCGTGATAATCCAGCGTTGGCTGCATTACACGTTCTGCGGTTGTCGTTGCCAAAATTCGCTCACTCCTTTTCGAACGTTGTCGATATCGCTTTGGGTGCCCATCAGCTCAAAGCGATAGAGCCACGGCACGCCGCATTTTTGTGAGATGACATCACCCGCGCGACCGTAGGCGTCACCGAAATTACGATTGCCGGAGGCGATCACTCCACGGATTAACGCCCGGTTGTGCGTATCGTTTAAAAAGCGGATCACCTGTCTTGGGACCGCGCCAGCAGTGCCGCCGCCGCCGTAGGACGGCACGATTAATATGTAAGGTTCGTCTACCCGGATCCGCTCGCGTTCGTTAAGCGGAATGCGGATGGCTGGCAGCCCCAGACGCTGCATAAAGCGGTGCGTATTTTCGGAGCTGCTGGAGAAGTAGACGAGCTGACTCATGCGCTGGCCACACGGTGTTCCGGATGCAGACGGTTGATCATGTCCGGGCGAAACCCTGACCAACTGGTTTCACCCGCGACCACGACCGGTAGCTGGCGAAACCCTTGATCGCGCAGGCTATCAGCCAAATCGGGCTGTAAATCGACGTTTACCATCTCAAAGTCAAAACCACGGCTTTCCATTGCCCGTTTGGTGGCGTGGCACTGAACACAGTTATTGCGAGTGTAAATAATAATACGCATGATTCGTATTTCCATTTAAAAATAAAGGATCGGCGCGATAGAGGGCGTCGGGTTGTATGTGTCCTGATAGAAGAAATACTAGATGTAGTTTTAAAAAGATTCAACCATACAAGATATGGGAATTTTAGATTGATGATGAGCGGGGTGATGAGCGTGGCGGGGGAAGGCTAACGGGTGGTTATAAATTGCCCGATGGCGCTAAGCTTATCGGGCCTACGGGCAACAGGAGAGCACAACGTAGGCCGGATAAGGCATCTATGCCGCCATCCGGCAGCGCAAAATCACATGCGCATCCCCACCGCCAGACGGTTAAAGCAGTTCATCAGGCTAATGGCAAATGTCAGGTCGCTAATTTCTTTCGCGCTGAAATGGTCGAGCAGCGGCAGATAAACGTCATCTTCGGCGTGAGTAGTGGCAATCTGGGTGACCGATTCGGCCCACGCCAGCGCCGCACGTTCCTGCTCGCTGAAGTGGTGGCTCACCCGCCAGCCTGCCAGTGCGTCCAGTTTGGCCTGCGCAACACCGGATTTGCGCAGTGCTTTACTGTGCATTTCCAGACAAAAGGCGCAGCCGTTGGTTTGCGAGACCCGCAGGTAAATCAGTTCCGTCAACGTAGGTTCCAGCGCGCAGTTTTCCAGCGCTTGGCTTGCCTGAACCAGAGCGTTATAGATTTCAGGACTGAGTTCGTAATAGGGCTGGCGTAACATTGTCATGGTATTTCTCCTCGTTTGGATGACCCGCAATGTAGCACTATAATGGACTGCAACAGAGAGCCATATTGTTGCCAAAAAAGCAGACCATAAATGCCACGTTATCAGCAAATCGCCCGTCAGTTAAAAAACGCAATTGAGAAAGGCGAACTCAAGCCCGGTACCAGATTGCCCTCCAGCCGGACCTGGGCCCAGGAGCTGGGAGTATCACGCTCGACGGTGGAAAATGCCTATGCAGAGCTGGTGGCGCAGGGCTGGCTCGCGCGGCGTGGACAGGCAGGAACATTTGTCAGTGAGCAACTGCGACCAGAAAGGGCGCCTGCATCGCCTGCCATCTTCGCCGGAGAAAATCCCAGACCGCAACCTTTTCAGATGGGATTACCCGCACTCGATCTTTTTCCGCGTGAAGTCTGGGCACGGGTGATGGGACGGCGTTTACGCACCCAAACGCGTTTTGATCTGGCGGTGGGCGATGTATGTGGTGAACGGGTGTTACGCCAGGCAATTGTTGATTATCTGCGCGTTTCACGCAGCATTGAATGCCAGCCAGAGCAGATTTTTATCACTTCAGGCTATGCGGCATCAATGACGTTAATCCTGCGCGCTCTGGCGCATCCCGGTGAGGGAATGTGGGTCGAAGATCCCGGTTTTCCGCTGATCCGGCCCGTGGTGGCTCAGGAACGCATTGAGTTGATGCCGGTAGCGGTGGATGCCGATGGTCTGGATGTCAGCGCCGGGATCCGCGACTACCCGCAGGCGCGTTTTGTACTGCTCACTCCCGCACATCAAAGCCCTCTGGGGGTAGCACTGTCTTTGGACCGTCGCCACCAGTTGCTGGAGTGGGCGACTCGCGCGCAGGCGTGGGTAATCGAAGATGACTATGACAGTGAATTTCGTTACCACGGTAAGCCGTTGCCGCCGCTAAAAAGTCTGGATGCGCCTCAGCGGGTGATTTATGCCGGAACGTTCAGCAAATCGATGTTTCCGGCTTTGCGTACGGCATGGCTGGTGGTGCCTCTGACCCAGGTTGAACGCTTTCGCCAGCAAGCGGCGCTAACGGCCTGTAGCGTCCCGGTTCTATGGCAGCAAACGCTGGCGGATTTTATGCGAGACGGCCACTTCTGGCGACACTTAAAACGTATGCGACAGCATTATGCCGAACGACGACAATGGATGGAAAACGCCCTGACCGAACAAGGGTTTAGCGTCATTCCTCAGGAAGGTGGGATTCAACTGGTGGTGAGTGTAGACGGAGATGATATTGCGCTGGTGCGCAAAGCGAATCAGGCCGGGTTAGCGGTTCAGGCGCTAAGCCGCTGGCGAATAACGTCAGAAGGAAAGGGGGGAATATTGCTGTCATTTACCAATATCAGCTCGGCGGAAATGGCGCAACAGGCGGCCTACCAACTGCGGTTGGCGCTGACATAAATCTGTACGGTTCTTAAGATATTCGTCTCATCGTGTTCACTCGTTTATGGACTTTTCTGAAAGCGTTGCTAATGCTGAATCAGGTAAGGTAAGCCCGCAGTAAAAGATAACGAGGAAAATAATATGTATTTACGACCTGATGAGGTGGCGCGCGTACTTGAAAAAGTGGGTTTTACCGTTGATGTAGTGACGCAGAAAACGTACGGCTATCGGCGTGGCGAAAATTATGTGTATGTTAATCGTGAAGCTCGCATGGGGCGTACCGCATTAATTATCCATCCCACGTTGAAAGAGCGTAGCTCTTCGCTGGCGGAACCGGCAACGGATATTAAAACTTGCGATCATTACCAGCAATTCCCGCTGTATTTAGCCGGAGAGACTCATGAGCATTATGGTATTCCGCACGGCTTTAGCTCGCGTATTGCGCTTGAACGTTATCTGAGCGGGCTGTTTGGCGACGTTAATTCTAACTAATAACGCGACTGGCAGTGCCAGTCGCGAAGAAGCGTGTCAGGCTTTAGCCTGATGATAGCTGCTGACCTTAAACAAGCGGCGACAATAATCAAGAAAGTAGCCATAGACAGCGCCCATCAGCATTGACACCACGATGTTCGAACTTACTGCAGCCGTAATCTGATGCCAGTCTGCGCCAACCGTAAGCAGAATAATCACATACACCGGCGACTGGAAGGTGACATAAGCCAGCACATCCGCCAGATTTTTTGCCCATCCTGCCTGCGTGGCTTTACGGGCCGCGCGCATGAACAAATCACGATACATGCCGTATGGCCACGCGATCAGTATGTTGACAGGGATAGCGACTAATCTGGAATACAGCGACTGTTCGAAGCTCATTCCAGAAAGGAATATTTCGATCAACATGTTCACGACAGAACAATAAACAACCATCGCGAACGTGTCTGCTACTGCATGACGCAAGCGTGACTGCGGAGAGAACATGTTAATGCTCCTTGTAAAAAGGGGAAAAAAGGTTTTGAATACCTTAACTGCTAGTGATTTGTCTTGCTGCTTTCGCGTTTTAATAGGATATCTGCCTGGATAATAACTAGCAACTAGCTGAAAATTTTTATTTATTGTCTTTTTGTCGATAAAATGCTCTGTAATGGTTTGTTTTTTGTTCGTTTTGGTGTTTTCGTTGCTGTGTTAATTAAAGTCTTTTTAGATCAAAGAGTTATTGTTGCTTGTTTTTCTGAATTTTTTGCGCTCCTTTTCTGAATGTTGACTGATGTGCAATATGTATACTCGTTGGTTCCACGAGATGCCGTGGCTTGTTTCTTAAGTGACGCGCTGAGATACCTTGCAGGTATATTCAAAGCTGCAATCAGGGTAATAGAATATATTGTCTGGGCGATAGCAGAATGGATGCTATAAATATCAGAGTTGGCTATTTGTTTAATGATAAACGAATAAATTAGACTGGAAATATAATAGTCGGTTGCATACAATATTTAGCGTAATACCGTTTTTATGTTTTACGTTAAAGAGGTTTTGTTAATATGAGTTCAATGTTAAAAAACTTAAATAATATCCGCTCGCTGCGTGCAATGGCTCGTGAATTTTCCGTTGATGTACTGGAAGATATGCTTGAAAAATTCAGAGTAGTGACCAAAGAACGGCGCGATGAAGAAGAACAGCTACAGCGCCAACGTGCGGAACAGCAGGCAAAAATTAATGCCTTGCTGGCGCAGATGCAGGCAGACGGGATCAGCCCGGAGGAGCTGCTGAGCATAACACCTGCGACGGCACGTTCAGTTAAAAAACGCCAACCGCGCCCGGCGAAATATCGTTTTATCGATCTCAATGGTGAAACGAAAACATGGACCGGACAAGGTCGCACACCGAAGCCAATTGCCCAGGCGCTGGCGGCCGGCAAATCTCTTGATGACTTTTTGATCTAATTGCGAAGGCGGTGAGGAGATCCTCACCGCTTATTTTCAGCAAACGCCGAAATCACCCTCTTCGGTATATCGCGTGACATCAGCTGCTTTCAGCGTGAATTTATCACCGCTTTCATTACTGGCTTGTACCGCCACAATTTGATCGTCATTGACTTCAACAACCTTCAGTTTTGGACCGCCCATACGCGGTTGAACCAGATCGCCAGGTTTAAACATATTGTTGCGCTCCTTTATTTATCATTTATCGCAGAACTCACCATAGATCACGTCAACCGGCGGGTACAGTGCTGTTTCAATGATTACCGCTTAATGAGTACGTCGGTTCCAGGGCATGATGTCCAGTAATCGCGCCATACCGCAAAAGCCGGTTACGCCAGCGAGTATCAGCCCGGCGCCCACAAAACCGCTCAGCAGGAAGAAGGCGCTGCTAACGCTATAGCCCAGAATAACGCCGAGTAGGGCAAGGCTGCCTGCGGCTATCTGCACCTGACGCATCAGCGGTAACGGTTGTGAACTGTCTTTCGCCACCGGCAAACCTGCGGCTTTCCAGCCGTCAATTCCACCTTCCAGCAACCAGACCTGCGCGGGTGCGGCGATGGCGCTCAGTTTTGTTGCCGCATTTTGTGTACGTTTGCCTGACTGGCAGTGAAAAATCACCTGCTCGGCGCGTAAATTCGCTGGCAGCGATCCCTGCTCAAGCGCGGGTAATGGCGCCAGATGTGCATCAGGAATATGCTCGTGCAGATACTCGTCAGCATCGCGGATATCAATCAGTTTTGCACCCTGCGCGACCAGTGTCTGCGCCTCGCGTGGGGAAATCGTCCCAATAGTCATGATGGCTCCTTATGGGCAATACAGTGTTTTTAATGTGGCGATCAGCGAATTCACGGCCGCATTTTTAATGGAGTAGAGGATGCGCTGGGCATCGCGCTGGCTTTCTATCAGACCTTCTTCACGCATACGCGCCAGATGCTGGGAAGTGGCGGAAGGACTAAGGCCGGTAACACGGGCTAACTCACCCGCGCTGGTACCGGGTGAACCACAGAGCATGCACAAAATCAGCAACCGTTTCGGGTTACTCATCGCTTTTAGCAGGGCGGCAGCCTGTTCAGCGCTGTCCTGGAGTTGTTCAAGTTCAGTCATATGTATTTAAGCGTTGTCTAAATTAAGTGTATTCTAAAATAAGTAACCAACGTACGCCAGCGTAAAGAGCGTAAAGGAGGGTAAAACAGCCGCGGAGTACTGGTAGAGTTGGGTAGAATGGCTACTCTTAGAGATAAAATCTCTTTTTAAACAATGATTAATTTTTGCTTGTAGGGAGTGTGCATGGGTTTCTGGAGAATCGTTTTTACTATTATTCTGCCCCCGCTTGGCGTGCTGCTGGGGAAGGGGTTCGGCTGGGCATTTATCCTCAATATCGTTCTGACGCTGCTGGGCTACATCCCAGGTTTGATCCACGCCTTCTGGATACAGACGCGTAATTAATTCCTTTCTACTACGGCGCTTCGGCGCCGTTTTCTTTGTGTCCCTTTCTCCTCTGCTACACTTTTGGGTGTTGATTGTTAATTACCGAGGTGGATATGGGACTCTTCAATTTCGTAAAAGATGCAGGTGAAAAACTGTGGGATGCGGTCACTGGAAACCATGACACAGCCGATCTGGCAAAAAAAGTGCAGGAACACCTGAACAAAACCGGCATCCCTGATGCGGATAAAGTGGACGTGCAAATTAACGAAGGCAAAGCCACTGTTTCTGGTGATGGATTAAGTCAGGAAGCAAAAGAAAAAATTCTGATCGCGATTGGTAATATCTCTGGTATCGCCAGCGTAGATGATCAGGTTAAAACCTCTGCACCCGCGAGCGAAAGCCAGTTTTATACCGTGAAATCTGGGGATACCCTGAGCGCTATTGCCAAACAGGTTTACGGTAATGCCAACCTATATAACCAGATATTTGAAGCGAATAAACCAATGCTAAAAAGCCCGGATAAAATCTATCCTGGGCAGGTTTTACGTATTCCGGAACAGTAATGTTATTTAGGCTTATTGCGTCAGTAATTTACCGGACATAGCCTGTTGAATAATCGGAATCGGCGTCAGCAAGTGCTGGCGCATTAATTCGCTGGCGCACGTGGCATCACGTGCCAGAATCGCTTCGGTCAGCGTCTTGTGCTGATCGTGTTTGTCTTCCAGCATTTCAACCGACAGCACCGTTTTACGTAGCCAGATAAACCGGTAGCGCGCCGCCAGAGAGAACAGCCGTTCGCGCATTTGCAGCAGATATTGTGAACCACAGCCAGCGACAATCGCCGAGTGAAATGCCTGATGGCGCTGATCCCACTCGTCGAGCATCTGTTCGCTGGCGTCAATGGCTTCAAGCTTACTGAGCATATGCGCGCGCGCCAGAATTTCAGCTTCCCAGGCGTCGTCGCCGCGTTCAATGGCCAGCGCGACCAGCATGGCTTCCATATTGGCGCGGGCATCGAAAATATCGAGCAACTCCTGCTCTGACATCGGGGCGACACGATACCCTTTCTGATTAACTACTGTCACTAACCGCTCGGCAACTAACTGCGAAAGCGCTTCGCGCAGCGGTCCCACGCCTAGCTCATAGCGTGAGGTTAGCAGACTCATACGCAGTTTTTCATCAGGCTGATACACACCGCGGATGATGTCGTTCTTCAGCCAGCGGTATCCATCAATGGCCGTCGGTTGGGGAATGGCGGTCATGGTCATACTCCTGAAAGGATTTCCCGGCCTGCGCCGGGAACAGGTTTAATGCGTATTTTGCAATGGTGCTTTTTGCCACGATAGCAGTTTTTTCCAGCGTGACATAATGGGCACGGTGCAAATAATTCCTATGGCTAACAACCCGGTAGAGATAACTTCCAGCTGTTGGGCCGGGCGAAACAGCATGACCACCAACACAAAGATAATAAACGCGATGACCAGCCAGGTAAGCCACGGATAGAGCCACATTTTCAGTTTAATTTCACCGCCTCGCGCCAGCAGGATTTTGCGCATCCGCAGTTGAGAAACGGCAATGACCAGATACACCAGCAGCGCGATGGCACCGGAGCTGTCGATCAGGAATTTAAATACCTTGGCCGGGGCGTAATAGTTGACGATGACGGTGAGGAACGCAGCACCTGTCGACAGTAACACCGCCACATAAGGCGTTTTGCTGCGGTTCGTTTTACCCATAAAGGCGGGGGCATCGCCACGGCGGCTAAGGGAGTAGAGCATACGCGATGACGTATACAGTGCGGAGTTAAGACAGCTGGTCACCGACAGTAAAATGACGCAGTCCATGATCAATTTCGCGTGCGGGATATGCAGTAGCTCCAGCACCGAGCGATAAGAACCGACTTCTTTCAGGCCCGGCATGTTCCACGGGATCAGCGCCACCACCACAAAAATAGAGCACAGATAGAAGATAGAGATACGCCAGATAACCGAGTTGGTAGCGCGAACGATATGTTTATCCGGGGTATCGGATTCGGCGGCGGCGATGGTAACTATCTCTGCGCCCATAAAGGAGAACATGGTGATTAACATCGCGCTGATCACGGCGCCAAAACCGTTGGGCATAAAGCCGCCCTGATCCCACAGGCGTGAAACTCCGCTAACCTCGGCATAAGGGTAGAAACCGCTAATCGCCGCCGCACCGAGGGTAATAAACGCCAGAATGGCAACCACTTTGCACAGCGCCAGCCAGAACTCGAACTCACCGTAATTTTTGACGCTCAGCAAATTACTGCCGGTTAACGCCAGCGTGATAACCAGAGAAAACAGCCAGATAGGAATACCTGGTACCCAGGAGTGCAGAATGATGGCGGCGATATTCGCTTCCAGAGGGATAACTAACACCCAGAACCACCAGTACAACCAGCCGATGGTATAACCTGCCCACGGGCCAATGGCCTTATCGGCGTAAGTGGAAAACGAACCGGTATCCGGGGTGGCAACGGCCATTTCGGCCAGCATGCGCATAATCATCACCACCAGCAATCCGGCGAACAGATAGGCTAATAATACTGCGGGACCGGCTTCTGCAATCGCCACACTTGAACCGACGAACAGACTTGCGCCGATTACCCCGGCAATAGACAGCATGGTGACGTGGCGTGATTTCAGCCCGCCCCCTAAATCATGTGATTGTGACACTTGCCCCATCTTTAAACCTCGTTATTGTTATTGACGTCGCTTCCTGCACCTTACCCGTAGGCCCGGTAAGCGTAGCGCCACCGGGCATCACAACATTGCCGGATGGCAGCGCTTGCGCTTTATCCGGCCTACAATTTCCCGTTTTTACTCGGGGGTTTAACCCTGCTTTGCCTCGGCAAAACACTGGGCGATAATGTCCAGCCCCTGGCGGATTTGAGCATCTTCAATGGTCAGCGGGACAAGAATGCGCAGCACGTTATAGTAAGGTCCGCAGGAGAGCAGGATCAGTCCTTTCTCGCGTGCACGCGCCACCACTTCCGCAGTCAGTTTGGCGTCTGGTTTCGTGTGGTCGCCGTTTTCGAACAGTTCGATAGCAATCATCGCGCCCAGCCCGCGTACGTCGCCAATCTCGCGATGGGTTTCCGCGATAGCCAGCAGGCCTTCGCGCAGGGTTTGTCCCAGCTCGTTGGCTTTTTGCAGCAGATTTTCCTGTTCGAAAATGTTCAGTACCGCCAGCGCGGCGGCACAGGCAATTGGGTTACCGGCATAGGTACCGCCCAGACCACCCGGTGGGATTGCGTCCATGACTTCGGCGCGTCCGGTCACGCCTGCCAGCGGGAAGCCGCCGGCGATGGATTTGGCGAAGGTGGTGAGATCGGGCGCAACGCCCATCTGCTCCATGGCAAACAGCGTACCGGTGCGGCCCGCACCGCTCTGTACTTCATCGGCAATCAGCATGATCCCGTGTTCGTCACAAATGGCGCGCAGCCGTTGCATAAAGGAAGGAGAGGCCGCGTAAAAGCCGCCTTCGCCCTGAACGGGTTCAATCACGATGGCGGCGACGTCTTCTGGCGCGGCATCGTTTTTGAAAATGCGGTGAATGCTGGCGATAGCATCATCTTCACTGATGCCGTGCAGAGGGCAAGGATAAAGCGCGCGATACACGTGGCCCGGCATCAGCCCCATTCCGGCGGAGTACGGATTGACTTTCCCGGTCAGTGACAGGGTGTAGTGGGTACGACCGTGGTAAGCGCCGCTAAAGGCGATAGTCCCCGTACGCTTGGTGGCGGCGCGGGCGATTTTCACCGCGTTTTCTACCGCTTCAGAACCGGTGGTCACCAGCAGGGTTTTCTTGGCGAAATCACCCGGCACTTTCTTATTCATGATTTCACACAGCTCCAGGTACGGCTCATAGGCCAGCACCTGGAAACAGGTATGGGACAGCTTTTTCACCTGCGCTTCTACCGCAGAGACGATCTGCGGATGCAGGTGACCGGTGTTCAGCACCGCAATACCGCCAGCAAAGTCGAGGAATTCCCGGCCTTCAACGTCCCAGACCCGACAGTTTTCTGCCCGCTCGGCAAAAATAGGGTGGATCTGTCCTACGCCACGGGGAACGGCGTTGCTGCGACGTTGCATAAGTTCTTTGTTGGTGCTCATCAGGTGTTCTCCAGTATTTGTTTTATTAAAGGCCGATGCACATATATTTGATTTCTAAGTAGTCTTCGATGCCGTATTTCGATCCTTCACGGCCAAGACCGGAGGCTTTTATCCCCCCAAACGGGGCGACTTCGTTGGAGATAATGCCGGTGTTAATCCCGACGATGCCGTACTCCAGCGCTTCGCCAACGCGGAAGACGCGGCTTAAATCACGGGCATAGAAATAGGCGGCCAGACCAAACTCGGTGTCGTTGGCCTGAGCGATGACGTCAGCTTCGTCTTTAAAACGAAACAGCGGAGCCAGCGGGCCGAATGTTTCTTCTTTGGCGACCTTTGCGTTATCAGGCACATCCACCAGAATGGTGGGTTGGAAGAAGTTCCCGCCGAGCGCGTGAGGTTTACCGCCCGCGATAATGCGCGCGCCTTTATCCAGGGCATCGGCGATGTGTTCCTGCACTTTGGCTACCGCTTTCTCGTCGATCAGTGGTCCGGTGGTGACGTCAGGTTGCAGACCATCGCCGAGGCGCAGCTTGCTTACCGCCTGCTGGAGTTTTTCGGCAAAACGCTCATACACGCCGTCCTGCACGTACAGGCGATTGGCGCAGACGCAGGTTTGCCCGGCGTTACGGAACTTCGATGCCAGCGCACCTTCCACGGCTTTATCGAGATCGGCATCGTCAAAGACGATAAACGGCGCATTGCCGCCCAGCTCCAGCGATACCTTTTTGATGTCTTTGGCGCACTGCTGCATTAACTGACGGCCAATTTCGGTTGAGCCGGTAAATGACAGTTTGCGCACCAGCGGGTTGCCGGTCAGCTCGTTACCAACCGCGCTCGCAGAACCTGTCACCACGCTGAAAACGCCAGCCGGGATCCCGGCGCGATTAGCCAGTTCTGCCAGCGCCAGTGCGGAGTAGGGAGTCTGGCTGGCGGGTTTAAGTACCATCGTACAGCCTGCTGCCAGCGCCGGACCGGCTTTGCGGGTGATCATCGCCGCCGGGAAGTTCCATGGCGTAATCGCGGCGGTAACGCCGATCGGCTGCTTAATGACGATCAGGCGTTTATCAGCCTGATGGCCAGGGATCGTATCGCCATAGATGCGTTTGCCCTCTTCGGCAAACCACTCAATAAATGAGGCTGCATAGGTGATTTCGCCTTTGGCCTCCGCCAGCGGTTTACCCTGTTCCAGGGTCATCAAGCGGGCGAGATCGTCCTGATGCTCAATCATCAGGTTGAACCAGCGGCGCAGGATATTGGCTCGCTCTTTGGCGGTCAGCGCACGCCAGGCCGGCAGGGCGCGGTTAGCGGCGTTAATCGCTTCGCGGGTTTCATCTGCCCCCATTTTAGGTACGCTACCCAATTGCTGACCGTTGGCGGGATTGGTCACCGCGATGGTCTCGCCGCTGTTGGCGTCACGCCAGTTGCCGTCGATCAGTGCCTGCTGGCGAAATAAGGTTGGATCGTTAAGTTGCATGATTGCTTCCTGTCTTAATCGGTTTAACGGGTAAATGCGGCGTGTAATGTCTCCACGCTACGTGCCGCACGCAGCGTGCGTCCGGGGTTACTCTGGTTCTCCAGCAGCGCATGAACTTTGCTGACAATATGTGCGCCGATAGGGATTGCCGACGTTGCTGCCGGAGAAGGGGCGTTACAGGTGTGAATTGAGCGTGGCGTGGTGACAAACAGAAAATCGTCGATAAGCTTGCCATCAGGTGATACCGCCTGTGCCCGTACGCCCGCAGGCCACGGTTGCAGATCCTTAAGCGTCAGGCTCGGGCAGTACTTTTGTACCAGCTGCAGATAACCGCTTTTGCACAGCGAATTCTTCATTTCACCAAGCCCTGAGCGCAGGTTGTTTTGCAGCACGCGGCGAATACCAGAAGAGCCGAGGATCTCCAGCGTATCGCTGAGCGAGAAGTCACGTTTACGGTAGCCTTCACGTTTAAATGCCAGTACCGCGTTGGGGCCGACGGTGACGCTGCCGTCAATCATCCGGGTCAGATGAACGCCGAGAAACGGCATCGCCGGGTCGGGGATGGGGTAGATCAAATGGTTAACTATCTGATTATGTTCTGGCGCCAGGCGGAAATATTCGCCCCGGAACGGACAGATGATAAAGCCAGGTTCAACGCCGAGCATTTTTACCAGTCGGTCCGCCATCAGGCCAGAACAGCTAATCAGAGTCGCGCCTTCATATTCCTGGCCCTGACGGGTACGGACAATCACGCCCGCAGCATGCTCTTTCAGCGCGCTGACCTCGGCGTTGTAAATAATCTCACCGCCTTTGGCCTGGAAAATCTTCGCCATCGCGGCGGTGACTTCGCGGTAGCTGACAATCCCGCTCGACGGGACAAAAATGCCGCCCAGTCCGGTGATATTGGGTTCACG
Organism: Citrobacter freundii complex sp. 2024EL-00216; assembly: GCF_043945515.1. Classification (NCBI taxonomy): domain Bacteria; kingdom Pseudomonadati; phylum Pseudomonadota; class Gammaproteobacteria; order Enterobacterales; family Enterobacteriaceae; genus Citrobacter; species Citrobacter freundii complex sp. 2024EL-00216. Next base: position 26,905 of record NZ_JBIMRA010000003.1, on the reverse strand, counting down.
CTCGCGAAGTTCCTGCGCATTCAGCCATTCGCGCTCCAGACCGTTAGCGGCGGTGCGATCCCAAAGCGCGCGCATGCGCTCCATTTCCAGAGCGGAGGTGGCAACCAGCATTTTTCCGCAGACGTCGTAGCGGATGCCGTTTTGGTCGCAAAAGGCTTTTGTGGCGCGATTTCCGGCCAGGCAAAACTGTGCCTTCAGGCTGCCGGGGGTGTAATAGACCCCGGCATGAATGACGCCGCTGTTGTGGCCCGTCTGGTGGCAGGCCGGGCCGGACTCTTTTTCCAGTAGCGCGATTTTGGCGTCCGGATAGACATCAATCAGTTGCATGGCGGTCGACATGCCGATAATGCCGCCGCCAATAATCACAAAATCATACATCCGCTTTTCCTTCGCGCTTACTGATGGGTCTGGTAGTGGTTGGTCGCGTACGCAAAATAACCACGCTGGCGCATCAGTTCGCGGCGCAAGTCCGGATGCGAAGTGAAACGATCGCGGCCGTGCAGCCAGAACAGGTTGTTGATCAGCAGGAATTTACCTACTGAAACCGGAACGGAAATAATGCTCTTGCTGGTTTCCAGCGCATCGGACAGGTCGCTCAGCCAGACGCCTTCTTCATAGTCTTTTGGCTGGACGAACTGGTCGATGTAGCGCATTACCGGGCGGCCCTGCTGGTCAACGTCAAATACCGGATGGAACACTTCCTGACTGACGTTTTTGCTTGGCGGTGCGGCAAAGCGCATGGCGCGACGTGCCAGAGGATGGGTAAAGTACTGATCCAGATGCTCCCAGTCGTCGAGGTGCAGCAGCAGCGAGTTACCGCCGGTCATGTTCTGCTCGTCGATCTTCATCATCAGCACGTAATCGGTGATTTCTTCGAGGTAGGTTCCGTCGTTGTGCAATTCCATTACTCGGTGAGGCTGGCGCAGATAGCTGTCTGAGTTATCGACGTTTTTCACCACAAAACGTGCGTAATATTGACCGCTCATCGCATCAAAATTAGAGCGTCCGATGAGGTGCGCTACCGCCGTTGCCAGCTTGACCATCTCTTCCGCCTGCGCCACGTCGTCTACGCCAACGGCATTGATTAGCAGTGCGCCTTCGGCACGATCGAGCAGGGTTTTCAGCAGCAGGGGCTGTAACTGATTGCCGCACAGGTCGTCGAGGATCTTGCCCACTTTGAAGCGCAAGAAGGATTTGTATTCCAGCGCCTGAACCGGCCACTGCACGACGGCCTGCAGAAATTGCTCAGTGGTCTCAGCAGAAAAAGTCAGCTCCAGCAGGCGTGGGGATTGGGCTGACGGTTTCAGCGTGAAACCGCTGTAGTGCTGGGCTGGATCTTCAGCGTTCGGTTTTACGGCAGTCAGTGCGTTCATCAAATCGTTCCTCTCAGTAGATTGTCAGGGAGATATGGCGCAGCTCGTTTCGTAGCCATAAATTAAAAATATCTACATTTTTGAAAAACGCGCACAGAATGAGCTTGTTTGTTTATTATTTGTGATCAAAAACAACAAATATTTAACATTATGAAAGATGTGGGTTAATGCGAGGGAAAAGATAAAGTATTTTAAAACAGTGGGTTAATCACGCTGCCGTTGGTGATGTGTCAACGGCAGCGGCAAAGTCAGTAACCGACTTTATAAATACGCCCGGTTTGGATGCCTTCCACACTGCGGCGGTAGGCGTTGGCGACGGTGGTGGCAGGCACGCTTTCAAAGCCCGGGAAGAAACTGTCGTAAGCTTCGGCGGACTCACTCAGCACGGTCGGACTTATCAGGTTAATGCGTTGACCATGGCCCAGTTCACAGGCCGCGGCGCGAACAAATCCTTCCAGCCCGGCATTGATCGTTGCGGCGTTTGTCCCCTGGGCGATGGGCTCGTGGGCGATAATGCCGCTAATTAACGTTATCGATCCGCCATCATTCAGGAAATGCTGCCCGGTTAATGCCAGGCGTATCTGGCCTAATAGTTTATCCTGAAGCCCCTGATTAAAGTCCTGGTCGGTCATGGTCGACAGCGGCCCAAAGAACAGATTACCGGTGGCGGAAACGATCGCATCTACCCGACCGACTTTTTCAAACAAGGCCTCGACACTCTCCTGCGAGGTGATATCGACCTGGTAATCACCCTGAGTGCGACCCACGCGGACCACCTCATGTTTACGGCTCAATGCTTGCGTAACTGCGCGACCCACTGTACCACTGGCACCAATAATGACGATTTTCATAACCACCTCCGCAATAGTGTGAGCCGCTATTCTTTAATGAAAATGAAATCAGATAAACTGGCTAAAAGTTAGATGATTACTAACCAGGGGTTTGTAATATGGATAAACTGCGCGGCATGGAAACGTTTGTCGCCGTGGTGGAGAGTGGGAGCTTTACTTCTGCGGCGACGAGGCTCGAGATGTCTGCGGTGATGGTGGGAAAATATATCAACCAACTGGAAGCGCAGCTCGGTACGCGTTTGCTGGAGCGCAATACGCGCCGCCAGAGTCTGACCGATGCCGGACGCGTCTATTTTGAAGAAGCCCGTCGCGTGCTGGAGCAGGTATCGATAGCCGAACGTTCGGTAGAGCGTCTGCGGCTGGCACCTGCGGGGACGCTGCGCATTAGCGCGCCCACTTCTTTTGGCGCTTGCGTGATCTCGCCGCTGGCCGCTGCGTTTTTACAGACCTGGCCAGAGGTGCGTATTGAACTGGATCTCACCAACCGGATGGTTGATCTGGTGAATGAAGGTGTCGATCTGGCGATCCGCATTGGCGATATCCATCAGACTGACGTGGTGGCGAAATACCTGTGTCCCTACCGTATGGCAATTTGTGCTTCGCCAGATTATCTTGCTCGCCATGGCACCCCCCGGACGCCCGCGGATCTGGTGGATCATCTGTGCCTGTCTCATACCGTGTGGACGGCTCGAAACGAGTGGATACTGCCTGGCGTGACGGGGGAGGTCAGATGGAAGCGCGATGCGATCCTGCGCTGTAACGATGGTCATGGCCTGCGTATGGCGGCAGTAGCGGGGGCTGGGCTGTTATTGCAACCTGAGGTGCTGCTGGCGCAAGAACTGGCTACGGGGAAATTGATTCGGATCCTGGAAGGGTTTACGCCGCAGCCGCGGCCAATTCATTTGCTGTGGCGACAGGATTTGCGTCCGTTGCCTAAGCTGACACGGTTTGTTGAACATGTGCTGGAAGGAACGCAGGGGCTGCGCGGAAAATAAAAATGCCGGATGGCGTTGCACTTATCCGGCCTACAACCGAGCCAAATTGTAGGCCGGATAGGGCGCAATAGCGCCGCCATCCGGCATATTATTAACCGATATCCACCTGCGGTTTGCTGTTGCGTTTACGGATCATGCGCAGCACCGGCGGGACCACGATAACCAGTACCGCCATCACCAGCAGCACTTTCGCCACGCCGCTGGCCCACAGAATATCCATACTGCCGTTACTGATAGACAACGCCCGGCGCAGGTTCTGCTCCAGCATTTCCCCGAGAACGAAGCCCAGAATCAATGGCGACATTGGGAAGTGCATTTTACGCAGGATGTAGCCCAGCACGCCGAGGGCGACCATCAATACCAAATCGAAGGTGGTGCTGTGAACGGCGTACACGCCAACCGCGGAAACTGCCGCGATAGCCGGTACCAAAAACCACAGCGGGATGGTCAGCATGCGGGTAAACAGACCGATCAGCGGAATGTTCATCACCAGCAGCATTACGTTAGCAATTAGCAGCGCCGCAATCAGCCCCCAAACGATATCCGGCTGCTCGGTAAACATGGCTGGCCCCGGGGTGATGTTGTACAGCGTCAGCGCGCCCATCATCACCGCCGTGGTACCGGAGCCCGGCACGCCGAGCGTCAGCATCGGAATAAAAGAGCCGCAGGCCGAGGCGTTATTGGCGGCTTCTGGAGCCGCTACGCCACGAATATCCCCCTTGCCAAAGCTGTCGCTGTTGCCGCTGAGCTTTTTCTCGGTCATGTAGGTGATGGCACTGGCAATGGTGGCGCCAGCGCCAGGCAGAACGCCGACGAAAAAGCCAATCACTGATGAACGCAGGGTGGCCCCTACGCACTGTGCGCCTTCTTTGGCGTTGAACAACATGCGGCCCGTTTTACGCACCAGCGTCTGGCCACTGCTGGTATGTTCCAGCATTAACAGTATTTCAGAGACAGAGAACAGCCCAATCACCACCACGATAAACTGCACACCGTCGGAGAGATGGACACTGTCAAAAGTAAAGCGATAAACCCCGGTGTTGGCGTCTACGCCGACGGTCGCAAGTCCGAGACCGATAAGCGCTGCCAGAAATGATTTCAGCGGATTTTGCGCCATCATGCTGCCGAGACAGGCAATGGCGAAAACCATTAAGGCAAAGTATTCCGCCGGACCGAAGGCCAGCGACCATTGGGCTAACGCCGGGGCAAACAGAATGATGCCCCCGATGGCGATAAGCGAACCAAAGAAAGAGCTGACCGCCGAGATAGAGAGCGCCACGCCGCCGCGTCCTTGCTGCGCCATCGGGTAGCCATCCAGCGCGGTCATAATCGCCGCCGCATCGCCAGGAACATTCAGCAGGATGGAGGAGATGCGCCCGCCATATTCACAGCCTATGTAGACCGTAGCCAGCAGGATCAGCGCGGATTCTGCGGGCAGATGCAGCGCAAAGGCCAACGGCAGCAGAATCGCCACGCCGTTGATCGGCCCAAGGCCAGGCAACAAACCCACAATGGTGCCGACAAAACAGCCTATCAAGGCGATGACCAGGTTTTCCGGCGTCATTGCCACCGCGAAACCCTGAGAAAGATAAATCCAGGTATCCATCGTTTCTCCGTTAACCCAGCCAGGCGCCGAGTGGTAAGGTGACGTCAAGCAGTCGGTCGAAGGCAAACCACAGCAGAATGCCGAGCACCGCGCCGGAAATACCCGCAGCCGGGATGGTTGCGCCGAACAGCATGCCAATCACCACGGTGAGAATGGCGGTGGCGATGGGAAAACCGAGCCACTCAAAACCCCAGGCGTACATCAACAGAACAATGACCATCGTCAGCAGCTTTTGCAGCACGTGGCGACGGGGCCAACTGATGGTGTCCGGATGGCGCAACAGCAGCGCCACGGCGCAGACCAGCATCAGACTGATAATGCCAAGCGGGAAGGGACGCGGTCCTACGGGTTCATAGCTGTATTCGCTGCTGATTTGCCAGGCCACGAACAGCCCGGCTATGCAGAGCAACAGCCAGATACCTGCGAAAATACGATCGCTCATCATCTTTGCCTCTGCGTTTACTTCGCCAGACCGAAGGCTTTCGCCTGCTCACGATAATCCGTGACCTGCTTTTTCACGTAGTCGTCGAGCTGTTTGCCGCTCATGTTGAACTCAAACAGACCGCGCAGATCGCGCTGCTTTTTAAACTCATCGGTCTGCTGGAGTTTGTTAAAGGCATCAACCCACCACTGATACTCGGCGTCGCTGACTTTTGGCCCAACGTAGAAGCCACGAATGATAGGCCACACGAGGTCATAACCCTGCTCTTTAGCGGTTGGTACGTTGGCTAACTGGCCCGGCAGGCGTTCATCAGAGAACACTGCGAGCACGCGGATTTTGTCGCCGCTGAGGTAAGGCACCATCTCACTGAGATCGCCGGAAACCACCTGTACGTGATTTCCCATCAATGCGGTAACCGGTTCGCCACCGCCTTCAAAGGCCACGTAGCGCATCTTGTGCGGATCGACATTGGCTTTTTGCGCCAGCAGCGCCGACTTCATCCAGTCCTGGCTACCGATAGAGGCGCCAGCACCAATGACCACGCTGTTGGGATCTTTTTCCATGGCTGTCAGCAGATCTTTCAGCGTCTTCCATGGCGCGTCCTGACGTACGGCAATCATGCCGTAATCGGTACCCACACTGGCCAGCCAGCGGACATCATCCACGCCGTAGCGACCAAACTTGCCCTGTGACAGATTCAGCAAGGAGCCGCCGGAGAAGGCCACCACGGTGCCTGCTTCAGCCGGGCGTTGGGCAACAATCGCGTTATAGGCCACAGCGCCAACGCCGCCGGGCATGTAGGTCACGCGCATCGGTTTTTCGATAGCGCCGGTTTCCATCAAACTCACCTGAATCAGCTTACAGGTGAGATCGAAACCACCGCCGGGTTTAGCAGGGGCGATACATTCAGTGCGCGACGGCGCTTGTTCCGCCAGTACAGAGGTACTCATCAGTAAAATGCTTGCAGTAAGGGTACGAAATAACTGTTTTTTCATTGTTTATCCTCACACCGGAAAACCGGATTTTCAGGTACGGAAGAAGATTTTTGTGATTATGTGAGCCGATGTGTAGCAGTTCGGTTGCGTGATTGTTAAAACATTAACCTTTCAATTCCCTTTCAATGCGGCAGAAACTTTACAGGATGTGATATGCGTCTCTTATTAGCGGAAGATAACCGTGAGTTAGCTCACTGGCTGGAGAAAGCGCTAGTGCAAAACGGTTTTGCCGTTGACTGCGTGTTTGATGGCCTGGCTGCCGACCATCTTTTACATAGCGAAACGTATGCGCTGGCGGTGCTGGACATCAATATGCCGGGGCTGGATGGCCTGGAAGTCGTTCAGCGGCTGCGCAAACGCGGGCAGACGCTTCCTGTCCTGCTGCTGACGGCGCGTAGCGCGGTGGCCGATAGGGTGAAAGGGTTGAACGTCGGAGCCGATGATTATCTGGCAAAGCCGTTTGAAATAGAGGAACTGGATGCCCGGCTGCGGGCCTTGCTGCGTCGCAGTGCGGGACAGGTGCAAGGCATACAGCAACTGGGGGAGCTGGCGTTTCACGATGAAGGCTATTTTCTGTTGCAGGGGCAGCCGTTGGCGCTCACGCCGCGTGAACAGGCGCTGTTAACGGTGCTGATGTACCGTCGGTTGCGGCCAGTTTCACGTCAGCAGTTGTTTGAGCAGGTCTTCAGCCTGAGTGATGAGGTTAGTCCCGAAAGCATTGAGCTGTATATCCATCGCTTACGTAAAAAGCTACAGGGAAGCGATGTGCGTATTGCTACGCTGCGTGGTCTGGGCTATGTGCTGGAGCGTAGCGATGAAGTGGGTTAAACCCCAATCGTTGTACCTGCAACTGCTGATGTTTCTGGGCCTGCCGCTAATGTTGCTGTGGGGCCTGTCGGCATTCAACAGCTATCCAGGCGTATGACCGGACACTACTCTCATCCGCCAGGACCGTCTCCGAGCGGCTGGTGGTGCGCAATAAACAGCTGGAAGTGAACGTGCCATGGGTGGTGCTGGACAGCTTTGAACTGAATATGAACGACCGACTGTATTACAAAGTGGTTGATCCGGCGGGGAAGGTTATCTCGGGTTATGACGATTTACCGGCGATGCCGCCTGCCACCTCGCGCACGCGTCTTTACCCGGCGCTGGCATGGTTTTATCACACCGAATATCGTGGTGAGGCAATCCGCGTGGCACGTCTGCTGCAGCCCGTCAACGAAGGCGGCATTGTCGGCATGGCGGAGATTTATGTTGCCGAAACGCTGCAATCGCGGCGTTATCTGGCGCGACAGCTGCTGTTTTCCTCGTGGGTTTCGCAAGGGCTGCTGGTGCTACTGACTCTGGTGCTGGTTGGCTGGCTGCTGCGCCGGGTGCTACGCCCGATGCGCCAGCTGTCATCGCTGATGGTGCGTCGTGAGCCTGGCCTGCTGACGCCGCTGCCGGAGCTGCTGCCATGGTCGGAAACCCGTCTGCTGATTGTGGCTTTCAACCGTTATCTGGACCGACTTCGCGGTCTGATCTCTCGCCAGGAGCGCTTCAGCGCGGATGCTTCCCATCAGCTCAAAACGCCGTTGGCGGTACTGAAAACTCAGGCATCGGTGGCTCTCGCCAGCGCCGAACCGCGGCAATGGTATGAGAGTTTACAAGCCATGAGTAGCACGCTCGATAATACCATTCAACTGACGGAGAGGCTGTTGCAGCTGTCTGCGGTGAAGCGCAAGGAGCAGGGGGAAAGGCATTTCTCGCCGGTTAATCTGTATGAGGTGGTGCAAACCAGCTGTTTTACCCGACTGGCGCAGTCGCGTAGTAAAGGGATCGATCTGGGTTATGAAGGGGAACAGGACGCGGTGTGGGTTGAGGGAGATGAAGTGCTGCTCGGTGAACTGTGTGGGAATCTGCTGGATAACGCACTGAAATACACGCCGTCGCAGGGGATGGTGACCGCCCGGCTGCAACGAGAAGGAGAGGCCGTGGTGCTGGTGGTCGAAGATAGCGGGCCGGGCATAGATGAGCAGATGGTTCATCAGGCCCTGCTACCGTTTCATCGTCTTGATAACGTAGGCAATCTCCCAGGCGCCGGGATTGGTCTGGCGCTGGTCAATGATATTGCTCGTCTGCATCGCACGCATCCTCAGCTAACGCGTAGTGAGACATTAGGTGGGCTGAGGGTTCGGGTACGCTTTTTAAGCGTTACCGTATGAGGTATTCATGGAGATGATATTTGTTGTTTAATTATAATAAAAAGTAATTAATTGTATTATTAATATCATTTGAAATGTTGTCGTAAGGCAGCTGTTTTTATTTTAATTACGGTATTAAACAGCAACTCTAAGGTGATTCAACGTCACTGAAACAATACTTTTGTGCAATTTATCATACATAAAACACTTTTTCATAGACCATGAGATGTTATCTGTCAATAGCGAAAATGTTGTTAAAGGTTATCTTTTTTGCTGAGGTAGATAAAACTTCTATTGATGTCATCTGCATTAAAATCATATAGATACGATTTCACTGGGGAGTGTTGTCACAGTAATGAGTATTATTTTTTACATTTACTGACAATGTACCATTGCGTTTTTTAGACTTGTGATATAATTAGCAACATGAAATGAGAAAAAAAACAATTAAAGATCAATAAATAATGGGCTGAGATATGCTTAAAAAATCGCTAAAGATTAGCAGCCAAGGATATCCAGTCTTTTTAAAACTGGTCGATTTCATTGTTATCAATGTGACGTTAATTTTTAGCGCCCATCTGCTGGGTTTGGTGCCCTTTAACACCATTGCCATTTTGAGTCTTCTCTTCTCAATCTTTTTCTTGCTGTTTGCTGAATACATTAAAATGTACCAGCAAAAGATTAAGACGATCGGTTTACGTAATCAAAAGCGCTTGGTTTTTTGTACGCTGCTGGCGATTTTTTTTAACGAACTGGTCAGTATGACGGTGGCTGAACCTGAGTCACTGGGCTACTTAGACAGACTGCCTTCCCCTTTTTATTCAGCCATTATTTACTGGTACTTCATTCCATTACCTTTTCTTTACTACATTCGTTTTTTTATTTTTAAGTATTCAACGAAAAAGAGTATCCGTGTGGCGATTATTGGTCTGACCGACAATGGTCTGGCCGCAGAAACCGCGCTAATGAATGAATACGCCAATATCACATTAGATCTGGCCTTTTATGATGAGCGCGCCTTATCTCGCTGTGGCGATGTCGTTGATAAGGTTAAAAGCCCCTTTCGTGGTCCGGTGATCAATCTGGTCGAGGAAGCCAAGAAGGGAAACATAGACGAAATCTATATTGCTTTACCGATGGTTGCTTTACATCGCATTCGTCACTTTTTGGCCATGATGTCAGACACCACCGTAGATACCTATATTGTCCCTGACTTTTATACCTACAGTAACAACATGTCCAAGTTACGCTCCATCCACAATCTGCAAACTATCGGTATCTTTAGTTCACCGTTCGAAGGGGCGGGCTCGTTTATTAAGCGGGCGGAAGATTTGGTTCTTGGCAGCATCATTATGGTGATGATTTCCTCCCTGATGCTGGCGATTGCCATTGGTATCAAACTCACGTCCCGTGGGCCGGTTTTTTTCAAACAGGACCGCTATGGCTTGAGTGGGCAAAAAATTAAGGTCTGGAAGTTTCGTTCTATGCGCGTCATGGAGAATTCCGATACGGTTATTCAGGCCACTAAAAACGATCCGCGGGTAACCAAATTCGGGAGCTTTTTGCGCCGCACTTCGCTGGATGAACTTCCGCAATTTATTAATGTTTTGCAGGGAAGTATGTCGATTGTCGGTCCCAGACCTCATGCGGTTACGCATAATGAGCAGTACCGAAAACAGGTCGAAAATTACATGATTCGCCATAAAGTTAAGCCAGGGATCACTGGGCTTGCGCAGATCAACGGGTTCCGCGGGGAGATCGATGCGCTTTATAAGATGGAAAAAAGGGTTCAGTACGATATTGAGTACATTCAAAACTGGTCGTTATGGCTGGATATAAAAATTATTATTAAAACTATTTTCAAAGGATTTGTCGGTAAGAATGCATACTAAATTACTCGTTATTACCGGAATCGTGATATCGCAGTCCGCATGGGCTGATTTAACACCGAAATCACACATTGGCTTTGCGGGGATAGACTTCCAGGGCAAGGTCGCTGTGGACTATGGTTATAATGATAACGTGTCTTATCAGCCACATAGCAGCGATGCTATCGGTTCATCGTTTCAGAGTGCGGCGCCCGTTCTGAGCATGATTGGAGAGCGTGGTCAGGATAAGTATTTGCTGATGTACTCTGGGGATTATCGTAATTACTCAAGCGATTCTGCTGATAACTACAACGATCATTTTTTCCGTTTTAACGGAGCCTGGCGTTATGGACTCAAGCATGGCTTAACCCTCAATCTGGAGGATTCGCTTGGGCATGAATCCCGCGGTCGTGACATCACCGAGGGGTTTCTACCGAGTCAGTTTGAGCAGTATGGGATTAAATCTCCGCTGACGACGAATTTTATCAATAGTGAATTGCGCTACAGCTACGGTGCGCCTGATGGTCGCGGCAAAGCGGAACTGGCGTTTTTATACAAAAAACTGACTTTCGGTAACACCTCTGATGTTCGGGACAGCAGTGAGGACTTCTACAATTATATTCAGGAACAGGAATGGCATGAAAATAGCCTGATAGCGGAAGTTTTTGACCAATACTCATCCAGAACGCGCTTTCGCTATAGCTTTATTACTAACCAGCGTCGCTATGATAACAACTCAGATAAAGACACTAATGAGTATTATTTACTGTATGGCCTGAAGTCGCAGTTGACGGGGAAAACCAATGTCGACATGAATATTTCATGGCTGTATAAAACATTTGAAAACAACGCAAACTCGCATGATTTTAATGGTCTAAACTGGGACATAAAAGCGGAGTGGAAGCCGTTACAGCAGTCTGTTTTCACGGCCCACTCTGCGCAAAGCATTAAAGACCCATCGGAAGTTGGGGGATATATTTTAGTGACCCAGTATGGCCTTTCTTACCAGCATTTCTGGTTAGGCACTCGTTTTTCTACTTTATTGGACTACTCATTCACTTCGGAAGACTATAAAAAACAGAACAAGGATCGACATGATAAAGATGGCGTGTTTAGTTTCACCATGAGCTATGACTACACGCCGTCGGTTAATTTTGAGATTAAATATCAGATAGATACATTAAATTCGAATAAGGATACTGACTCGTTTTATATCGGTCCCAACGACAATCAGGAAGTCATTAGAACGTTGGGTTATGATAATTCTATGATTATGCTTAAAGCTAAGGTTCAGATCTAAAATGAAAATAATAGAACTGTGCGCGGTTTTGCTATTCAGTATCCTGTTGGTCGGATGCACAGCGTCCAGCCCGCGATTAATGGACGATCCTGCTACTGTTCAGCAGGATTACCGACTTGGGGCGGGGGATACGGTCAATATCGCTGTTCATGGTCAACCCGATATGACGATGCGGTTTATTTTGGATAAGAGCGGGGAAATTAATTTCCCGTTTGTTGGTGCTCTTAAATTACAAGATAAAACCGTTGATCAAGTGACTAAAGAATTAACTCAACGCCTGACCGGAGATTATTTTACATCTCCAATGGTGACGGTGAGTATTGCCGAGTTCCGCAAATACTATGTTTCAGGTGAGGTAAAAAGTCCAAATGGCTTCGCCTATGAGCCAGGGCTTACCGTCGAGAAATCTATTGCGCAGGCGGGTGGATTTACAGATCGTGCTGACCGAAAAGATATCAACATTCGCCTGTCAGGGAGCAATCAGCTGCTTGAGAATGTCGATTTAACGCACTCTGTTCATCCTGGGGATGTCGTGATTATTGGCATGGGGTTCTTCTGACGATGAAACTATCAATAGTGGAAAACGGCAAAAAACGAGAAAGCAGTGTCGAATTCTCCCGCTTTGCCAAAGAGCTGAAAAAGAACGCCTGGAAAATCGCGCTGGCCGGTATCGTTGCCGGGGTCGTCGCGTATCCGTTAATCAGCATGATGTCCTCAAAGTATGTTTCAACGGCGACGGTGCTGATTAAGGCGCAGGCTGATAACGTTTCTCCGTTTCCACAGGTTGATGGTTTCGATTCAACACGCAGTGGTTACTACGAAACACAATATGCGTTGATGCATTCACGTATTGTGCTGGAGCAAGCCGTACGTGATATGAAGCTGGATGAAAACCCGGAGTTTACCGGGGAAAAAGCCGGTGCTCAGGGGGCTGATAGCAATGAAAGTCGGCAACTGAGAATGGAGCAAGCGCTGAAAACGTTATCGAAAAACCTGAATGTCATCGGTATTCGCACGACGAACCTGGCTTCCATTACCTATGAATCAACTTCGCCTCAGGTTGCGGCTGATATTGCCAACGGCGTCGCGCAGGCTTTCATCAACTATACGGTGGAGCAGAAACGTCTGAAGGTGGAGAAAGCTCGCGAACTGAATTTTGAAAAAATGGAAGAGATTCAGAAGTCGATAGCCAAGCAAAAAGACGAGATGGACAGCTATCTGAAAAATGCCGGGTTGCTGACCTTCCGTGGTATCGATGGTTTTGAAACCGAGCAGTTAAGTATCGTAACTAATCGCCTGGCCGATGCGACCCAGCGTCGGGTTGCCGCTGAATCCGTCTATAACGAGGTGAACGGGGGAGGTAAGTCCCTTGAGAGCGTTATCTCGCTGCCTTCGGTCTCTAACCACGCTCAGATCCAGGATTTGCGCATTGCGTTGATTCAGGCGCAACGAACGTTGTCCGAACAGCGTAAAGTCTATGGGCCAAAAAATCCCGCTATTTTAAAAGCCGAGGCCGATGTTCAGTCGATCCAAAGCCAGACCGGACGAGTGTTGGGCGAGCTGAAAGTCGGTTTACGTCAGCAATATCTGGCGGCGCTGGCGGACGAAAAAAACTATCAACAGCAAGTGATTGAGCAGAAAGAGATCTTCCAGAAAATGGCGTCAAAACGGGATGCCTGGAACAGTCAAAAGCTGTCGTTAGATAAAATGGAAGACCTGTATAAATCGCTTTATCAACGTACTCAGGAGCTGTCGCTGTCCGGCGTGAATGCCGATGCGGTGTTATACGACCCTGCGGTACCCGCGTTAAAACCGGCGAAACCGAATAAATCTTTATTGTTGCTGATGGTGGTCATGCTGGTGGTGGTGTTCAGCATCATGTATTTCATTGTCAAAGCGGCAATGGATAACTCAATCGGTACCCTTAGTCGCATGAAAAAACGGCTCAATGTTGTTCCGTTGGGTGAAATTCGTCGTTTTAGCGGAACCTCAGGGCGCGCACAGGTGCGGGACATGATCATGAAGAACCCGCTTAATGCCGATATTGTGCACGGTATCCGTACCCGGATTATGCTGGATAATCGACCTTTACAGACGCTCGCCGTGGCGTCGACGGAGCACGGCGATGGGCGTTCTTTGTTGGCGAATCTGTTAGCGAACTCTTTTAGTTTCGACCAGAAAACACTGCTTATTGATGCAGATTTCTTTAACACTGGTGGGCTCACATCCGAGCTGGCGTCAGCTACATCCGCAGGCTTAGCGGAACTGCTGCGCGGGGAGACAGAGCTTGAACAGGCGAGGATCAAACTCAGTGATAATCTCGACTTTATTCCACACGGCAAGAACACCATCTCATCTTTACTGATGCTGTCTTCGGAGCATGTTGAACTCTTAATGCGCGAGTTGAAATCGCATTATCAGCGCATCATTATTGATGTTGCTGCCGTGAACCAGAGCCAGGATGTTCAACTGATCAAACGTGCCGTCGATGGCGTTGTTTTCATTGTGAAAGCCGGGGCGGGGTCCGCGGGACAAATCGCCAACGCGCTGGATAAGATCGAGGAAAATAACGGCGTGGTGATTGGTGCGGTGCTCAATGCAGTTGAAGAAAAGGATCTTGAGACGCAAGAGGGTCTGCGTTCACTGAACTTCAGTACCGATCAACTGATGGCAACGCCAGGCCGCGTATGAGTCTACTGAAGAGCGCTTCCACAATAGCCGGTTCATCAGTCATCTCGCAGTTGATTGGTGCACTGTCTATTTGGTTGATTTCACACAAGTACGATATGGCTGAAGTGGGGCTTTATGCGCTCAACTACAGCATCGCCGTGGTGGGCGCTCAGGTGTGTACCTTTGCATCACAGCTGTTAATTCCTAAACAGCAGGATGACGAACTGGTGCAGAATGTCGTGTTTTGCTTAATACAAAGCACGATCATTGCCTTACCGTACGCAGTGCTGACCGCGTGGCTGTTTCACCAGAACATTCTGTTCCTCTATTTACTGACGCTGGCAACGGCGTGGGTTTTAATCTCGGAAAACCTGTCACTACGCACGGCCAACTTTCGTTTTCTGATTTTCCAGCGTATTTCTGTCTCTGTGGTGGTATTACTTTCGGTTCTGGTTACGCACCATGTACAACTATTTTATTGGTCGTGGGCCTGTACGACGATGGTGCTGACCATAAGCTGTATTTTGCATTCGTTTGATATTCGTTCGGTGGCGGCCAGACATCTGCGGCCCACCAGTAATTGGCATTTTTTCAAACAGAATATTCATCACATTACCAAAGTGGGCAGCGCGGAAGTGCTGGCGATGGCCAGCAGCAATTTGCCTATTATGCTGATTAACTTTTGGTTCTCGGCGCTGACGGCGGGTTATTTTTCCGTGGTTAGCCGCTTTTGCCTGGCGCCGGTGGTGATCATCGGGAATGCGGTGCGCAATACTATTTTTTCCAAATGGTCTATCGACTTCAGAAATAATACCTTTAACTATCAGGAGTATACCAAGGTACGTATGCTATTGCTGGTACTAGGGGTTATCTGTACCCTTGGGGTTTTTATTTTCTATCCGATTGTGATGCGCCTCGGCTTTAGCGAAGACTGGATAAACTCCATTGAGACGTCACGCTACATGTTGCCCTATTTATTCCCGGCGCTGGCGATAAGCCCTCTGACGGTGATAGAGCTTATTTTTGGTTCCCATCGCTATTTTCTGCGTATCCAACTGGAACAGCTGGCGATTGTACTCTTCGCTTTTGTTGTGACGCCCTATTTTTATAAAGATTATGCAACGTCGGTCATCTTGTTTTCTTCACTGACATTTATTCGCTACGCCTTCATTTATCTGAAAATGAATAAGCGGGCCAATCTCCTGAAAGACAAGCCGGTGATACTATGACGCTGAATACCGGATACTATTTACAGGTTTATACCTTTGTCACGCTGATCCTGTGTGGCCTGGTGCAATACTTTACCGGCATGCAGTCAGTGCTGTGGATACCTTTTTTCCTCACCTTATTGATGGTGGGATTATTGGTGATGCAGACGCGTGATGGCTCCTTACATTTGGATGCCCAGGAGACGATTGTCCTGGCGTTGTACTTTTCGTTTCTGGTGCTGGCTGGAGCATCGACGCTGATTCAGGGCGGGATCACCGTCGCGATTGTGGCATTTAAAAACGAAATTGCGCTGTCGCTGGTGATGATCTGTTTGCTGCTGGGCTTTTGCAGGGAATCACAGATTTACCGCGCAACGCGCTATCTGTATTGGGTGTTTTACGCGCAGATTCCGGTAATGATTTATCAGGTTTTACTGGTCGTTCCCCAGCGCGTTGCGGTGCGCGGCGAAGATGAGAAATGGGACTCCGTGGTTGGCACGTTTGGCGGTGACCCAATGGGGGGCGGGAATACTGCCGCAATGGGCCTGTTTTGCCTGTTAATTATGTTGTTAAAAGTCTCCGAATATAAGCATGGGCTCACCACGTTCAAGTCCATGGCGCTGCATATTGTTCTCGGTATCGGGTTATGCATCATTGGTGAAGTGAAGTTTGTCATCCTGCTATCGCCTATATTCCTGGCGTGGGTGTGGCTTTCACCGAGCTACGTCAAAGACGTTAGTAAGGTCAATCTGAAGACGTTGTTAGTTATTGTGGCGGGAATGCTGTTGCTTATTAGCCTGTCGATTGTGATCCTCGCATACTATTATTCTACGGCGTTCGGCGGCGATCCGTCGAAAAGCTCGTTAAGTATTTTTATCGACTCCTTAAGCTATATCTTTGATCCGAACTACATTATGTCTACCGGTGAGTTAGGGCGCTTTACGACGTTCCTGTTCTGGTTGAAAAATAACGATCTGTGGGGGCTTTCAGGAACGTTATTTGGCTACGGACTCAATGCAACTAACAGTGGTAGTACGGTGTCGCCGGGCTTTTTGAATATTATCTACAACTTAATTCTCGACTCGACTTCCCTGAGTATGTTGCTGTGGGAAGTGGGGGTGATCGGCACGTTGCTCTTTATTAGCTTATTCATTTATATCCTGAAAGTTTGTCAGCCAAAGCCATTACTGACGCTTGAACAACTGGACCAGCAGGATCTCCAGTTATTGAGCTTTGCACCGGCGTTTAACGCTTTTGCGATTGGTTGCTTAATTAGCTTACCTTATAGCCAGATACTGATGATTACACCGATGTTACAATTCCTGTTCTATTTATCACTAGGATCAAGTTTAGTGATTCGTCGAACCGTCCTTCGCTGCGTAGGGTAATTGTATGGACCAAAAACCGTTTATTTCAGTGAGTATTAAAACACTCAATGAATCTAAATGTATTGAGAAGACGATTGACAGTATCCGTAAGCAGCTTATTGATTATCCACACAAAATTATTGTGGCAGATAGTCTGTCAACGGATAACACCCAACAGCTTGCGATCGATAAAGGGGTGACCGTAGTGTCCTTAACTGACCCTGGCGATCGCTGCTGTGGCGTCGGGCACCAGTTAGGTTATCTGTATAGTGAAGGGGAATATCTGTTGTTGATGGACGGCGATATGGAGCTGGAGGAGGGCTTTGTGGATCAGGCCGTCGCGTTTTTGCAGGCCGAACCAGAATATGCAGGCGTTGCGGGAACCGTTGAAATGGATGATGCCGTAAACTATGAGTTTAAATCGCGTAAGCAACGCATTAATAAAATCTATCCACTCGGGGATAGCGATCATCTGGGGGGCGGTGGGCTGTATCGTCGGTCGGCAATTGAAAAAATTGGTTATCTGACTAACCGTAATTTGCACGCGTATGAAGAGGCTGAACTGGGCCTGCGTTTAATCGAAGCAGGCTATAAACTGCGGCGTCTGGATATTCCTTACTTCAGCCATACGTCACATACGCTGCCGACGTTTAAGATGCTGGCGCGGCGCTGGACCAGCGGTTATTACCAGGCGCCAGGTGAGCTTTTGCGTTGTAGTTGGGGGAAACCCTGGTTTTCCCAGTCATTCAACATCGTGAAGAATGAGGCGGTATTTGCGCTCTACCTTATTCTCTTATTTGTGGCGATGCTCAGTTTAAATATCAATGTGTTTGCCGTTGCGCTTCTACCATTACTGGCGTTTGCTTTGTTGAAGATTGTGCAAAACCGCTCGTTAACAGATGGGCTGCAAAGCGTTATTAATTTAATCGTACGCTCAGCGGGGCTGATCAAAGGTATTTTTTATCCGGTACGCGATCCGCTGACTCCGCCTAACAGTAAAATCATTCATGAATAACCGGGGCAGGCGCCATGAAAGTATTATTGGTTAACAAGTTTTTTTTCATCAAAGGCGGCGCGGAAACGGTTTATTTTCAAGAGCGCGATATGCTGAAACAGGCCGGAGTGCAGGTTATTGATTTCTCTATGCAGCATGAGAATAATTTCCCCTCGGACTATGCGGATTATTTCGTCAGTAATGTGGACTACCACAAAGCGAGCAATCTGCTGGGTGGTATCAAAACGGCGGTTAACTTTATTCATAATTCGCAGGCCTGCAAAAAAATGCTGGCGCTATTAGAAAAAGAGCGCCCGGATATCGTCCACTTTCACAACATCTACCATCAGTTAACACCGGCGTTGATTAAAGTTGCGCGCAATTTTGGCTGCAAAACGGTGCTGACTGCGCATGACTATAAGATTGTGTGCCCCGCGTATTCCATGCTGCGCGACGGCAAAGTGTGTGATTCCTGTATTACCGGAACGGTTTTCAATGCCTTCAGGTATCGTTGTCAGGAAGGTTCAGCCTCAAAAAGTTTACTGCTCTCCCTGGAGGCAACCTGGCAGTACATTGCACAAAACTATCAGGCACTGGATGTGATTGTTTCACCAAGCGTTTTTTTACGCGGTGTCTTGCTGCGCACGCTGCCAAATTCGCGCATTGATGTCATCGTCAATGGCGTTGATGACAGCCGTCCCCTGGCTGAAGTGAGCGATGAGGGCTATATGCTGTACTTTGGCCGTCTGAGCCGTGAAAAGGGCGTGGCAACGTTGTTGGCAGCGCATAAAAAAATGCAGAACAAAGCGCCGCTGAAAGTTGTGGGGCACGGTCCGTTGCATGATGAATTAGCCGCCAAATACCCTGATGTTGAGTTTTTAGGTTATGTGCAACAAGGGGAAGCCCTCGACAACCTTATTAAGCATGCGCGAGCGGTGATCCTGCCTTCAGAATGCTATGAAAACTGTTCTATGGCGATATTAGAAGCGATGTCCTTAGGCAAGCCGGTTATCGGGTCGCGCATCGGCGGTATACCGGAACAAATTCGTGACGGTATCGAAGGGATTTTATTCGAACCGGGCAATGCGCAGGAGTTAGCCAATGCGATGGACGCTCTGGCCGACTCGCCTGATAAGGCGAGGAATATGGGTTTACATGGACGTGCACGGTTGAGTGAAAAATATGCGCTGAGTAAACATATGGATACCCTACAGGCGCTGTATAAAGAACTGCTGAGCAGGCCATAGTATGAGTAAAAAAATAACGGTTTTTGGAACGCGTGGTATTCCCGATGTATTGGGCGGTGTGGAGACACACTGTCAGAATCTTTATCCTGCCATTAAACAGCAGTTCGACGTGGATATTTGCGTGATCGCTCGCTCGCCATATGTAAATTACAAACGATCGGTATATAAGAAAGTCGAAACCTACGCGCTGTGGGCACCCAAAAAGCGCTCGCTGGAAGCGATTGTCCATTCCGTTTTAGCGGCGTTTAGGACATGTATCGACCATTCGGATATTGTGCATGTCCATGCTATCGGCCCCGGCCTTGTGATCCCACTCTTACGCGTGATGGGTAAAAAGGTGGTTTTTACCCACCACGGGCCCGATTACGATCGCCAGAAATGGGGGGTTGTAGCCAAAAAAATATTGTTGCTGGGTGAGCGTTGGGCGGTGAGATATGCCAACGAGGTGATTGTGATTTCTGACGTTATTAATCAACTGATCCAGAAAAAACACGGTCGCTATGATGCGCATTTAATTCACAATGGCGTGAACGAGCCGAGGTTATTATCACAGCTTACCATCGACAATACGCTCTCCCGCTTTGGGCTGCAGCCGAAAAACTACCTCGTGGTGGTTGGGCGGTTTGTGGAAGAAAAAGGGATGCATGATGCCATCGCCGCTTATCAACACAGTGGTTTGACCATGCCGTTAGTGTTAATTGGCGATGCGGATCATCCGACCGAATACAGCGTGCGCCTCAAAAAGCTTGCCGCCGACACGCCAGGTGTTGTGATGACTGGTTTTTTACGTGGTGACGAACTTCAGGCGGTGTTTTCGCAGGCTAAATTGTTTGTGATGCCCTCATACCATGAAGGATTGCCTATTGCGCTGCTGGAGGCAATGTCATTTTCTCTTCCGGCCGTCGTCAGTGATATTCCGGCTAACCTTGAAGTTCAACTGCCCGCCGAGGACTATTTTAAGGTGGGAGATGTAACCGGTCTGGCTGAAAAATTAGGCCAAGGGGCAACAGCAAATAGCGTGGACTATGGTGTATATTTGCAAAACTACAATTGGCATGAAATCGCCAAAAAGACGGTTAACGTCTACCACTCCATTGATAAAGATATAGGTTAATTTTGACCAGTCCTCAAAATCGTCTTCCTGCCATCGAACGGTTTTACGCTCACCTTGATGAGCGGATAGCGGAGGAATTGACCCCTGAACAAAAAGAAGGGGTGGAAAAAGCGCTCCTTGCTACAACCCTGACTTCGCGGCATCAGATCGATATTCGCAGAAGCTTTCCTTTTTTCAGTAAGCGTTATTATCTGGTTTTTTTGTTTGGCAGAGATTTACGCCGCCAGCATCGCCAGGAATCAACCCTGTCGAGAATGTTGCTCACTTTTTTGCTGCTGATTGCCGTGCTATTCGTCACCTGCTGCATATTGCTGACGCTGTATATGATCAAATCCGCGTTAGGTATTGATGTGTTCCAAAATTTTCACGTAGGTATCTGGGACTGGTGGTTAAGCCTGAAAGACCGCTAGTGTTAACAAATTGGTGGAGGACGTCATTGCGATGAAGCGTAAATGGGTTTGTGCGTTGTTGTGCATGTTTTTCCCGCTGACGGTTATGGCCGCATTGACGACCGTTACCCCCAAAGCATTGACGGGCCCGTTAACCAATCCGGGGATTGGCGTGGCAAGTTTTCATCAGGGATACGGTGAAACGCTGGGGCTGGCGGACTATCCCAATACCGGATTTGAATACGAGCGTTTTTACTGGCGGGACCTGGAGCCAGTCGAAGGCCAGTACAATTTTGCCTTGGTGGATGATGCCTTCAAATACGCGGCGGCACATCGTCCTGCGATGAATGTCGGGCTACGATTTATGGCTCTGGCAGAGCCGGAAAGCGGTTCGCAAATACCTGACTGGCTGATTAAAAAAGGCGTGAAAGGAACCTGGACGCCGGATAAAAAGACATTTGCCCCGGATTTAGACGATCCTCTGTTTATTGAATACAGCCAGCGTCTGTTGAACGCATTTGGTAAACGCTACGATGGTAATGAGAATCTCGCGTTTGTTGATATTGGCATGGTGGGATCGTGGGGAGAATGGCATAACAGCAACTTCCCGAACCTGAAGCCATTACTGGAGCGATACACCACGGCGCAACTGGATCGCTACGTCGCGATGCACTTTTCTGCTTTTCCGGTGACGCCAAAAACCATGCTGATAAGCGGCGGTCAAAGTCTGGCGAATGCGGTGGCGCGTGGGGCTGGGTGGCGTGCGGACTGTTGGGGGGACCTGCGCGTATTTTCGGACACCTGGAACCATATGGCTGATGATTACCCGCAGCGATTGCTGGCTGCGCAGCAGAGTTATTCAGGGTTCAACGACGTCTGGAAACGTGCGCCGGTGAGTCTGGAGATCTGCTCGTATATGCAGGATTGGAAGAACACCTTTCACTATACACGTGCTGAAGTGCAGGGGATTTTTGACTGGGCGGTCAAGCAGCACGCCAGTACCATTAACCTGAAATCGAGAACGATACCCAGCGACTATCGACCGATTGTCGACAATGCGCTGACCAAATTGGGCTATCGATTTCGCCTTGCGTCCCTGAGCCATGAGTCCGTGTGGGACAGTGGACAAACGCTGACATTAAACAGTACCTGGTACAATGAGGGTATCGCACCGATTTATCTGCCATACATGCTGGCATTCCGGGTCGTAGACAGCGCCAATAAGGTGGTGGCACAGGGGAATTCCGCGGAGGATATTCGCCGCTGGCTCCCCGGTAAGTATCAGGTCAGTTATGCGTTATCTATGCCAGGCCGACTGGCGAAAGGGCAATACGCGATTGAGGTTGCGATGCTGGATAAGTCGGGTGCGGCGAGAATTAACTTTGCCAATGAAGGGAAACAGAGCAGCGGCTGGTACCGGGTGTCAACAATAACGGTACGCTAGTCAGACACAGCAGCGAGCCTGACGGTCAGGCTCGCTGCTGAGAACATTAAATTTGATACCCATTCGGGTTACTTTTTTGCCAGTTCCAGGTGTCACGCATCATTTCATCAAGGTTATAGATGGCCTTCCAACCTAGCTCTTTGTATGCCAGCGATGGGTCAGACCAACATTCGGCAATATCTCCGGGTCTTCTGGCGACAAACTGATAGTTTATTTTTGTCTGCGCCGCTTTTTCAAACGCCTCAATCAGATTAATTACGGAATAACCGACACCGGTACCGAGGTTAATCACTTTGTAAGCCGCGCCTTTGCTCTGGCAATCAAGTGCGGCTAAATGACCGGTCGCCAGATCCATGACGTGAATATAATCACGCACACCGGTACCATCAGGGGTTGGATAATCATTACCGTACACCGACACGGTTTCCAGCTTACCAATCGCGACCTGGGAGATATACGGAACCAGGTTATTAGGGATACCGTTAGGATCTTCACCAATCCGACCTGATGGATGGGCGCCAACCGGGTTGAAATAGCGCAGGCAGGTAATGCGAAAATCGGGTTGTGCACGTGAGAAATCGGCCAGAATTTGTTCGACCATCAACTTAGACGTACCGTACGGATTGGTGGTGCCGCCCGTAGGTGATTGCTCGCTCAGCGGTACGCTTTCTGGATTACCATATACCGTCGCAGATGAGCTAAAAATGAAACGATTAACGCCAGCGGCCAGCATCTCATCCAGTAAAACCAGCGTACCGGTGACGTTATTTTCATAGTAGGCGAGGGGCTCTTTTATCGACTCTGAAACCGATTTGAGTCCCGCAAAATGAATGACATCGGTGATGTTATGGTCGGCGAAAATGTTTTTTAATGCCTGCCTGTCGAGAACATCGGCGATATAGACAATGGGCTCTCTTCCGGTGAGTTCCGCGACCCTGCCCAGCGAGATTCTGCTGGCGTTCGCCAGATTATCGATGACTACGACATCATCGCCTCTTTCCAGTAGCGTTAACACAGTATGTGAACCAATATAACCTGCACCACCAGTGACAAGAATTGCCATACAGACTCCAGATAAACGGGGATTGATTCACGCCAGTACCATAGAGAACGCGTTATTGGTTACGTTTGGTAAGGTAATAGTTGCGATACCTCACCATGCATTTATAAGATATTTTTTTAAGTATAGATAAAAAGCTGAATTTGTTTATTTTTGTATCATAAACAATATAGTTATTTGAGAAGTTCAGCGTGTGGACGCCGTCACTATGGTTGATCGACGAATTGATTTGTTCGATCAGAGTTTCAGCAAAATTAGCGTCGTTTAGTGTCACTAATTCTTTGATATAGATTGATTTTCCATAAGTTTCAGGTGTGCACTCCTGTGTAAGGAAGTACATTTTATTTTCGACCAGATAGGAGGCACCTGCACCTCGATGATGAGGATTGCTCACCTTTAATGAGGGGGTAATCCGCTGCCATTGTCCATAAATATGATCTGCTGAATGAATAATTATTTCGTTATCCATCGTGGTGGACAACAGATAACAGGTTTCATTAATTGAGATAAATACGTTGTCGGTTAATTTGGTATCAGAGATTAAAACTTTAACTTGCTTCCAGCGTGCAGGGAACTCAATTGACTGAAACAGTATTACCTCTTTTCTTTCTGAAGACTCGGGGATCATGAACAGTTGATCGTTGATATGTATCAGATAAGGGAATGACAAATGACACTTTAAGTCGTCAAAGCCTTCAAGCCTAATATCTTCAAGTTCAACCAGTTCACGGTCAAGAACGCGACATCGTAGCGTGCCTTTTGAGTTGCGAAAGCTAAGAGCTTCATAGAAAACATACAGTTTATCGTCTTTTTCAATCAGAAAAGGATCGGCCTGAAATGTATATTTCTTTTTTAACTGCTGCGCAGTGGATTTGCTTAATATCTCCAGAGTGTTGTCGGGGAATGAGTGTGTACCATTATGCTTAATAAGCATGATGTCCCACGACTCATGATAAAATAACTTATCCATTATTCTTTTTATTTTTGTTTGCATCTGCACCTGCTCCTTTTTATCGCCTGCACCATGTATGAACAGCTGTTTGCGACTCAGTGAATGAGCCTGTCGCAATGTTGTATAAATGTGCGAAAACCGATGTGGAACACCAGTGGCTACTTTAAAACTAGTCGCGAGCCCGTTTTTTGTCCACTAACAGAAATAGGGAGAGGAGATGTCCAGAGCATCCTTGCTCCAGTGGGGGAATTACTCGAAATGCACCTGCGGGTTATCTGCAAGGGAAACGTAGGTTTTGCTGTTTTTATCCAGGGTACGGATTTCACCGCTTTCGATGTCATACACCCAACCGTGCAGACGAAGCGCATTATTGCGCAGCCCAACCGCGACACAAGGATGCGTTTTAATGTTGTTAAGCTGTGCGATAACGTTCTCTTCCACCATGGCGTTAACTTTATCGATTGGGTTATCCCAGGTTTTTTTATCGACCACGGCTTTCGCGGCATCGGCATAGTGCAGCCAGTGAGCGACAGCGGGCATCGGATCCAGGGGCTGGCTATCGGCAATGGCTTTCATCGCGCCACAATTGGAGTGACCGCAGATGACGATATCCGTTACGCCAAGTGCGACAACCGCGTATTCGATGGTTGCGGATACACCACCTGGTTCCGGACCAAATGACGGTACGATATTACCGGCGTTGCGGATAACGAAAAGCTGTCCTGGATCTTGCTGAGTAACGAGTTCTGGAACCAGGCGGCTATCGGAACAGGAGATGAAAAGTGCCTTAGGATTCTGGCTGGATGCCAGGCTGCGGAAGAGTTCCTTGCGTTGAGGGAAAATCTCTTTTTGGAAGTTGAGGAAGCCCTCGATGATATGTTGCATAGCAGTGTCTCTTGTCTCTGTTTAAGCAGGTTATGATGAAGATCACACTTTCCAGTTTAACACCAGCCGACAGAAGGGAAAGACTTTATAGCAGTTCAGCAACATCTTTGGATAATTTTGCCCCACCGTGGCAGGGCAAATCGTGTGATGTACGCTATGCGTTCTGCCATTTCTGGTATGCCGCTTTTAGCCTGTTCATCGCGTCTACCAGTACCGGGCGTGGGCAGCCAACGTTGAGTCTCATATGCCCCTCTCCACCGGGACCGTATTGCGCCCCAGGTGACAGGCCAAGCCTGGCGTCATGCACAAAAAAAGCGCTTAGCTGCTCATCGCTGAGATCCATTTTTTCCGCATTCAGAAATAACAGATACGACGCGCCGCCATACACTATTGAGATCAAAGGACAGTGCTTTTCAATTTCACTTTTCACAAACGCTACATTGTCGGCCAGATAGGCCAATAATTTCTGGTGCCAGTCGGCGCAATGAGTAAAGGCGCTGTAAATGGCCGCCTGCTGCAATGAATGGGTCTCTGCAAGGTAGCAGTTATCCAGAAAGTGGTAGAACTGATGGCGTAATTCATCATTCTTAATAATGGCGATTCCGCCCTGGATCGCCGCCGTATTGAAGGTCTTGCTGATGGAAGTAAGCACGATTGACCGACTATCTGGCGCTTCATCAACAGTAAAAAACGGCAAATGGCGCTTTCCTGGCAGGGTTAAATCACTGTGCACTTCATCAGACAGAATGATGACGCCAGCCTGCTGGCAATAGTGGCTTATTTTTTCCAACGTTTCCCGCGACCACACCATTCCACCTGGATTATGCGGTGAAGGGAACAAAAACATTTTGCACTGCTTGAGTTTCTCGCTGAAATCATGCCAGTCAAATTCATAGTGCCCGTTTTTCTCAATGAGGCGCGTCTGAATCAAATTCCTGCCGCTGGTGTTTACCAGATTAGGATAGGGATCATAGATTGGCGTACAGGTTAAAATATTATCGTCTGGACGGGTAAGCGCCATTAAAGAGAGTACGATAGTTTTTATAACACCGGGAATAAAATGTAACCAGTGTGCCTTGATATCGGCATCATACTGTTGTGCATACCAATGAATAACAGATTCTTTCCATTGTGGATAATCCAGGTTATAGCCTTGCACAGGCTGCGATACCACCGAACGCAGCGTGCTCATGATTGGCTCTGGTGTCGCAAAATCCATATCTGCAATCCACAGCGGTAATACATCGGTGGTACCGTACATCTGTTGTAATTGCCCGTATTTGCGACAATTAACATCCCTTGTGACAATATCATCAAACAAAGACATTGTTGACTCCTGGAAGTCTCTGAAAATAGTGTAAGCAACGCAAAAGCGAAGAATGTTTATGTATATCTAATGGATATATTTAATTTACCCTGGTGATAGCTAAGATTTAGCTATTTAGTAGTTTATGATTTTTGCTCAACCATATTCTCAGTGGCTTCATTGGGCTCATATTTAGCAATGCCAATACCGGTTGCCGCCCACAGTAGGGCAAAGATGACGCCGCTGTAACAGAGGATTGCCCAGGGCAAGTAATCAAGCGTGGCAACGCCCAGCATAGTGGCGCAATAAACGCCTGAGGCAGACCAGGGGATAATCGGTTCGACAACGGTTCCGGCATCTTCAGTGGTTCGCGAGAGGTTTTTTGCCGCAAGACCTCGCTTTTTGTACTCCTCTTTAAAGGCATCACCGCACAGCAGCAACGGTAAGGTCCCATTTGCCGTGCAGGCACAGATGGTAAATGTCGTCACAATCGTGGTAGCCACCAGGCGGAATGTGGATTTAACGCCTTGGTAATGACTCCAACTTATTGATAGTGTTTTATGTTCAGATAATGCCCGATGACTTTGTCATGCAGCTCCACCGATTTTGAGAACGACAGCGACTTCCGTCCCAGCCGTGCCAGGTGCTGCCTCAGA